>NZ_MSJL01000024.1 GCF_001921825.1 Streptococcus acidominimus
ATTTTACAACACAGGCTGGCATCACTCTATCCATGTCACGAGTTGGGAAATGTATCGACAATGCACCAATTGAAAGTTTCTTTGGGCATTTCAAGACAGAGTCTTATCATCTCAAGAAATACAAGACCTATGAGGAGCTAGTCGCAGATGTGGAAAGCTATATCCAGTTTTACAATACACAACGTTATCAAACTAAATTAAACAACCTGACCCCTTGGGAATTCAGGAATCAGGTTGCTTAATATCTTTTATTATTTGACTGTCTACTTGACAGGGAGCAGTTCAGGTTGTATCCATTGAAAGTTTTTATTTTATTTCACAATCGGAATTGACATCTCAATCAAGCGGTCGGTATGAATGGTTTGGATACCTGCTTGATCAATAATCTTTGTATCGATTTTGCGCTTGAGGAAGAAGTCGCGAATCTGTTCGAGCTCTACCAGTTGAACAGCGCGGTACTTGTTGCTAATCAAGAGTTCATAGTGAAGGGGTGCCTGCGTAAAAATAACATCTGTATTCCCTGCGGAGTAGGTCTCCACCAGAAAGGCATCTGTATTTGCTAGTTGGTTTTGCACGAGCTGTGCTTGACTGTTTGTCGTGTTGATGATCTTCATGCTTGACCTCCAATCATTCTTTGCATTTATTATAGCACTCTTAGGGGGATTTGACTAGCCTTAATCATACTGATGGGCTAACTTCCATTGCTCAATGCCCCACTTGTGGCTTCCACGTTTGAGCTTATCAATTGCAGTATCGATATCAAACCACGCTAGGTGGTTGAAGTCTTCAAGAGGCTGCCCTATTTCTTGATAGTCGGTGACTTCATAGATATAGGCAGGATTGTAGTAGTAGGTATCACGGTGGCGTGAGTAGAAATATTCATCTGCCTGCCCGTAATAGGTACCAATCTTTGCTGTAAAACCAAGTTCTTCTATCAATTCACGCTCGAGAGCGGTCAAATGATTTTCGCCAGCCTCGATTTCTCCTCCCGGGAGAAACCACGCACCGTTGGGGGCCTGCACTAGAATGATGCGCTCTTTTTGTGGATCAGGAATGACGGCGTAGACGCCGTAGCGATTCTGGTAGGTCACTCCTGCTTCTTTTTTACCAAATGTTGCCTGTGTCATTGTCTTCCTCAAGGATGATTTTTTATCATTATAGCATAAATATAGGAAAAAGAAAGCCTATTTTGCCTTTATCGAAATAGTTCCTTTGCTGCTTAGGACAGCACGTAGCTTCTTTTCCTCTGGGTGTTCCAGATAGAAGTCGGTCAATGGATCCTCAATATACTCTTGAATGGTTCTGCGCAACGGACGAGCTCCCATTTTAGGATCGTAGCCTAGGTCAACTAATTTTTCCTTGACCTTATCTGTTACATGCAGTGAAAGGCCGGTTGTTTCCAAGCGCTTGTTGACGTCAAGGAGCATGAGTTCCACAATATGGAGCAGGTTTTCCTTGCTGAGGGCATGAAATTCAATAATACCATCAAAGCGGTTCATAAATTCCGGGCTGAAGAAGTTGCTCAGCTGACCGAGGACAGACTGCGTGCGTCCTTCTAAGGCAGCACCGAAGCCAACGCTAGCTTCCACCTTACCGCTTCCAGCATTTGAGGTCATGATGATAATGGTATCTTTGAAGCTGACAGTGCGTCCTTGTCCGTCTGTCAGACGGCCGTCGTCAAGGACTTGGAGGAACATGTGCATGACATCAGGATGAGCCTTTTCAATCTCATCAAGCAGAATCAGCGAGTAGGGATTGCGGCGAACCTTTTCTGTCAATTGACCAGCTTCCTCGTAGCCTACATAGCCTGGAGGCGCTCCGACTAATTTTGCGACTGCGTGTTTTTCCATATACTCGGACATATCAAAGCGAATCATGCTGTCAGCAGAGCCAAAGAGTTCGATAGCCAACTGTTTTGATAGCTCGGTTTTCCCGACCCCTGTTGGTCCAACAAAGAGGAAACTTCCGATTGGACGGTTGGGTGCGCCGAGTCCCACTCGATTGCGGCGAATGGCTTTGGCAATCTTATCAACGGCATCATCTTGGCCGATGACATGGGCTTTTAGGTCACTAGCTAGGTTAATCAGTTGTGACTGCTCTTTTTCTTTTAAATCACCGACAGGAATATTGGTTTTTTGCTCGATAATCGCTTCGATTTCTTTTTCTGTAATGACAGGAATATCTTCCTCGCTAATCGTTGCCTTTTGCATTTCCTTGTATTTGGCAATTTGGTCGCGGTAGTAGGCAGCTTTTTCAAAATCCTCATCCCGAGTGGCTTGGGTCTTGCGATTTTCGGCATCAATCAAGCGTTGGTCAATTTCTTTAGGATCGACAAAATTCAGGGTCAAGTTCATCTTAGAGCCAGCTTCATCAAGCAAATCAATGGCCTTGTCTGGCAAGAAGCGGTCTTGAATGTAGCGGTTTGAGAGAATTGCTGCTGCTTCAATGGCTTCGTCGGTGTATTTGACATGGTGATAATCTTGGTATTTGCTCTGGATTCCCTTGAGGATAGTGATGGTTTCCTCGACACTTGGTTCATCAACCTTGACAGGCTGCATGCGACGCTCCAAGGCTGCATCTTTTTCGATGATACGGTACTCGTTGAGCGTGGTAGCACCGACCAGCTGCATTTCACCACGAGCGAGGGCAGGTTTCAAGATATTGCCTGCGTCCATGTTGCCATCTCCAGCAGAGCCAGCGCCGACAATCTCGTGAATTTCATCAATGAAGAGAATAATCTCCTTGCGATTGCGGATTTCTTCCATCAGTTTCTGCATGCGCTCTTCAAATTGTCCGCGGATACCGGTTCCCTGAACCAGACTGACAACATCAAGGCGAATGACCTCCCGACCTTGGAGTTTTTGTGGGACATCACCATCCACGATTTTTTGGGCGAGGCCTTCAACAACGGCTGTTTTTCCGACCCCTGGCTCACCGATAAGGACAGGGTTATTCTTGGTTCTACGGTTGAGAATTTCGATAACGCGCTTAATTTCCTCGTCACGGCCAATCACAGGATCAATATCCCCACGGCGGGCAATTTCAGTCACGTTAATTCCAAATTCCTCCAGCAATCCCTTGGGTTGTTGTGGCGGAGGCGTAGTACCACCATTATTGCCCCGATTGCCACCACCCGCTTGGGTAGGAGGTGTTTGGTTACGCGCCTTTCCAGCAGGTGTATGCCCAGGAATCCCTCCGATATTATTGAAAAATTCACTGAATGGATCCATATTGTTGGGATTTGCTAGGTCTCCCAATCCTTTTAAAATAGCATTGTTAGGATCTGTTTTCATGATTTGGTAACAGTTGTGACAGAGGTCCACCTGTTGTTGTTTTCCGTTCAGATTTGTATAGAGATGAATGGTTGCGTCGTTGATATTACAATTATGGCAAAGCATGGGCAATCCCTCTTTCTATCGAAATGTCTTCCTTTTCTTTCTTAACAATCAAAGAATAGCCTGACTATTGAATCCACAGGATACGAATAGTCAATAAAGGTCAGATATAAGTTTATTATAACAAGATTTAGCTAAATTGCAAGAATCTGCTACCTAAATTGAAAAGAAATCAGAACCTGTTGCAGACCAATGACTGGCAAGGCAAGCGACTGTTTATCCCGTTTCCTTGAAAAGCGGAAAGCCTAAGGGGTAGGCTTTAAGTTTTTGTAGGGTAGTAGATTGGTATAAAGCAAGAAGAAAATGGATAAATCAAGACTTTTTACAGGAAATATGGTAGAATACGTTTATAATAAAAAATTAGGAGAAGTGATATGGAATCACATTTAGTGCGAATTATTAACCGTTTGGAAGCTATGGCTACGGATGGTGGAACCTTAAAACGTAATTTTGAGCGTGACGGCGTTGTCGTTGCAGAGGTTGCGTACAGCTTTGATGAGGAAAATGGTTCTGTCTTTACGCTTCGTGATGTTCAAGCGCGTGAGACATACACCTTTGATAGCATTGACTTGATTGCAATGGAAATCTACGAATTACTGTATTAATTCTTACAGAAACCCTGTATCATAGCTCATACTCCCTTCAAGATTAGTATCTGTGCTAGTCGCTGTTCGTGTTTTCAAGAGATGCACACTGGACTTTTTGCTCAGCCTCTAGGAGATAAGGATCGTCAAGTTCATCTCATCAAAAACGCCAGTAGTTGAAATAGTGGCTAGCCGATCAAGTGTTAGATAAGAAAAGGAACTCCTTTTCTTAGGCATGATAAGGGGAGTGAGTGACGTCAGATTCTGGTTTTTGACGAGTATGAAAACAGTCTAAGTACCTGCTGTGATACAGTTGTTAAGACGGAAAAGCACCTCGGTGCTTTTTTTCTGGATTGAATATTTAATCGAAATATTGTATTTTTATTCAAAAGTGGTATAATAAGAAACAGATAGTTTGAAAAGAGGTAAACAAATGGATTTCTCATTCCTTCCCAAGTACTGGGACTATTTTAATTATGGAGCGATTGTAACGCTGATGATAGCAGCCTTGGTTGTATTCTTCGGTAGCATCTTAGGGATTATTTTAGCCTTTGCTCAACGGAGCAAATTCCGCCCCCTAGCTTGGCTGGCCAATATCTATGTCTGGATCTTCCGTGGAACACCTATGGTAGTACAGATCATGATTGCCTTTGCGGTCATGAATATCACGGCACCGACCTTTGAGTTGGGGATTCTATCCGTGGACTTGTCTCGCTTGCTACCCGGGATTATCGTGATTTCAATGAATAGTGGTGCCTATGTATCGGAAACAGTGAGGGCAGGGATCAACGCTGTACCTAAGGGACAGTTAGAGGCAGCGTATTCTTTGGGGATTCGCCCCTTTGAAGCCATGAAATCCGTCATCATGCCTCAGGCAGTCAAAAATATCTTACCAGCCTTGGGAAATGAGTTTGTGACGATTTTAAAAGATAGCTCCCTCTTGTCAACGATCGGTGTCATTGAGCTATGGAATAGTGCGACGACCGTTGCAGCAACGACCTACTTGACCTTGACGCCGCTCCTGTTTGCGGCAGCTTATTATTTGGTGATGACGAGTATCTTGACCCTAGCGATTCAGGCATTTGAGAAACGGTTAAACAAAGGAGGACAGCTAGATGCGTGAGACCATTATTTCGATACAAAATCTTCATAAGTCATTCGGTAAAAATGAGGTCTTAAAGGGGATTGACCTTGAGATTGAAAAGGGACAGGTGGTCGTGATTATTGGACCATCTGGTAGTGGAAAATCAACCTTCTTGCGAACCATGAACCTGCTAGAGGTACCAACCAAGGGAACAGTGATCTTTGAAGGTGTTGACATTACTGACAAGTCCAATGACATTTTCAAAATGCGGGAAAAAATGGGAATGGTCTTTCAACAATTTAATCTTTTTCCCAATATGTCCGTTTTGGAGAATATCACCCTGTCACCGATAAAGACCAAGGGATTGACCAAGGCTGATGCAGAGAAAAAAGCCTATGATTTGTTGGAAAAGGTGGGCTTGCCAGATAAGGCACAAGCCTATCCTCAGAGCTTATCAGGTGGTCAGCAGCAGCGGATTGCCATTGCGCGTGGTCTTGCCATGGACCCAGATGTTTTGCTCTTTGATGAGCCGACTTCTGCCCTTGATCCAGAAATGGTTGGAGAAGTGCTAGGCGTCATGCAAGACCTGGCTAAGTCAGGGATGACCATGGTTATTGTGACCCATGAAATGGGCTTTGCGCGGGAGGTGGCTGACCGCGTTATCTTCATGGATGGTGGAGTTGTCGTAGAAGACGGAACACCGCAACAAGTCTTTGAAGAAACCAAGGAAGAGCGAACCAAGGATTTCTTGTCTAAAGTATTATAAAAGGAAAGAGTGAGGAAAAACTCGCAACTTGCAAGAGTTGGTTTTTCCTCACTCTTTATATTTTAATTCTGGACTGGATAAGTCCATCACCTGAGCGTTGCATTTCTACTTCTCGCAGTTGCTTAGGACAAAACTTGCTCTTTAATCAGTCTAACAAAGTGTTAGGAACAGAGATAAAATTTTGGTATAATGGAAAAAACGTAAAGGAGACGACGATGATACGATTGGACGGAAAAGCTTTAGCAGCAAAAATGCAGGGACAGTTAGCTGAAAAAACAGCGGCGTTAAAGGAAAAGACAGGTGTGGAGCCGGGGCTTGTTGTGATTTTGGTAGGAGATAATCCTGCTAGTCAAGTCTATGTCCGCAATAAGGAACGTTCAGCTCTAGCAGCTGGATTTCGCAGCGAGGTTGTGCGTCTGCCTGAGACAACGAGCCAAGAGGAGCTTTTGGCGGTGATTGAGCGCTATAATCAGAATGCGGACTGGCATGGAATTTTAGTTCAACTTCCTTTACCAGAACATATAGATGAAGAGGTCGTTCTCCTTGCAATTGATCCAGATAAGGATGTAGATGGTTTTCATCCTATGAATATGGGGCAATTCTGGAGTGGCCATCCTGTCATGATCCCTTCAACCCCTGCGGGGATTATGGAACTCTTGCGTGAATATGGTATTAAGCCTGAGGGCAAGAAAGCTCTTGTCATTGGTCGGAGCAATATTGTCGGCAAGCCCATGGCTCAACTCTTGTTAGATGCCAATGCGACCGTCACCATTGCTCATTCACGGACAGAGAATCTTCCCACCCTCGCTCGAGAAGCAGATATTTTAGTTGTGGCTATTGGTCGCGGTCATTTTGTGACCAAGGATTTCGTCAAGGAAGGAGCAGTAGTCATTGATGTTGGGATGAACCGTGATGAGAATGGCAAGCTGATTGGCGATGTCGCCTTTGAGGAGGTAAAAGAAATCGCCAGCCACCTCACACCTGTTCCTGGCGGTGTAGGTCCTATGACCATCACCATGCTCATGGAGCAGACCTACCAAGCCTGCAAGAGATTCCTTGCTAGCAGTAAATGATACAAATCAGCCCTAAGACATGATGTTAGAAAAACTCACTTAGAGCCTACTACTATCAATCCTAAATAGTTTTCACCATCTTTGAAAACCAACCAGCCCAAGTGACGAGCTGGTTGGTTTTTTATGTTGGGGAAATAATCTCTCCTACTCAATAAATAGCCATAAGCTGTAATCAATTAAAACTGGGACAACTATGTCCTTTTTACATCTTCATTGTCCTAATGCAATCCTTTAAGATTTTGACAAAGTATCCCTGTGATTTTTGAAGGGCATTAGATAAACCTACAAAAAAAGCACCGAATCGGTGCACACCCCTTACGAGGTTGAATACGGACGAAGCCTTATTTTAACATGCTGTGCTGTTTCAGTTAAATTCCAACCGTTATGAGAAGAAGCGTGAAAAAAATTAGGGATTTTCAATACTATTGCTTGACGCACCTAGCGACTTGCGTTATAATGGTAATAAGATTTTCATTGATTTAAATCAAACCTGTTGTGATTTAAGTGAATGAAATCATCATTCACCATGCTGTTTGCTGAGCTTGACTCCGGGCAGTGTGGCTATTTTTTTGCAGTGAGATGAGTTAACGAAGTAATAAAAGTAAACTGAGCGACTATATCTGAAAGAATATGAGGAAAGCTGATGAATATTGAAGAATTATCCTATCAGGAAGTGCAGTCCCGCAATCATGTGGTCTTATTTGAGCCACAGATTCCGCAGAATACAGGCAATATCGCCCGTACTTGCGCAGCGACCAATAGTCCCCTTCATATTATCAAACCGATGGGCTTTCCCATCGATGATCGTAAGATGAAGCGGGCTGGTCTAGATTATTGGGACAAGTTGGACGTTCGCTTTTATGATAGTTTGGACGATTTTATGGAACAGGTTGGAGAAGCTAGGGTTCATCTGATTTCCAAGTTTGCAGAAAAGACCTATTCTGATGAAGTCTATGATGATGGGAATCACCACTACTTTATCTTTGGACGTGAGGATAAGGGGCTGCCAGAGGATTTTATGCGAAAGCACCCTGAAAAGGCGCTTCGGATTCCTATGAATGATGAGCATGTCCGGAGCCTTAATGTTTCCAATGCTGTCTGTATGGTTGTGTACGAGGCCTTACGCCAGCAAGCATTTTCAGGATTAGACATGGTCTATCAGTATGAGACTGATAAACTAAAATAGATTTTTTTTAGGAAGAAGCACTTCTTGGAAATCGATACAAATGCTTGTTAACAAAAGTTCAAAAGCGGGTATTGGGGCTTGCATCAGCAAGTCTTTTTTGGTATCATATAGGATATTAGTGGAGAGATTCACTAATGATACTCAATAAGGATTCACTTCCGATCTTGTTGACGGACTTTGATGTAGCTTGCTTCTATCGGTAGGTTTGTTAGCTTGTGGATGTTGGTGTTTAGAGAGTATAAGTCTTCGGGGCAGGGTGCAATTCCCTACCGGCGGTGATAGTCCGCGAGCGCAAGCTGATGTGGTGCAATTCCACAACCGACAGTATAGTCTGGATGGGAGAAGACGGAGAACGGTTGATTTTCGACTTAAATATAGATGCATATCCGCTATATCGTATATGGAAAGTGCGCGATGAAATCGATTTCCCACTTCTCTAATTTGTTAAAAATTGGAGGAAGAAGATGACAAATACACGTAAAATGGCTTTGATTGCCATTCTCTCTGCAGTTTCCTTTCTGCTTATGTACCTGAAATTTCCCTTGATTCCGTCAGCGAGTTTCTTGGAAATTGATTTTTCGATTATTCCTATTTTAATCGGAATGTTGGTCCTAGACCTAGGGTCAGCCTTTAGCATTCTCTTGATACGGACAGTTCTCAAGTTTTTATTCAATAATAATGGTCCGTCAACAGTGATTGGCTTGCCGATGAACATTGCAGCTCTTGCAGTCTTTATGGTTGCTCTATATGTGATGTGGAGTAAGAAGCAGACATTAAAACACTACCTAATCGCTTCTAGTGTGGGTACCTTAGGCTTGACACTGGCAATGCTCGTCTTAAACTATGTCTATGCTATCCCTGTCTATGCAGCTTTTGCTAACTTTGATATTAGGCAGATTTTAGGGGTGAGCAACTACCTATTTGCTATGGTCTTGCCCTTTAATCTCCTACAAGGCGTGATTTTCTCGATTCTATTTTATTTAGTGTATCGCGCAGGTCAGCCGATTTTACGGAAACTGTAAAAAATTAGATGATCTTTCTTGTATGAAAAACAGACAACTTTATTTTCGAAATGCTTCTTTTGCAGCCCTCTTTTTTGTAATTCTGGGATATGTAGTGAAATTCTATCCTCAGCAATTAGTGGGGTTTGATAGCAGTATTCAAGAAACACTGCGTGGGAATTTTCCTGCGCTTGCAACCTTGTTTTGGACTAGGATCACTTTACTTGGAAATGTGAGTGTTCTCTTGCCGATATGTTTGGCAGCTGCATTTTTTTGCTACCAGAAGCAGTGGAAGATTGAAAGCTATTTTATCATCATTGGTTTTGCGGTGATGGGAGGCCTATCAACAGCCCTGAAATATGTCTACCAACGCCCAAGACCGACTATCGAATGGCTGGTTGATACAAGCAGCTATTCCTTTCCAAGTTGGCATGCAGCTTCTACCTTGATGATGGCAGGTGTGATGATTATTTTGATCCAGCAGCACCTGAAACAGGTGATTGTGAAGCGCCTTGCACAGCTAGGCTTGCTTGTCCTTGCCATCTTGGTCGGAATTTCCCGCGTTTATGTCGGGGTTCATTATCCAACGGATATTATCGGTGGTTGGTTACTAGCAACCACTCTCTTATACTTCCTTTTCCCATTTTATGACCAAGTGCGGTTTCGGTGGAGATTTCAAGGAAAACAAAAATAGAAAAGTCTGGACGACAATTGTCTGACGATACAACCGAAAAACGAACCAAGATTAGACTTCCCTTTCGGATAATCAATCTTGGTTCGTTTTATTTGTTCTAGCTAGTGTTGCTTTGAGTTTTTTAGGAACTTTCTAGCTTAACCGCCCCTTTTCTGTATAATGTTGTCTCATTCACTAAGCCCGACATTTTTGACGGGTTGTTTTTCTGCTTGTTCGAGTGCGGTTTTGATGGTTTGTGCAAAGAGTTTTGCACCTTCAACGGTGGTTTCGTGATTGCTACCGTAGTGAATGTTGTCTGTTCCAGCCCAAATTTGGGGATTATTTTTGGAAACGGTATTCCAATCAGCAATGGTAATGAAATCATACTTTTTCGCTAATTCACGGGTATAGTTCGCATATTTTTCAGCAACGGGGTCGCTATATTGAGCGGAGTTTCCATCATAAGGAGTGACGAGAATTAGGTGATGCCCATTCGGAAGAATCGAAATGATTTTCTCAAGCTCTTCCTCATAATTATAGATAATATTTACTCCTGTGGCAATGACTACATCTTTCATGAGTGCATGATTATCAATGTTATTTTGGAGTATTTCTCTTGCTTGGGCAACATTTCGACTTCCTTGAGCATCTATAAAGGCGTCTGGGAAGAAGGCATTTAGTTGCTCTGTTGAGCGTAAGGTAACAGAGTCACCGATAATGGTCAATCCCTCGGTCACTTCAAAAGAGGAAGCCTTTCCTCTTTGGGCGAGTTGCTGGGTTTGCCCCATACGGTTGCTGGATTGATACAAACTATTGATCAGTGATTCACGCTCAAAATTTCCTAAAGGAGGTGCAAAGAGGCTAACTCCAATTGTAAGAAGAAGCAGGCTAGTCGCACTGGTCCAAATCCATTTTTTGTAGGGACTTAGGTCGAATTCGAGATTTAAGAACCGTGCCTTTTTTCCAGCCAGATAAGGCTCGATCAGATAAAAGGAAAGTGTTGCGAACAGGATGGAGAAGATCAGCGTGACCAGCACAGCTAGTCCACGGCTGAGCAACTGGGAAAAGATGGTATAGAAAGGCCAGTGGAAGAGATAGATACCGTAGGAAATATTGGAGAAAAAGAGGAGAATAGCAGGTTCTTTAATCGTTTCTGTCTTTTCATGTAAGATACGGGCAGCATAAATCATAAGGGCTGTTGCTAAACTTGAAAGGAGAAAGCCAATGAGATACGTCCAGATACTGTCAAATTTTGCGAAAAAAAGGAGCAGTAGTTCGACAAGCAGACCCCCTGCCATGACGGATAATGTCTGTTTTAGATTCCATTTGGCAATTGCCCGTTCAAATGGTCGTGTCAGGATTTTCAGCCCTGTTAAACTAGCTAATACACTTCCTAGGAAGAAAGGGAAGATATGGGTCCATGTTGCAAAGTAGATGGTCGAGAAGCTGCTGACAAAGAAGCTTGAAATAAACATGGCAAGAAAACTGATGAGGAACAGGACGCTAGAGGTGAGGAAAATCATTCCGCGGAGCTGTCCGCTTGTTTTTGCCAGTCGTGCAATCCCCCAGATAATCAGCGCCCAGAGGAGATAGAAATGAACTTCAAGGGCGAGGCTCCAAGTATGGAGGAACAGGTGGGGAGTGAATTGGTTTTCATAGGAAGCCCCTGCTAGGAGTTCAAAGAAGTTGGTCATGAAGCCTAGAGCAGCCATCAATTGACGTCCAATCCCAGCGATAAAGTCATTGCGAACCAGCAGAGCAAGCGGTGTTGTAATGAGCAGTGTTAGGACAACTGGTGGGAAAATCCGATAGAAGCGCCGTTTGAAAAATCGTTTGAAATCAATGGATTGATGGTTGGCGTATTCATCTAAAAACAAGGCGGTTGTTAGATAGCCAGACAGGGTGAAAAAGAGATCAACCCCGACAAAGCCACCAGGGAAAAAGGAGATATAGAAGTGATAAAGTAGAACAAAGACCATCCCTAGCACTCGTATTGTTGAAAACCATTTAATTCTCATATTGATAAATTCCTTGTTTGAATGTTCCTTCGTAGACAACCTTTGCTTCGGTGGTTAATTTTCCCTCACCATCAGCAATCCCATTTTTAAATTCTCCCTCATAGGTCCAACCACTAGCAGAGCGAAAGGTTCCCTTACCGTTAAAGATACCATTGGTAAATTGTCCGTCGTATGTATCCCCATTTTCAAAGGTTAAGGTTCCTTTGCCAGACATTTTGTTGGCAACGACGATACCATGGTAAGTGATTTTCCCATTATCTAGGCTTAGTGTTTGCTTGCTTGGAGTGCGCCCGAGAAAGACGGATAAGGCACAAAGGATCATCAGAGCGACACAGGCTTTTTCAATCCTAGGCCGTGTGAGGTAGGTGTTGAGATTTTTTAAATCAATTGTTTGCAGATGATGCATCAGCTTGTTCATAGCGATTCTCTTTTCTAGTAGTGCTTTTATTCTACCATTTTTGGGGGTAGTGATAAAGATAGTTGCCTCAATCCATGCTTACAAAAGACGATCTTTCCAGGTTAGGCAACCAGCAGTTACCATACGATAGGTTTCTTCGAAATCTCCTGTATACCAAGGATCTGGCACGCTTTTTTCAGCAAAGGGATAGATCTTATCATGTAGCTTAGCCGGAAGCATCTTCTTCAAGTCGGCAATATTTTGGCTGTCCATACCAATGATATAGTCATATTCCTCTGCCATATCTAGGCTAATCTGCCTAGAATATTTATGAGAATCGTAGGGGATCTGATAGTGCTGTAATATCTGTTGCGTACCCTTGTGAATCGGATTGCCATGCTCCCACGATGATGTCGCCCGACTTTCTATGATAAGCTGGTCTGTTAGTCCTTTCATGACAAATTCAGCCATCGGACTGCGGCAAATATTTCCAAGACAGACAAAAACGACCTTTTTCATTAGTTTCTCCTTATTGGGCAATCAAAATAACATATCCAGCTTTTACACTTGAGAAAGGTGAAAGCTAGTCTTCTTTTCTATTATATCCTATTTTACCCTAAAATGTCTTTCTTATTTTATGTGAATGTTGAAACTTTTCTAATAAAAGCTCAAATGCTTGCAATTTTTATCGTCTTTATTTATAATGATTATAAATAAGAGAAAGAAGGTAATACTTTATGATGAACACATTCTACCAATCTTCAGCAGAAATTGCGAGCTTTGCAAAACCACAAGCAGAACCAGAAACAAAGGCACTCTTGAATCAAGTAGTGGCAGACTTGTCAGTCGCTCACTCTATCTTACATCAAGTGCACTGGTATATGCGTGGACGTGGCTTCCTTGTATGGCATCCAAAAATGGATGAGTATATGGAAGAATTGGATGGCTACCTAGATGAGATCAGCGAACGTTTGATTACTTTGGGCGGAGCTCCATTTTCTACCTTGAAAGAGTTTAGTGATAACAGCCAGTTGGAAGAAGTGCCAGGTGATTATAGCTTGTCTATGGAAGAACAATTGGGTCGTGTTGTCGCAGTCTTCCGCTATCTTGTCAGCTTGTTCCAAAAAGGGCTTGATGTGACAGACGAAGAAGGAGATGATTTGACAAATGACATTTTCCATGAGGCAAAAGCAAGCCTTGAAAAACACATCTGGATGCTCCAAGCAGAGCTAGGACAAGCACCAGGTTTGTAGTCGAAATCAGAACCATATATTAGTGAACCAGCATCCTTAGGTGCTGGTTTTTTGTAGGAGGATAGAAAGGACATGACATTTGTCATCTTTATCAATGACAAACCTATCTGGTGAGAGAAAGTAGAAAAGGTTATACTAATGGTGTTCTAATTGGAGAATTGCAAAGGAGGTTAGGTAAATTGCAAGGTTTTTTGATAGGGTGAGTGCCTGCTCTTTTTGTGTTATAGTCTTTTAGTTTACTTTTTGATTTTAGTGCTGGGCAAGGAGCTGCAGGCTGTACTAGAGTGAGGCAAAGCGAGTGAATGAAGTCATAAGAGATAAACGAAATGACAATAACGGAAAATCGGTATGGTATCGGTAGCTTAATAGTAAACAGGGAGTTGAAAAATGACGATGATTGATGTGAAAGACATTTCAAAAAGAATAAAAGAAAGGCAGATTTTAGAGGGGATTTCCTTTAAAATCGGGGAGGGTGAATGCGTTGCCCTAATTGGACCAAATGGGGCAGGAAAGACGACCTTGATGTCTTGTTTATTGGGGGATTTGTTTGTTACAAGTGGTTGCATTACCATTCAGGAGCGTCAGGTGACGGACCCGACCTTAAAGAAAGTAGTTGGGATACTGCCACAGGAAAATGTGGTGCCTGCAACTCTCAAGGTCAAGGAACTGATTACTTTTTTTCAAAGGATTTATCCCCATTCTTTATCCAATCAAGAAGTGGATGACCTGCTTTGCTTTTCTCCTGAGAAGAAAAATCAGCTGGCAGAAAAATTATCAGGTGGTCAAAAGCGTCTGCTGTCCTTTATCTTAATCTTGATAGGTCGTCCGTCCATTCTCTTTTTGGATGAACCTACAACTGCTATGGATACCTCAACTCGTCAGCGTTTTTGGGAAATTATCCACAGCTTAAAAGAAAGTGGTGTAACCATTCTCTATTCTTCGCATTATATTGAAGAAGTAGAGCATACGGCTGACCGAATCTTGGTCTTGCATAAGGGAAAGCTCTTACGGGATACAACCCCCTTTAAAATGCGTTCAGAGGAGCAAGAAAAACAATTTATCATTCCGAGAGACTACATGTTTATTGTTGAGGGGTTGGAAAATATCTATGGTATGGAAGTCAACGATGACCAAATCCGTTTTATGGCAAAAGATATGGAGGCAGTCTGGCAGGCCTTACAGGATGCTAACTGTCCGATTGCTGAGATTGAAATGACCAATAAAACGCTATTGAATACCCTATTTGATACTACTAAGGAGGAAGAAAGATGAAAGCTTTATTGGGGATTGAATATCTTTTAACAAGACGGAATTTGGCGAGCTTTATCATGGGAATTGGTATGCCTGTGCTCTTCTTTCTCCTATTTTCGGCTATGTTTGATACTTCTTATGGAGATGTGGCCGCCCTGACGAAAAATTATCTACTGACCATGACGGCTTTCAGTATGAGTAGTTTTGGTTTATTTAGTTTTCCGATGATATTGGAAGAGGATGTGAAAAGCCGTTGGTTTTTACAGATTCAACACTCCCCTCTTCCCTTATACCAGTACTATATCGTTAAGATATTAAGGGTCTTCATTTCATTCATTATTTCCATTGTGATTAATTTTGCAGTTGGAGCACTATTTCGAGATGTGGACATGACAGCAGAACAGTGGCTTGTATCAGCTCTTTTACTTCTAGTAACGAGCATGGTGTATTTAGCTCTTGGCTTAGCCTTTACGTTGCTCCATAACCAGCAAACGATGACGGTTGTAGCCAATGTGTTATATTTTGTGTTAGCAATTTTTGGCGGTAGCTGGATGCCCTATGACAGCTTACCGGATTGGATGCAGGTGATGGCTCACTTTACACCGTCTTACTATGCCAATCAGTTGGTGCTTGTCTATGTCAATGAGAAAGTGCTACAATTTCAGTCTTTACTAATGGTCTTTCTTTATACTATAATAGTAGCAGGTTTAGCCCTAGTGCTAAAAAAGAAGCAGGAAGTGAGATAAGGTGACATTACTGAGCAATCTCAAAAAAATTCATACCATGTACTATGTATCTTTATTATACTTGGTATTTCCTCTTTATTACTCCGTAAGAGGTGACTATCCATTTTACGTATTTATCATGACAGTGATGTTTGCAGTTGCCTATATCGGTGTGGTGGTGATGGAGCATTCCTTGAGGGTCAATATTCTCTGGCTCTATCTATGCTGTTATGTTGTCTTTATCAGTTTTATGGAGAACCCTACAATCTCCATGTTTAATTTTTTCTTATCGAACCTCCTGACATGGCGTTTTCAGGAAGATAAGATAACAGGGTTTCGATACTGTAGCTTTTATTTAGTCTTACTTGCGACAGTGTATCCCATTTTACTGGCTCCGGATTTTTCCACACAAATTTTTCTCTTGACGATGAATATAATCTGCATTGGCATGATGTATGCGATGAAGCAATCGGTCAAAAGACAAAAAATAGAAAATGAATTGTTTGAAAAAAATGCTTCAATTAACCTACTTTTGGCTGAAAATGAACGCAATCGGATTGGGCAAGACTTACATGATACCCTCGGGCATGTCTTTGCGATAATGAGTGTCAAGAGTGAGCTAGCCTTAACCTTGATGGAGCATGGCGCCTATGAAAAGGCTAGGCAAGAGGTTCAAGATTTGCAGGACATTGCAAAAAATTCTATGCAGGAAGTGCGGCAAATTATCCAAGCTGTGAAGCAACATAGCCTGAAAGAAGAATTGCAGATTTTAGGGAATATGCTAGAGCTAGCAGGGGTTGACTGGACAGTTGAAGGAAGAGTGGTAGAAATGGGCAAGGAGCAGGAAGCTGCTCTGACCATGGCCTTGCGAGAGCTGTGTAACAACCTAATCAAGCATAGTCAGGCAAGTAGTTGTCGGATTCAGTTGAGTGAAAAAGACGGCTTGCTTCGCGTTCTAGTGGAAGATAATGGGATTGGTTTTGAGCAGGTGACAGGTGAGGAATTACACTCGATTCGGGACCGCTTGCTTCGCTACCAAGGGAGGGTGGCGATTGTCTCTGCCAAACAGCCAACGCAGATTCAGCTGGAGATTCCGAAAGGAGATAAAGATGAACATATTAGTCGCTGAAGACCAAAGTATGTTGTGCGATGCGCTTTGCCAACTCTTGGAATTACAGGACGGTGTAAACCGGGTATTCCCTGCTAAAAACGGCTTGGAGGCACAGGTTATCTTACAAGAGAAAAGCGTAGATGTTGCTATTTTAGACATTGAAATGCCCGAGATGACAGGTCTAGATGTTCTGGAATGGGGGAAAGAAGCCTTACCGAATCTCAAAGTGGTTATGGTGACGACCTTCAAACGACCGGGCTATTTCGAACGCGCCATCCGAGCGGACGTGGATGCCTATGTATTAAAAGAACGCAGTATTTCTGATTTGATGAGAACCATTGAGCGCGTGCTTCAGGGGAAAAAAGAATATTCCCCAGAGCTTATGGAGAGCCTTTTCGTCATGAAAAATCCCCTGACCAGTCAGGAGCAACTCCTCCTGCAAAAAGTCGCTAAAGGCCTGTCCAACCAAGAAATTGCCGACCAAATGTACCTTTCAAATGGCACCATTCGCAACTATATGTCTACGATCCTCAGCAAACTCAACGCTAGCAACCGCACCGAAGCCATTAATATCGCCAAAGAAAATGGCTGGTTTTAAAGTCTGGTAGACTGTTAAAAGTTGGAAATAGAAGAAGCAGGCTTCTTTCTTTGTAAACCAGTGGCTGTTAGAGGTTGGAGATAAAGTGAACTAGGCTTGAGTCAAACGTCCTCACCTCTTTTTTGCTATTGCAATATTGATGAAGTTTTGCTACACTTTTTCTATGAAGAAACTTTATGATGTGCAACAGTTATTAAAGCAATTTGGAATCATTATCTATATGGGCAATCGCTTGTATGACATTGAGATGATGCAGATTGAATTGCATCGGATCTATGAAGCAGGGCTGCTAGATCGCTTGGACTATATGGAGGCTGAGTTGGTTTTAAGACGGGAACATCGTTTGGAATTAGAGTATCAAGAGAAAAAGGAGTAGTCAATGTCAACGCTTTATGTTTTATTGTTGGTTGTAATCGTATTAGGAGTTTGGGTTGGTTTTAATTACTGGCGCTTACGCCGAGCAGCAAAAGTGGTGGAAAACCATGCATTTGCGGAAAAAATTCACGGTGGTCAAGTGGTTGATTTGCGTGAACCTGCAGAATATCGAAAAAAGCATATTATGGGTGCGCGCAATATCCCTGCTCAACAATTGAAGCAAAGTCTTGCAGCTCTTCGGAAAGACAGGCCTGTCTTGCTCTATGAAAATGATCGCGGTCAATTGGTCATGCAAGCTGCTCTGCTATTGAAAAAGAATGGTTATAAAGACATCTATATTTTGAGCTATGGTCTAAATGGCTGGGATGGAAAAGTAAAAATGAATTAGAGAATATAGAAAAAGGGTAGGAATACTCTTTTTCTATATTTTTTACAGATTATACTTGTCAAACATCAAAATCTGACGTCGTTATAGCCGCTCAGTTTACTTTTATTACTTCGTTAACTCATCTTGTGTAATTGAACTAGGACTACGAGCTGTACAAAAAAGAGCGATAACTGTTTCAGTTTTAGCTGATGATGGTTCTTTAGGAAATAGGCTGAAAACCTCCATTGGAGCTTTTCACTCGTCAAAACTCCTATTTTTGCTTTGCTCGCTTCCACAGTCTAGGAATAGACTGTGGAAGGTTGGAGATAAAACGAGTGTAACTCGTGTCAAACAGTCTAGGAATAGACTGTGGAAGGTTGGAGATAAAACGAGTGTAACTCGTGTCAAACAGTCTAGGAATAGACTGTGGAAGGTTGGAGATAAAACGAGTGAAACTCGTGTCAAACGCTCTCGTATCTTGGGGAATTGAGTTCAGCCTAAAACCTCGGAAAATAGATAAACATTCCTAGAAGCTACGCTTCTTCGTCATGTTTCCTAATTTTCAGTCGGTTTTTTAACGGCTTCACATCTTAACTGAACACGCCCTAAACTCTGTGCGAAAAAGAGACATAACTGTTTCAGCTTTAGCCAGTTCCAGATTTTGATTTTTACAAATTGGGGAGTATTAGATTAGAGATAAGTATGCTATAATAAGAGCTATGAGAGTTATTTCGGGAGATTACGGTGGAAGACCGCTCAAAACCTTGCCAGGTAAGACCACACGTCCGACTTCAGACAAGGTTCGCGGTGCGATGTTTAACATGATTGGTCCCTATTTTGATGGGGGACGTGTTTTAGATTTATTTGCAGGAAGCGGAGGTTTGTCCATTGAGGCCATTTCGCGTGGCATGACGCAGGCTGTTCTGGTAGAACGGGATCGGCAGGCGCAGGCCATCATTCGGGAAAATATCGCTATGACCAAGGAAGCAGGGAAGTTTCAACTCTTGTCAATGGAAGCCAAACAAGCGTTACAGCTGGTGCAAGAGCCGTTTGACCTAGTCTTTTTAGACCCACCCTATGCCGAGGAGACGATTGTAGAGACGATCACAGATCTGTGTCAAAAAAATCTTCTGGCAGAAGAGGTCATGGTGGTCTGTGAGACTGATAAGCAGGTTCAACTTCCAGAAGAAATTGCAGATTTGGGTATCTGGAAAGAAAAAATTTATGGAATTACTAAGGTAGCAGTCTATGTCAGATAAAATTGGACTTTTTACAGGGTCATTTGATCCACTTACGAATGGGCACTTGGACTTGATTCAACGAGCCAGTCAACTATTTGATGTCCTCTATGTGGGGATCTTTGTCAATCCACACAAGCAGGGTCTCTTTGCGAGTGAGGAGCGTAAACGCTTGATAGAAGAAGCAGTCGCAGAGCTACCGAGGGTCAAGGTCTTACTGGCTCAAGATGAGTTGGTGGTGGATGTGGCACGAAAAATTGGTGCAACTTATCTGGTGCGTGGCTTGCGCAACGGGATCGATTTGGAGTATGAAGCCAGCTTTGACTTTTACAATCGTGAGTTAGCTCCCGACATAGAGACCATTTATCTGTTGGCGAAGCCAGAATACAAGTTTGTCTCCTCGGGTCAAGTACGGGAATTGTTGCATTTTAGACAAGATGTTAGCCCCTACGTCCCTGAAAACATTAGCAAGGAATTGATGAAAAATGAAGAAAAATAAAAAATTATACCTGATTCTCTCGATTATTGTATCGACTGTCCTATTGTGGCTTGCCTTTATCTACCCTCTCCCCTACTATATCGAAAGTCCCGGTGGTGCAGCGGATATTCGTACAGTATTGACAGTGGATAATAAGCCAGATGAACAGTCGGGATCCTATAATTTTGTCTATATACAAGTCAAGCCAGCAACAGCTGTTCAGCTCTTACTTGCTACCTTTGACTCTCATTCTGATGTGATTCCTAAGGAAGAATTGGCAGGGGGTGCAGATACGGAAGATTTTTACCGCATTAGTCAATTCTACATGGAAACGTCGCAGAATATGGCAAAATACCAAGGATTGACCTTGGCAAAGAAAGAGGCCTCTTTAGAGTTTTTCGGCGTGTATATCCTCAACGTTGCTGAAGACTCCACCTTTAAGCAGATCTTGAATATTGCCGATACAGTCGTGAGTGTCAATGGCAGAACTTTTAAGAGTTCACCTGAATTGATTGAATACGTCAGTGGCTTGACGCTTGGCAGTGATGTGAAAGTAGGCTATTTGAGCGCGGGACAAGAAATGACCGCCGATGGAAAAATTATCAAGCTAGCAAATGGAAAAAATGGGATTGGAATTGGTCTCGTTGACCATACCGAGGTAAAAAGTAAGGAGCAGATTGATTTTCAGACAGGCAATATCGGGGGGCCGAGTGCAGGTTTGATGTTTACCCTCGCGATTTATACCCAGTTGGCGGATCCTGATTTGCGGGATGGTCGTATGATTGCGGGGACAGGAACGATTGAGCAAGATGGTTCAGTTGGTGATATTGGGGGTGCAGACAAGAAAGTCTTATCCGCAGCAATCGCAGGGGCAAGTGTCTTCTTTGTACCCAACAATCCTGTTGATAAAGAAATCTTAAAGCAAAACCCCAATGCGAAAACCAATTATGAAGAAGCAATGGAGGCTGTCAAAAAGAATAATCTTGACATTGAAGTCGTACCTGTTACGAATGTCAAGGAAGCGATTGACTATCTCAAGAAAACGAAGAGCCAATAAAGGCTCTTTTTTGGTAGAGTTTGATACTAGGCAATGAGTCGCAGGTAGTACTAAAAATAAACTAAACGGCTATAAAAGATAGGTGAAACAGCTGTCTCTTGACATGCAATGAAAAGCAACTTGCTTGTCGAATGATTGAAAAAGTTATCACTGCTTTTCAACTAGCTTGCTTATCCTTATCTTTCGATAGTGGGGAAAGTAGCTTTGCTAAACTGCTCTCAACCTTTCATGAAAGTGGATTTTCATTGGGGATTAGGAACCCTTCAAAGGGGAATGTTGTGTTAGAGAGAGTATGAGAATGTTCTGAAAATTCTAGTCTATCGCCTTGGCTCTATCAATATGGTGTCAAGTCGTGTTATAATGATAAGGTTAGATAGAAAAAGAGAGAAGGAGGAGTGATGAAGAAGGAAATCGCACCTGAATTGTACAATTATAATAAATTTCCTGGACCTAGTTTTGCTCGTGTCGGGGACAAGGTTGTCGCAGAAAATATTGAATTAGACCTCTTAGAAGACTACCGCGACGCTTTTGACCAGACAGCCTTTGGGCAACGTTTTTCTGCCCTCATGCTTAAATTTGATTACATTGTGGGAGATTGGGGCAATGAACAGCTTCGATTGAAAGGGTTTTACAGGGAGGACAGGACGGTTAAGTCTGATTTGAAAATAGGTCGCCTAGATGATTATCTGACAGAATTTTGTAACTTTGGTTGCGCCTATTTTGTTTTGGGTAATGCTAGACCGCAAGAACCGTCTATTGAAGTAGAAGAACGACCAAGTCGGAAACGCCGTAGTCGTAATAATCGCAAGCCCCAGCGTTCATTTATCGTAAAGGAAAAAGGCGAGAAGAATGACTGGCGTTCACACAAGCACAACAAACCAGAACACACTAAAAAACAGAGTAAGAAAAAGAATCAGCGTGAATCACAAGAGAGCAAAAGAGGCTTTGTGATCCGCCAAAAGTAGGAGACCTATGAAACCATCAATTTATAGCCTTAGTCGTACTGATTTGACAGACTGGGTATTGGAACAGGGAGAAAAGAAATTCCGAGCCAGTCAGATTTGGGAGTGGCTCTATCGTAAGCGTGTACAGGCTTTTGAGGAGATGACCAACCTTTCTAAGGATTTGATTGGCAAGCTCAATCAACACTTTGTGGTCAATCCTCTCACGCAGCGCATTGTGCAAGAATCAAAAGACGGAACTGTCAAATACCTTTTTGAGTTGCCGGATGGCATGCTGATTGAAACTGTCTTGATGCGGCAGCATTATGGTTTGTCCGTCTGTGTGACGACCCAGGTCGGCTGTAATATTGGCTGTACCTTCTGCGCTTCTGGCTTGATTCGCAAACAACGGGATTTGAATAGTGGTGAAATCATGGCGCAGATTATGTTGGTTCAGAAGTACTTTGATGACCGTCATCAGGGAGAACGCGTCAGCCATATCGTGGTCATGGGGATTGGGGAGCCTTTTGATAACTATGACAATGTCCTCAATTTCCTAAGGATTGTGAACGATGACAAGGGGATGGCGATTGGTGCTCGGCACATTACCGTTTCAACCTCTGGTCTAGCACCGAAAATTCGTGAATTTGCTAGAGAAGGTGTGCAGGTTAATCTGGCAGTTTCTCTCCATGCACCGAATAATGACATTCGATCCAGCATTATGCGTATCAATCGCAAGTTTCCAATCGAGGTCTTGTTTGAAGCGATTGAGGACTATATTGAAACCACCAATCGTCGCGTTACCTTTGAGTATATTATGCTCAATCAGGTCAATGACGGTGTAGAACAGGCTCAAGAATTGGCGGATTTGACCAAGAATATCCGGAAGTTGTCCTACGTCAATCTGATTCCATACAATCCTGTGAGCGAGCATGACCAGTACAGTCGTTCCACACCCGAACGTGTGGCAGCCTTCTATGACCGCCTCAAGAAAAATGGTGTAAACTGTGTCGTTCGTCAAGAACATGGTACGGATATTGATGCGGCTTGTGGTCAGTTGCGTTCTAACACGATGAAAAAAGACCGGGAATCAGCGCGTGCTCGCGTGGCAGCAGCCAAGGCGAAGGCAGGCATCAAGGCATGAAACACCTCTTTCAAAGGAATGGAGACTTGACCCCCTTTGGCCGAAAAATCGTTCTATTCTGGGTGCGGATTTATGCCCTTGCAATCCCTTGCATGTGCTTTCTGCCCCAGAGCTTCTATCCCCAGTATAAGATGTTTTCGACACCCGGTCTTGTCCAAATTGGCAGGCTCTATATTCTTCCGATCCCTTTCAACAGTTTTGTTAACGCAGGTAAGCTCGATAGTTTAGCAGATTGGTGGCTGCTCCTGCTTCAAAATCTGACCAATATTTTCCTGCTCTATCCCCTTGTCCTAGCCTTAGTGTTTCTTTTCAAGAAATGGCAGAGCCTTCAAGCAGTTGTCCTTTACAGCTTTTTGCTTAGTCTGTCTATCGAGTGTCTCCAGCTTTTATTGGACTTCCTCTTTGATGTAGGTCGTGTTTTTGAAGTTGATGACCTATGGACAAACACCCTAGGAGGTTTCCTTGCCTATCTGACCTATGGCATGTGGAAGCGGGCTTGTAGAAAGATGCGTACGACTTCAAGGAAAGGAAAATCGTAGATAGTGACTAGGATATGAAAGGTGTTCGTTTAGAAATTCTGTACAATCGTCTGCTTATCTCCCGGTAATAGAGTATGAGATAACGGGTGTCGTTATAAGAAAATGAGGTTGGTAGATTCTACCAACCTCATTTTCTTATATTATAATCGCTTATACCCATCAAAAATCAAATTCTGACGAGTATAAATGAACCGACTATAAAGGATACTTTATCACTTGTTAGATTTTCCCTTTTATAGCCGTTTAGTTTATTTTTAGTACTAGGCAACGAGTCGCAGGTAGTACTGGGGTACAGCAAGACGAGTTAACGAAGTAATAAAAATATAAACTAAATGACTATACCATAGTTGCTGCATGCTGCCAGATAGATATGGATACTCTAGGCTAGACTTTGTAAGCGATGGTTTTTTCCAATCTTACATCTGACTTGCCAAAGATCCCATTGGATCCCAAGGCGCAAGGACAGTTGGCTCGGCATTATAGGCTGCGAGTTCTTCTTTTGTCAGCAGGTCTTTTCTGATGACGATTTGATAGGTGTACTCATCCATCCAGCTATCACTTGCGACAAAGTAGCCCTTATCTCCAACCTTATCACCCCATGAATTTTCAACCTTCCATTTGAGCGATTGACCATTTTCATCAAGATCCACCCCAGTTAGAACCATGGCGTGGGTCATAAGGCTTTCGCTGTAATCAAGACGGCCCGCCTTGTCTTGGTGAAGGTCAATATTCATGCTAGAGCTGAAGTCGTGCATACCATTTACCATGACCCCTGTCTTACGGTTGCTTGATTGACCGACATCTGACCCAAACCAAACGGTCTCACCCGCCTGCATCTGGGCAATAGCAAGTTCTTTCAAGCGCTTCATTTCAACATTGAGGTAACGGACAGGTCGGCTACCGACTACGTTTCCAAGCATTTCAACAGTATAAGACTTACCATAAGGCTTATCATCAGTCGGCGCATTGATAATGGAGACATAATCGTTCAACTGAATGTCCACATATTTCTTGTAAAATTCCTGTGGGGTTAAATCTGTCTCACGATAGTAGTTGTTGTCTTTGTCACGGTAGGCAAAATCAAAGGTACGCGGTGGCAATCCAAGTGACATAGCAAGGAAGTTAAAGATTTCTTGCAAGAGTTCTGTCTTTTTCGCTTGAATGGCTTCGGCTGTTTCTCCTTGTGCTACTAACTCACGCAACATTTGTGCATCTTGGCGGAGCAATTTATTCAAAACAGTATTGAGTTCACGACTGTTGCTAGAAGAGATAGACTCCGGATAGACAGACTTAGGCACTACTCCGTATTTTTCAAAGAGGGATACAACCATATCCCATTGACCACCGTCTTGTTGGGGAACATCCAAGAGGAATTTAACCTTACGACTGGTTAAGGCTTGATCGGCTGTCGCAATGACTTGTTCTAAGAACCAGTTGGATTTTTCGTACTTGTCCCAGAAGAAAGTATGCGCTTGAGAGAGTTCAAAATTTTCCAATTGGAAACCAGCAATCATTTTGTGGCGGAAAGTATTTAGGGCAGCAAACATCCAGCAACGACCAGAGGCTTTCTGGTTGCTAACCTTGTCCTTGGTCAAATCAATGGAAAAGACAGGGTCGTTTTCCACGCTGCTGCTACGTTTCTCAAGAGAAGTATAGATACCATTGTGTGTGATTGCATTTTCCATTGCCGCAAATTGATGATTGGTTTCATAATCAGCAAAGAACTGATCTGTTAATGATTGATGTAATGAGTTCATAAGGTCCTCCTTTTCTATTAAGACCTATTATAGACCTTTTTGAAAAATCTTCAAGCACGGACCAGAAGCCAATCCTTACTACTCATCTTCTTTGAAAATCAAAAGAGCGCCGCATCATCTAAAAAACACTCCTACAAAAATTTTGTAGGAGCGCTTTTGTTTTGTATTTTCTAGTTTTTCATAGTTATGCAGGTAAAACGTTTTTAAGGAGATAGCTGAAAAACTCCACAAGGCTTTTAACAATCTCGTATCTTATTTCCAAAAATCATCAAAGATGGTGATTGGTAAGTGGCGTTTGTGTTCGGTTTTTTTCCACCAATTCTCGATAATCGTCTGGGCTTGTGGATCAATGCTTTTTCCTTCGAGGTAGTCGTCAATGTTGTCATAGGTCACACCGAGGGCAACCTCATCTGCTAGCCCGGGTTTATCTTCTTCCAAATCAGCTGTGGGAATCTTTTCATAGAGCGCCTTGTCTGCTCCAAGTTCTGCCAAGAGGGCTTTTCCTTGGCGCTTATTGAGGCGAAACAGGGGTAGGATGTCTGCGCCCCCATCACCAAACTTCGTGAAAAAGCCTGTGATATTTTCAGCGGCATGGTCTGTACCGATAACCGCACCAGAGTAGCTGCCTGCAAGAGCGTACTGGGCAATCATGCGACTGCGAGCCTTGATATTTCCCTTGTTAAAATCAGACACACCAACCCCAGTCGCCTTTATAGCCTCGGTCATGGTGTCGACACTCTCTTTGATATTGACGACCAGACTGACATCGGGCTTGATAAAGGCAAGGGCTGCTTGGGCATCTTCTTCGTCTGCCTGAATGCCGTAGGGTAGGCGGACGGCGATAAATTGATAGGTATCATCGCCTGTTTCCGCCCGCATTTCTTCAATGGCTAGCTGTGCCAGACGACCTGCGAGGGTCGAATCTTGACCGCCAGAAATGCCTAAAACATAACTTTTCAGAAAGGGGTGTTTTTTGAGATAGTCTTTTAAAAAATCAATGGAGTGACGGATTTCTTCCTGTGGCTGGATGACAGGTTTGACCCCTAATTGCCGGATGATGGTTTTTTGTAGGCTCATTTTTTCTCCTTTTGGATCGACTGAGTTTGGTTGCGAACCTGCTGAATCAGATTCATCTTGTGATCCCAGACATCTTGGGCTAGGTCAACAGGGTAGTCTTGAGGATTGAGCATGCGCTTGTATTCATCCCAGAGTTTGTCGAATTGCGCGTGGGCATAGGTCTGAATATCTGGTAGGCTTGGCAATTCATAGATGAGTTTGCCCTTATCAAAAATATCTACTAGGAGAGGTAGGGCTTCAAAGTCTGTCACGGTTTTATTGATATAGGTGTAGGTCGGGTGAAACATGTGGATGGATTGCATTTCAGTCACATCCGCATCCGCAAAAGTGATATAGTCGCCCTCGGTTTTGCCCTTTTCACGACTGGTAATGCGCCAGACCTGTTTTTTACCCGGTGTCGATACTTTTTCCACGTTGGAGGATAGCTTGATCGTATCACGCATCTGTCCTTTTTCATCCTCGATAGAGACAATCTTATAGACAGCACCTAGGGCTGGTTGATCATAAGCGGTGATGAGTTTTGTGCCGACACCCCAGACATCAATTTTAGCCTTTTGCATTTTCAGGTTTAAAATGGTGTTTTCATCAAGGTCATTGGAGGCGTAGATTTTAGCCTCGGTATAGCCTGCGTCGTCCAGCTGTTGTCTCACTTTTTTAGAAATGTAAGCCATATCGCCAGAGTCAATCCGTACCCCTAGGAAGTTAATCTTATCCCCAAATTCATTGGCAACGCGAATGGCAGCAGGGACACCGAGCCGGAGGGTATCGTAGGTATCGACAAGGAAAACGCAGTTCTTATGGGTGGAAGCGTAGGCCTTGAAAGAGTCGTAGTCATTGCCGTAGGTCTGTACCAAGGCATGGGCATGGGTACCCGCAACGGGAATACCGAAGATTTTCCCAGCGCGGACATTTGAAGTCGCACCAGCGCCACCGATAAAGGCTGCGCGTGTTCCCCAGATGGCGGCGTCCATTTCCTGAGCGCGTCTGGTTCCAAATTCAAGGAGCGGTTCATCTTCTAAAATGGCTTTGATCCGTCTAGCCTTGGTTGCAATCAAGGTTTGGTAGTTGACGATATTTAGAATAGCTGTTTCAACCAGTTGACATTGGGCAAGCGGTCCTTCGATTTGCATGATGGGTTCATTGGCAAAGACCAGATCTCCCTCTTTAGCAGAACGGACGGTGAGGGAAAACTCTAATTGGTCCAAATAGTTCAAAAAGTTTTCTGGATACCCTAGTTCGCGTAGATAATCTAGATCGGTCGGGGTAAATGAAAGGTTGGACAGGTAGTGAACAATCCGTTCCAAACCTGCAAATACTGCATACCCATTATGAAAAGGTAGCTTTCTAAAATAGACCTCAAATACCGCATGTTTTTCATGAATGCCTTGCTCGAAATAGACTTGAGCCATATTGATTTGATACAAATCTGTATGTAAGGTTAAACTATCATCAGAATAAATGTTCATATTATTCTCCTCCTGTTACTAATAGTATAGCATAAAAAAACAGTTAGGTGTCTGTTTTTTCATGCGCTTGGAAATAGGGAAGCGATTAAGTTCAATTACACAAGATGAGTGAACGAAGTAATAAAAGGAAACTGAGCGACTATAATTGAAAAATGGATAAGATTTGTACGAGGAGGCTTGCCAAAAAGAGACAGGGGACATAGGCGAGTGATGTAGGCTTGAACACACGAAAGATTACAATTCCTAGTAGGCTGGCTAGTTGGATAATCCAGAGGAGGTCAGACAGGGAAAAGAATAGCGACAGACTGGCTAAGTAGAAAAAGTCACCCGATCCGATATTGAGTTTGTAGGTTTCAGCGAGTAGTCCAAGGAAAATGAAGCAACAGAAGACCCAGTTGAGACTTGACAGTAGAAGGGCTAGAGAGGTGAAGGAGAGCCAGACCATCAGCGGGTATTCTCGGTATTTGATGTCATAGATAGTCAAGACTAGCCCAGCAAAGAGCAGGGAGCCTTGCAACAGAGAGAGCATGCCATTGAAGAGTAGGAGCGTAAGTCCAGCAGAAATCAGCTCCAGTCCGATATACCAGTAAGAAATCCTTGCTTTACAGTAGCGACACTTAGAGAGCAGGAGTAGCTGGGAGAGAATCGGAATCATATCCCACCATTTGAGTGGTCGCTTGCAGTGATTGCAGTGGCTGCTAGGAAAGAGCAGGGATTCATCAGGAAAACGGTCGATGACCACACCGAGAAATGAACCAATAGAGGCTCCTAAAAAAATGTATAAAATAGTCTTCATATCTATTGATTCGTGATCCAAATTGAAAAAACAAGAAGGAAGATAAAATTTTTAATGTTTTCGATCCTGCAATTCTGGAAATGTGGTAGAATAGGAGAATGAAATCCTACAATGCGCTGAATGATTATTATCGAACATTATTTGGAGAAAAGACCTTTAAAGTACCGATTGATGCGGGGTTTGATTGTCCCAATCGTGATGGTACGGTGGCAAAGGGTGGCTGTACTTTTTGTACAGTGTCAGGCTCTGGAGATGCCATTGTCGCACCTGATGCGCCCATTCGGGAGCAATTCTACAAGGAAATAGACTTTATGCACCGCAAGTGGCCCGAGGTCAGAAAATACTTGGTCTATTTCCAGAATTTCACCAATACCCATGATAAGGTCGAGGTGATTCGAGAGCGGTATGAGCAGGCCATCAATGAGCCTGGAGTGGTCGGCATCAATATCGGGACTCGTCCAGATTGTCTACCAGATGAAACAATTGCTTATTTAGCCGAACTGTCCGAGCGCATGCATGTAACGGTGGAATTAGGCTTACAGACGACCTTTGAGGAAACGTCAAACCTCATTAACCGCGCCCATTCCTATGAGTTATACGTTGAAACGGTGAAACGCTTGCGTCAGTTTCCCAAGATTGAAATTGTCGCTCATCTCATCAATGGTTTACCGGGTGAGACGCATGAGATGATGCTAGAAAATGTCCGCCGCTGCGTGACAGATAATGATATTCAGGGAATAAAATTGCATCTATTGCATTTGATGACCAATACGCGAATGCAGCGAGACTACCATGAGGGGCGTTTGCAGTTGCTTAGCCAAGAGGAGTACGTCAAGATCATTTGTGATCAGTTGGAGATTATCCCCAAGCATATCGTCATTCATCGGATTACAGGAGATGCCCCGCGTGATATGCTGATAGGTCCTATGTGGAGCCTCAATAAGTGGGAGGTGCTGAATGCGATTGAAAGCGAAATGCGCCGTCGTGGGAGCGTTCAAGGTTGCAAGGCAAAGGAGCAGAAATTTACATGTTAAGACCATTAGAGATGGCTCATCAGTTTTTGGCAGAAGTTGTGACTAGGGAAGATCTTGTAGTGGATGCGACCATGGGAAATGGGCATGACACCTTGTTCCTCGCTGAGCGAGCTAAAAAAGTCCTTGCTTTTGATATTCAAGAGCAGGCGCTTGAAAAAACACGGGAGCGCTTAAAAAAAGCAGGTCTTGAAAATGTCGAATTGATATTGACAGGACATGAACAATTAGATGCCTATGTTAAGGAGGTCAAAGCAGGGATTTTCAATCTAGGCTATCTCCCTAGTGCAGACAAGTCTGTGATTACCCAACCCCAGACGACCCTTGAGGCGCTTGAAAAATTATGCCAGCGTTTGGTACCGGGCGGTCGGATTGCCGTCATGATCTACTATGGTCATCAGGGTGGAGATGTGGAGCGTGATGCGGTGCTGGACTTTGCTAGTCGCCTTTCCCAGCAGGAGTTTACAGCAACCATCTATCGCACCCTCAATCAGGTTAATCACCCTCCATTTTTAGTAATGCTTGAAAAATTAAAGGAATACAACCATGGATAAAAAATATTTACAGGAAAAATTGGCAGGACTTAGAAGTAAGTACGTTGATTCTAGTGCAGGTGAGCAATTGGCGAGGAAGTTTGATCATGCGCCTATGAGCAAAAAAATGGCTAAAATCAAACAGAAATTGGTCAGTCTTGAAATGGAACGCTGTCAGAAACAGATCGAGCATCGGGATGTGTCTAAAATTGATGAAAAGATTTCCGAGCAGCGGCTCTTATTTGAGAAGTGTTGCGATAAAAAATAAGGAGGTGGTGGATGACAGTACTCCTTTATCTGATTATATTTTTATTGGTTCTGATTGCCTCAAATGCGGCTAATAAATTATTTCCCCGCCTCCCTCTGCCCCTCTTACAGATTGTTTCAGGGATCTTATTGGGATTATGGTTGCCGTCGGGGGAGTTTCATCTGGATACAGAGGCTTTTCTAGCCCTAGTCATTGGACCGCTCTTGTTTCGTGAAGCAGAAGAGAGTGATGTGACCAGTATCCTGCGCTACTGGCGGATTATTCTATTCCTGATTTTCCCTGTGATTTTTATTTCGACCTTGAGTATCGGCTATATGGCGCATGTCTTGTGGCTAAGTCTGCCACTAGCAGCCTGTTTGGCAGCTGGTGCTGCTCTTGGTCCGACCGATTTAGTAGCTTTCGCCTCCTTATCTGAACGCTTTACCTTTACCAAACGGGTCGAAAGCATTTTAAAAGGGGAAGGACTACTCAATGATGCCAGTGGGCTAGTCGCCTTTCAGGTTGCCGTAGCCGCTTGGGTGACCGGTGCTTTTTCCCTAGAAAAGGCGAGTGTTTCCCTGCTCTTTTCGATTATCGGTGGTTTTGCCATTGGAGCCTTTACAGCCTTTCTCAATCATACGCTGCACCGCCTACTCCTAAATGTGCGGGCTTCTGATATTGCGGGGCAATTATTGCTCGAATTGAGCCTCCCCTTGCTGACCTTCTTTTTGGCGGAAGAAATTCATGTATCAGGAATTATCGCAGTCGTTGTTGCAGGGATTTTGAAGGCAAGTCGTTTTAAAAATATCACCCTACTAGAAGCGCAAGTAGATACAGTGACGGACACAGTCTGGCACACGGTGACCTTCATGTTGAACGGTTCTGTCTTTGTGATTTTAGGGATCGAATTACAGCTGATCTTAGAGCCGATTTTGCGCAATCCGATTTATGATAACCTTTTCTTGCTGCTGACGGTTTTTGTGCTGACCCTCTTGATGTTCAGTATTCGTTTCCTCATGATTTATGGCTTTTATGTCTTTAGGGGATTGTGGTTAAAGAAGAAGATGTCCTATGCTTTAAAAGACAGCCTCTTGTTGACCTTTTCAGGCGTTAAAGGGACGGTGTCCATTGCGACTATTCTCTTGATTCCAGCGACCTTAGAACGTGAATATCCGCTCTTGCTCTTTATCGTAGCAGGGGTGACCCTGCTGAGCTTCTTGTCTGGCTTGGTGGTGCTCCCACATTTGTCTGATACTAAGGAAGAGACCAAGGATTACTTGATGCACATAGCCATTTTAAATGATGTCGTGACCGAGTTAGAAGCCGATTTAGCCCATACCAAGGTCAAGGGACCACTCTATGCAGCCATTGATAACTATCACGGGCGGATTGAAAACCTGATTTTGGAACAGGAAGACAAGTCTGTTCGTAAGGATCTGGCAAGTCTGCAACTCTTGATTCTTAGTATTGAAAATGATGGTCTGGAACAGGCCTATGAAGAAGGGAAGATTGATGACCGCTCCTATCATCTCTATCAGCGCTATCTCTTAGCCATGGAGCAACGGATCAACCGTAATTTGGCTTCTCGCTTTACCTATTTCTGGATTGTCTTTTGGCGCATCTCCCGCTTTATTCTTCATGAGATTGTAACCCTAGGAGCGAAACTTCGCTCATGGCGCAGAAAAGCAAAGCGTCATTTGACCAAGGACGAGATTGAAAGTATTGCAGAACTTTATCTAGCAAATACCGAGGTTATCGTTGAGAGCTTGGAGCACTTGAAAGGGATTTATAAAAATTCCCTAGTCAATTTCTTGCAGGACGCTCGCTTGCGCGAGACTGCTATTATCGGTAGTGGAGCCTTTATTGAGCGGGTTATCACGCGGATGAAGCCCAACAACATTGATGAAATGATGCGAGGCTACTATCTTGAGCGTAAGATTATCTTTGAATATGAAGACCAAGGACTGATTTCTGCTAGCTATGCCAAGTATTTGCGACAAAATGTCAATAACCTAGAAAATTACTCCCTCAAGGAAACCGTTAATACCCTCCCTTACGATGTGATGAATTATGCCCAAAAAGATACAAGGACCTTTAAAAGTCACTAAAAATAGGGGATACAACGAGTGAAAAACTCCAGTGGAGATTTTCAGCCTGTCCTGTAACAGCAATGAGATTTATAACTAGCTGAAGCTAGAGCACCTGTCTCTCTTTTTCGGGCTTTTATAGTCATTTAGTTTATCTTTTATTACTTCGTTAACTCGTCTTGCTGTACTTCAGTACTACCTGCGACTCGTTGCCTAGTACTAAAAATAAACTAAACGGCTATAATAAAATATTATCAAGCCTCATGTGATCTTTCAAGAGTATTCGTATAGTTGTTAAGCTCACACTAGCGGTTTGATAAAGAGACGATCATCTCCCAGTGGAATCAATTCAACCTCTTGGTCGTAGAATTGGTGGAGGATGTCTGGGGTTAAGATTTCTGCCTTCTTCCCCTTGGCAAGAATTTGCCCATTTTTCAGTAGCAGAACATGGGTGAAAGATTGGGTGATTTCTTCAGCATGATGGGTAACAGAGATAATGGCGGGTGCCTTGGGAAGCCTACAAATCTGTTCGATATACTTGAGCAGACGTTCACGCGCCAGTAAATCTAGCCCAACAGTCGCCTCATCTAAAATCAGGAGCTCTGGTTCTTCCATGAGACTGCGGGCGATGAGCAGGAGTTGGCGTTCGCCTTGAGAAAGGCTAGCATAGGTTCGTCCAATCAGATGAGCTGCGTCAATTTGATAAAGCATATCTTTGGCTTGGGCTAATTCCTGTTCACCATACTCCCGATAGAGAATAGAAGATTTGTATTTTCCGGTGAGAACGATTTGCTCGGCAAAGAGGTCTGTCGGAAAACGTTCTGCTAGGAAAGAGCCGACAATCCCGATTTTTGTGCGTAGACTTGGAATGTCTCCTTTGCCAAATTCAACTCCTAGAACGCTCAATGTTCCAGAACTCTTCCAAAATTCCGCTGTTAAAATCCGCAACAGAGTGGATTTTCCTGCCCCATTGAGACCAAGGATAGCCCATTGTTCTCCCTCCTTGTATTCCCAAGAAAGATGATCTAAGATCGTTTTACCCTGTCTGCGATAGGAAAGTTCCTGCATCGAAAGAATCATAGTGTACCTCATTTTCATATCATTTCCACTATTATATCATGGAATTGGAAAAGGAAGTTGGATTTTTTAAGTCATCGGTCGAAGCATTGGCTATAACAGCTACCTATCAACAATAAAAAAAGGGGTAGATCATTTTTTAGTCATATCTGGGTGACAAGATTGCTCAAAACGTGGTATAATAATCTTATTATATATTTTTATAGGAGACATACACATCATGGAAGACCCCGGTAGTCAGACCATTCATTTACAAATTTTATTACTCTTATTGTTGACCTTACTCAATGCCTTCTTCTCAGCTTCTGAGATGGCATTGGTTTCTCTCAATCGTTCGCGCGTTGAACAAAAAGCAGCAGAGGGAGAGAAAAAATTTATCCGCCTATTAAATGTACTTGAAAATCCTAATCATTTTCTGTCTACCATTCAGGTCGGTATTACCTTTATCGGTATCTTGTCAGGGGCGAGCCTTGCAAGTGATCTAGGTGCTGTATTTGCTGGTTGGTTAGGCAATTCTGCCACGGCTAAGACTGGTGGTTACTGGATTGCGCTCACCTTATTGACCTTTATTTCAATCGTTCTTGGAGAACTGTATCCCAAGCGCATTGCCATGAATATGAAAGAAAATCTAGCCGTGATTTCCGCGCCTATTATCCTCTTTCTCGGCAAGATTGTCAGCCCCTTTGTCTGGCTCTTGTCTGCTGCGACCAATCTGATCAGCCGAGTGACACCGATGCAGTTTGATGACGCAGACGAGAAGATGACCCGCGATGAGATTGAGTACATTCTAACCACCCAGAGTGAGGAGACCCTAGACGCTGATGAAATTGAAATGTTACAGGGGATTTTCTCGCTGGATGAAATGATGGCGCGTGAGGTCATGGTACCGCGTACCGATGCTTTCATGGTGGATATTGAAGAAGATACAGCCACGATTATGGCGGAGATTCTCAAGCAGAATTTCTCACGGATTCCAGTCTATGACGGCGACAAGGACAATGTTATCGGTTTGATTCATACCAAAAAGATTCTAGCAGAAGGCTTTGCCAATGGTTTTGAAAATATGAACATTCGCCGTATTTTGCAAGAGCCGCTCTTTGTGCCAGAGACTATCTTTGTTGATGATTTATTAAAGGCCTTGCGGAACACCCAAAATCAAATGGCTATCCTCCTTGATGAGTACGGTGGTGTGGCAGGGATTGTTACCCTAGAAGATTTATTAGAAGAAATTGTCGGGGAAATTGATGATGAGACAGATAAGACGGAAGTCTTTGTTCGGGAAATTGCAGAGCATACCTATATTGTTCAAGGAAATATGACCCTGAACGACTTCAATGAACACTTTGGAACAGAGCTAGATAGTGATGATGTGGATACGATTGCAGGTTTCTACCTGACAGGTCTCGGAACCATTCCTAGTCAGGAAGAAAAAGAGGCTTACGAGGTGGACAACCACGGCTATCATCTGGTCATGATCAATGATAAGGTCAAAAATGGTCGTGTGACCAAGCTCAAAATCCTCCTCACACCGCTTGCAGTAGAAGAAGAGACAAAAGACAAAAAAGAAAAGAAAGACTAGGCCGGGACCTAGTCTTTTGCTTTATGGAAAGAGTAGGGAAGTAGAACTTTTTATTTCTGCTGTTGCGGACTATGGATACGGCGAATGTTATAGTCATTTAGTTTATATTTTTATTATAGTTGTTTCACTCTAAAATCCATGATATAATAGAACCATGACATATAGTATTGATTTTAGAAAACGTGTAATCTCTTTCGTTCAGGAAGGGCATACTCGAACAGAAGCCTGCGAACTATTTGGT
>NZ_MSJL01000025.1 GCF_001921825.1 Streptococcus acidominimus
GCGAAGTTTAAGACTTTTCAAATCATGAAACAAGACTATCGTGGTCGGAGAAAACGTTTTGAAATACGTGCTGAGTTAATTTGTGGGATTATTAATTTTGAAACCAAGTAGTTACCGAACAAGTCTAATATCTTTTAATATTTTTCTAAAAATATCCAATAACCTTATTTTTTGAAAAAGAAAAGCGAAATAATTGTATGAGAACCTTTTTTTGAGTCAATCTGCATCTGATACTGCTCTTCAAATTGTAGGCGCAAGCGTTGATGAACATTTGTAAGACCGACACCTCCTAGCTTGATCAAAAGATTTTCTGTCGTATCTTGAGCGATAAAGCCACGACCATTGTCAGAGATGGAAATAACCAGAAAATTGTCTTTTTCTTTAACAGACACGCGCACCAAACCTTGTCCCTTTATTTCTTTTATTCCGTGATAGATAGCATTTTCAACCAAGGGTTGCAAGACCAACTTAGGCAGTTGGAAATGGTCATATCGCTCATCTTCTTCGATTTCATAGGTCAACTTATCCCCGTAGCGCTGTTTTTGGATAAAAAGATACTGGCGTACATGGTCAATCTCATCTTTTAAGGCAATCTGTTCGTTCCCCTGATTAAGGGCAAGACGGAAGTACTTAGCGAGCGACTTGGTCACTTCGACTACTTTCTCACTATCGTTAAACTCTGCCATCCAAACAATTGTGTCTAGGGTATTGTAAAGGAAATGCGGATTGATTTGACTGGAGAGGGCTTGCAGTTCGTAGTTTCGGACATTTTGTTCTTCTTCTTTGACAGCTAACATCAATTTATCAATCTGATCTAACATGCGGTTAAAGTGATGGGCTAAATCTACCAATTCAGGAGCCCCTTCTTCTTTCGCACGCAGGCTGGCGTCACCATCTCCAATCGCCAAAATAGTTTCCTGTAAATCTCGCAGGGGCTTAAGCCAGTGACGTAAGATGGCCCAGATCCCCAAAAGGCAGATCCCCAAGGCTAAGAGACCCGTGACCACAAAGGACATCAGCATCTGTCCTTGTAACTGGTGGAGATTTTCCAAGGAAGCAACCCCGATAACCACCCAGTCGCTCTCTGGAATCTGGTACTGATAGGCATAGGACGCGCCTTGATTGACATAACCATCTTTTGTAAGGATATAGGGTTCTAAGGCTTTCATCTCTTGGCTGGATGAATAGACGCTTTTTTTAGGGTGATAGACAAATTCATGCTTGCTATTGATGATAAAGGTAAAGCCATCTGCCCCCAATTGCAGACGATCCAAATAACGCGAGAGGGTGTCGTAGGCAATATCCAGACGCAGGACGGCAAGATTATTTCCTTGACTATCTACCACTTCTTGGGTAATGGAGACTACCCACTTGTCATTTGATTCTGAAAGATTCTGACGCGCAGGGGTCAGGACAGGCATAGCATGTTCCTGAATAGCTGCCTGATACCAAGCCTCTTTCATCATATCGCTAGAGGTCTTCATGCTGGACGCCTCATCCGTTGCCACCAAGTAACCCGATTTTGTAACAAGGAGGGCTGAAACCAGATCATGATCCGTTGATAAAATCGTATCGAACAACTTTCGGAGGTGTTGCTCATTTTCAGCAGTGGAATCTTTTGCATAGGCCTTGACCAAGTCATTCCTTGCAAGACCGCTGGTTGTTCCCTTTAGTTTTTCCAAGTAGGACTGGACGAATTGTCCACTTTGCGAAATGGTGTTTTGCGTGCTTTTCTCAGTCATTTCTCGAATGAGGCTAGAAGTCGTATGATAGTAAGCTGCACCGACAATATCTAGGAGGATCAGCATGGTCATAGCAATGTAGACAACCATTTGGACAAAGAGAGAATAGCGTTTCATCCTTGTTCTCCTTTCTTAAATTGGCGCGGTGTCATGCCTACAACCTGCTTGAAGCGTTGTGAGAAATAGTTCATATCTTCAAAGCCCACTTGCTCTGCTATTTCATAAATCTTCAAATCTGTCGTTAAGAGCAGGAGCTTGGCCTTTTTTATCCGCTCCTGAATCAGATAGTCTTGAAAGGGCATGCCCAGTTCCTTTTTCAAAACGAGGCTAAGATGAGAGGGGCTAAAGCCTAGATCTTGAGCGAGAGTTTTGAGCGATAAATCCCGATCTGCCAAGCGTTCTTGGATCAGCAGGGCGAGGCTCGACTCCTCACTTTTCTGGACTAGCTCGCGAATCTGCTGGCGCTTTTCTTCTCTATCTAGTTTGTCTTTCAGCTTGAGGAGCATTTCCTCCACATCAGCTTTAGAAAAGGGCTTGAGGAGGTAGTCATCTGCTCCTAGTTTGACAGCCGAGAGGGCATAGTCGAAATCATCATAGCCCGTCAAAAAGACGATATGGGTCTCTGGGTAATGCTCCCTCACCAATTGTGCCAAGCGGATACCATTCATGCGGGGCATATTGATGTCGGTCAAGAGAATAGCTGCCTGCTCTTTTTGAAACAATTCCCAAGCCTCCAAGCCATTTTCAGCTTCTGCTAAGACCTCCATCCCCAACTTTTCAAAATCAATCAGGGAGGAAATTCCCTGCCGGACAAGGTATTCATCCTCTACAATCATCATTTTATACATGTATTTCTCCTGTCCTATGCTTCTACTCCTAAAAGCAACTTCTTATAGTCACTTCATTTCTCTTTTATAATGAACACGCCCTAAACTCTGTGTAAAAACGGTGTTCCCTTTAACTAATTACAGATTAGGCAATAGGCCGAAAGGGAGGTACAGTTGTAATTAGCTAAAGATTAGAACACTCGTATCTCTATTTTCCGTTCTTTTAGCTTGAGATCAGCTACACCATGGCTCTTGACAACGTACCTTTTTGAATTTTAAAGAGGATCAACTACCTGCAACTCCTTGCCTAGTACGAAACAGATACTAAACAATCGTATCTCTCATTGCTCTATTCAATGCCTCGTTCATCAGAAATAAGGCGAGTTTCCTCGCCTTATCATTCCAATCATCAAATGAAAGTCATTAGTCGATTCCTAAAATAGCCATCATCATTGCAGTTAGGAAAGAGGAGCTTACAGATAATCTAGCAGATAGCCGTAGCCTTTACTTTCCATTTCTGATTTTGGAATAAATTTGATGGACAGACTGTTAATGCAGTAGCGCAGACCACCTTTATCTTTGGGACCATCTGTAAAGACATGTCCCAGATGAGAATCACCCACTCGACTTCTCACCTCTGTCCGTACCATATTAAAACTATTATCGTCTTTATAGGTGATGACATCTGGACTAATTGGTTTTGAGAAACTTGGCCAGCCACAACCTGAATCATACTTATCTTTTGAAGAAAAGAGAGGCTCTCCTGTTACAATATCCACGTAGATACCCTCTTCAAATTGATCCCAATAGCGGTTTGAGAAGGCACGTTCTGTATCATTCTTTTGGGTCACAGCGTACTCTTCTGCTGTCAACATTTTCTTGATCTCTTCGTTGCTCGGTTTGTGATACAGACTGTCATCAATGATAGGGTAGCTAGCCTGATTGACATTGATGTGGCAGTAACCATTCGGATTTTTCTTCAGGTAATCTTGGTGATATTCTTCTGCTTCTACAAAATTTTCCAAGCTAGCTTTTTCAACAGCCAGTGGTTGCTCCAATTTCTTGGCTTGTTCATCAAAGACTTCTTCGATAAGCGCTACATCTTCTTCATCCGTATAATAAACTCCAGTTCGATACTGTGTTCCACGGTCATTGCCTTGTTTATTGACACTCGTTGGGTCAATAATCCGGAAATAATGGAGCAAAATCTCACGTAAGGAGATCTGATTCTTATCATAGGTTACTTTAACCGTTTCAGCATGACCTGTCTGGGCAATCAACTCATATTTAGTGGTATTGCCTCTGCCGTTCGCATAGCCAGATACAGCATCCGTTACACCTGCAACACGTGAGAAGTATTCTTCTACTCCCCAGAAACAACCACCTGCAAGATAAATTTCTCTAAGATCTTTCTTCATATTGTCTTTTTTATCCTTTCTTATAACTTGACTGCCTTGGTTCATACTTGCTTCCTTGATTTGAGAAGTAGATGACGTAGCAGAACCCGTCAAGAAGCGACTTCCTAATACAAAGACGAAAAGTATCAGCAAGGCACTACCGAGGAGGAGCAATAATTTGGACTTAACTTCCATAGCTTCCCTCCTACTTTATTTCTTGGAGCTTGTCTTTGATACCTGCTTGATCCATAAATCCTGGATGGACTTCTACCAATACACCATCACTACCAATAAAGGCTGAAGTCGGGTAAGCACGGACACCATATTCTTGCAATAGTTTTCCGCTTGTATCAAGAAGAACTGGCATGTGTTTGTAGTCAAGTCCATCATACCACTTTTTGAAATCTTCTGCAGACTTTTCGCCCATGTGACCAGGAGAAACGACTGTCAACACAACATAGTCCTTTCCTTCTACTTGGCTCGCAAGCTCATCTGTGTCATGCAAGGTTGAAAGGCAGATGGAACACCATGAAGCCCAGAATTTGAGGTAGACTTTTTTCCCCTTGAAATCAGATAACTGGTAGGTCTTCCCATCTATACCTTGTAAACTAAAATCCGGTGCTGGTTTTCCATTATTCATTGCTGTACTGTCTCCTTTCTTCATATCCTCTTCTTTCATGTCCTCTTTCTCATCAGACATCTTGTCTTCCTTTTTCATCATTGCACTATCCTCTGCTTTTTTCATATCCTCTTGCTTTTGAGTAGAGCAAGCCGTTAATAATCCGACTGATAAGAGGCTAGCAAGTAATACAGTTTTGTTTTTCATGAGATTTCTCCTTGTTATTATATTCTTTATCTTATCCCACTAATTGTGTAAAGATATTTAGGTTACCAAACATGAGCAAGATACCCATTAAGATAATAATCGCACCGCCGATCTTCTTCAAGAGTCCCATGTAAGGTTTAACTTTGCTGAAGTAGCGGAGGACAAATGAGGAAGCTAGGGCTAGCAATAAGAACGGTAGGGCAAGACCTAGTGTGTAGAGCAACATCAGGATGGCTCCTTGCCAAGCACCATTTCCTCCAGACGCTGCAATGGCAAGAACCGAACTAAGCACTGGTCCGACACAGGGCGTCCACCCAAAACTAAAGGTGAGACCGAGTAAAAAAGCATTGTAAAAATCATTGCGTTTTTTGTTCTGCTTGAATTGGACGCTCTTTTGTTTCTGCAGTTGCGTCAGATTGATAATCCCCATTTGGTGAATACCAAGGAGGATAACGATTGCTCCTAGAATATAGCGGAACCAATCTGCATAGAGGAGATTTCCGAGAAAGCCAGCTCCATAGCCCAAGATAATGAAAACCATGGATAGTCCTGCAATAAAACATAATGTTTTGAGAATACCATACCAGGCAATCTCAAGTCCTAAAAGCCGAATTGTCCTCGGCTCATCTGCATCCAGTAAGACCCCGACATAGACTGGTAAAAGGGGTAAGATACAGGGTGAAAAAAAGGATAACATTCCTGCCAAGAACACCGATAATAGAAATACAACTGATGTCATTTCATTGCTCCTTCTCTTTTTGTATCTCTAGTATAGTCTTCTGGAACCTTAAAAGCTAGAGAATTTGATATGAAAAAACTTGAATTTGATATGGAGTGTATCAGCTACTTCCTAAACCTCAAAAAGCCCAAGACCTAAAAACTATCTTTCACACAGTCTAAAAAAATCTACCACTTTCGTAATAGATTTAAGAGCTTATTCGATTTCAAATATTTCCGCCTTTTGCTTACCGGGCAGACAGATAGACAATAGAATGCCAACCACTGCTGGTACTAACCATGGAAGGGAGGCACCGGCAAATGGCAAGAGATTGATCACATGATTGACACTTTCTAATTTGAATTGTGTCCCGATAATCGTCGCAACTGCGATGAGAGTAACCGAAGCAATGGTCAATTGCATACCAATTTTTGATAGAGGAAGCAATCGATTGACAATGACCAGAAGCACAATAGCGATGGTGATCGGATAAAGAATTTGTAAAACAGGTACAGAGTAGGAAATAATAGCGGACAGACCGATATTAGCAATCCCAAAGCCAATCAAGGTAAAGAGAGTGGCGTAGACCTGATACCCTAAACGTGGGAAGGTTTTTACAAAGAACTCTGCAGTTGAAACAATCAAGCCAACTGTCGTTGTAAAGCAGGTCATGGTCACCATGATGGCTAGGAAGATCTGAGCGCTCGAACCAAAAATCGCTTGCGTAGCTTGCGACAAGACGTAAACACCCTTATTGGCATCAGAAGCCATCACATCCGCTGGAATCGGGAAATGATTCCCTAAGAATCCAAGTCCAATATACAGGGCACTAAAGCCTAGGGCCACTACCACTCCAACAATCCAAATCGTTGAAACATATTCTTTTTTAGAAGAAAATCCAAGCTGATTCATGGTCTCTACTGCAATGACGCTAAAGGCAACAGAAGCAAGGGCGTCTAGGGTATTGTAACCCTCTAAAAATCCTGTTCCAAAAGCAGATGTCATGTAGGCTCCAGATGCGGGCATAGGATTACCACTACCATACTTTGTAGCCCCTAAGACGACCAATACCACAATCAATAAGGCAAAGACTGGAGTCAAGATCCTTCCTACTAAATCCAAGATTTTAGATGGATTAAGCGAGATAAGATAGGCTGCAATAAAGTAGAAGAAGGTAAAGAGGAACAAGCTCCACTGGCTGCTACCTGATAGAAGCGGAGCAATACCTACTTCATAAGCTGTCGTTGCTGTCCTAGGAATCGCAAAGAAAGGACCGATAGACAGGTAGAGGGCTACTAGATAGGTCGTTGCAAACCACGGCGCAATTTTGCGCGAAATCTCATACACATAGCCTTTGGGATTTAAAGTTCCAATGATGAGGGTCAAGACAGCAATACCTACTCCTGACAAAACAAATCCACTAATGGCAGGCCAAAAATTCTGACCCGACAAGGCACCGAGTGTAGGCGGGAAAATTAAATTTCCTGCTCCAAAGAATATACCAAACAGGAGTAAACCTGTTAAGGCTCCCTTTTTTATCATAAAAATCTCCTTATAAATTCAATAGTCTTTATTATACCAAAAACTCTGTAAAAGATACCACTTACTTGTATTATTTAAAGGTTTTGTAAATTCAGAATCTTCCTATAAATCAATCATTGGCTTGAACAGCCTAAACACCTATCACACCGTGCTGATTTCAGTAACTGCTAAAGACAAAAGTTGAACTACCTTCCGCAATGTATCTCTTAACTATTACCCTCCCTCTTCTTCAAAGGAAGCAAGTTCATCTACTAGGTATCCAACTGCTAATCAATGGGAGAATGATTGATGTAAAATCTTTTTCCTTGCTCAAGGGCAGGATGAAAATAAATTGAGGGAGAGCATGAAAATCGTTTTATAGTCAATTAGTTTATCTTTTATTACTTCGTTAATTCGTCTTGTATAATTGAACTCGGGCTACGAGCTGTGCAAAAAAGATAGTTTTTCCTAGAACTTATAGTTCTTCGTCAAAACTCCTATTTTTGCTTTGCTCGTTTAACGCCCTTGTATCTTGTATAATTGAACTCGGGCTACAACTCACTGACAAAGCGTAATCGAAAAGTTGAGCAACTCTAGGTAACATCACAGTAGGCATCTGATTGTCGTTAGCACGCCAATCTCAAACAGTCTCTCCCAGACTGGTTTGACGAAAACTTCGTTTTCTTTATTTCCCACCTCAAACAGTCTCTCCCCAGACTGTTTGAGCTAATACTAAAAGTAAACTAAATATCTATATTTTTTAGCACTCGCAACATCTATTTCCAGATACTCATTTATATGTATTGTCTAAATATCTAGAAATTTTCTAATCTTACTTCCATTTCAACAACCTTAATCCATTTAAGATAACGAGGATCGTTGATACTTCATGAAAGAAGACACCTTTGGTCAAGTCCAAAATTCCCATAAAGTTCAACACGATTAAGAGAATGATGACAGCTATCGAAAAAGCAATATTAAAGCGGGTAATCCTACCGTATTTACGACTAAGTTGATACAGGACATTCACCTTGGTCAGATTGTTATGGATAATGATGATGTCGCTCATCTCAAGCGCTACATCTGTTCCACCACCCATGGCGATTCCAATCGCTGCATGAGCCAAGATTGGAGCATCATTGAGCCCATCTCCAATCATACCGACCACCCTATCCTCCTTAGCATATTCGTGCAAATAGTTCACCTTGTCCTCTGGCAGGCATTGGGCATGGACTGTTTCAATCTGCAATTGTTCCGCTACAAACTCGGCAGTTTCTCTCCTATCCCCCGTCAGCATGACAACTTCTACACCTGCCTGTTGCAAAGCTGTCACTGTTGCCCTTGCTTCATCTCTTAGGGTATCAAGCAATTCAATAAAACCAACAATCCGATTATGCTGTGCAATAAACAACAAACTTCCATAACTTTCTTTTGTCAAATAGCCATGCGGATCAGTAGCGGATTGGACAAACTGCTGATTGCCAATCATCAGATCTCCCATCTGAATCCCCTGTCCGACATGTTCCTTGACAGGCAAGGTGGTGTCCACTACACCGTAGTCTATATCGTTAAAGTGAGCCAAGATAGAAGTCGCTAAAGGATGGGTAGACCTGCTTTCCATGTATAATAGCAACGGCAACAGCTCCGGCTCGTCTAACTGATAGTCACTGACCTGAAATTTCCCTCTCGTCAAGGTTCCCGTTTTATCCGTACAGAGGACTGATAGCTGCATCATATTTTCCAAGACTTGACCATTTTTAATCAACATCCCATTCTTGGCACCAAAGCTCATGGCACTAAGCATGACAGGTGTAATAGAGGCAATCAAGGCACAAGGACTTGCTACCGTCAATAAAATCATGCCGCGGTAAAAGGCTTCAATAAAGGACTGCTGTTGAAGAAACATCAAACAGGCAATAAAAACTGCGACCCCAACCAAGACTGCTATCACGTATTTCTTTTGCAGTTGATGAATCCGTTGATCCCGCTTGCTCTGGCTACTACTAGCAGCTTGAATCAGCGATACAATCTGGGCATAGCGACTTTCTCCACTTTCCTTGCTAACCTGATAAGTAGCAGTATCACCTATATTCAATGTTCCCGCAAAGACCAAGTCCCCTTTAGCTTTCATGACAGGAAGACTTTCACCTGTCAGTAGGCTTTCGTCTACAAGCATCGGCTCCTGCGCTTTCCCATCTAGGGCTATTTGCTGTCCCTTTGCCACTACAAGAAGATCATCAATCTGTATCTCTTCCAGATCTCTCAACTCCACTTGCCCGTCACTTCGCAACACACTAGCCTGCTTAGGAACTTGGGTCATTAAGGTTTCCATGGTTACCATGGATTTTCGATAAACATAGTCTTCTAAGACCTCGGACGCCGCAAAGATAAAGAGCAGGATCGCCGCTTCGCTAAAATAACCGATAGCAACTGCCCCAAGGGCTGATAGGATCATCAATAAATCAACCTGAAAATCACCGGTATCACGCATCTCTTCAAAAACATCTTTGGCAATTGGCCCACCCAGTAAGATGATGGCTAAGCAAAATAAGCCGACACTCCAACTGCTCAAAAAATTCTCTAAAATGAGCCCCATTCCCAGACTGAGCATTCCTATAAGAAAAGCAAGGCCCCTTTTTGTTTTCAGGATCGTGTTGATAACGTTCATTGTATTTCCTCCTTTTGATATGAAAACAGAAAAAAGAGCACACCTATGGACAGTTTGTACTGTCTCACAGATATGCTCAGCTTGATACTAAACCACTTCTGCTGTCTACACATTTATAGACCCGGCTACGTAAATAAATTTACTGCTTGTTCATATTCTATTTATTTCTATTATCAGTATAGCATCTATTTCCAGGATTGTCAAGAAAATGATCTGCTCTACCTAGAAAATAATTGTGCGACTTTTCTACATAAGATATAGTTGTGCAGTTTACTTTTAGTAGTAGCTCAAACAGTCTGGGGAGAGACTGTTTGAGCTGGGAAATAAAGAAAACAAGGTTTTCGTCAAAACAGTCTGGGGAGAGAATGGGCGAGGTGGGAAATAAAGAAAACGAAGGTTTCGTCAAAACAGGCTGGGGAAAGACTGGGGGAGCTAGGAAATGAAGAAAACGAAGGTTTCGTCAAAACAGGCTGGGGAAAGACTGGGGGAGCTAGGAAATGAAGAAAACGAAGGTTTCGTCAAAAGTCGCAGGTAGTTGTCTAGTTAATAACTAGACAAGTGATAGATAAGAAAAGTGCAACTTTTCTCAATAGTACAATTTAAGATACGAGGACGTCAAAAAAGCGACCGAAAATTAGGAAACATGACGTAGAAGCGTAGCTTATAGGAATGTTTATCCCTAAAGGGAGCCACACCTGTAAGCAACTAAAGTTGCAACAGTTGGGTCTCTTTTTTCCGAGCTTTTAGTCCGAGTTCAATTACACAAGGTGAGTTAACGAAGTAATAAAAGTAAACTGAGCGACTATACAAGGACATTAAAAGCGACTATCCCCTTGGGGCGTACGGTCTGCAACAGCTACGGCAAAAATAGGAGACTCACAGAGACTAGAGGGAGTTTACTGCGGAAACTTCTATTTCTCAAATCTATGCCCAGACTCTTGAAGCCGTTTCGTCCTTGAAACAGCAATCTATAAACATAAGGCTGCTCTCTTACTATACAAAAAATACAGCATTTCAAGTACGGGATAGTACAGAGGGTAGTAAATTCTAAAAAACACCCTAGGAAAGAATCCTAGAGTGTTGATAGTTCGAGGCTTTACGCCCCTAACCTCATCAAGAGATTATTTTTTCAAGTTGTAGAAAGAGTTCAACCCTTTGTAAACTGCAACTTCACCAAGTTGATCTTCAATACGAAGCAATTGGTTGTATTTAGCAATACGGTCAGTACGTGACAATGAACCTGTCTTAATTTGACCTGCATTTGTTGCAACCGCGATGTCAGCGATTGTTGAATCTTCAGTTTCACCTGAACGGTGTGATACAACCGCAGTGTAACCAGCTTCTTTCGCCATTTCAATCGCTTCAAATGTTTCAGTAAGAGTACCGATTTGGTTTACTTTGATAAGGATTGAGTTTGCAGCTCCTTCTTTGATACCGCGTGCTAGGTAGTCTGTGTTTGTAACGAAGAAGTCATCACCAACCAATTGAACACGTTTACCAAGACGTTCAGTAAGAGCTTTCCATCCATCCCAGTCATTTTCATCCATACCGTCTTCGATAGTGATGATTGGGTATTTGTTTACCAATTCTTCAAGGTAGTCAATTTGCTCTGCAGAAGTACGGACAGCAGCGCCTTCACCTTCAAATTTAGTGTAGTCATACACTTTACGCTCTTTGTCGTAGAATTCAGATGATGCACAGTCGAAACCAATCATGATTCCATTTTCACCAGCTTCGTAACCAGCTGCTTCGATTGCTTCGATGATTGTTTCAACACCGTCTTCAGTTCCTTCAAATTTAGGAGCGAATCCACCCTCATCACCAACAGCTGTTACCAAACCGCGTGCTTTAAGGATTTTCTTCAAAGCGTGGAATACTTCAGCACCCCAACGAAGACCTTCTTTGAATGTAGGTGCACCAACTGGCAAGATCATAAATTCTTGGAAAGCGATTGGAGCATCTGAGTGAGAACCACCGTTAATGATGTTCATCATTGGTGTTGGAAGAACTTTTGTATTGAATCCACCAAGGTAGCTGTAAAGTGGGATTTCAAGGTAGTCAGCAGCAGCGCGTGCTACGGCGATAGACACACCAAGGATTGCATTGGCACCCAATTTACCTTTGTTTGGAGTACCATCAAGAGCGATCATTGCGCGGTCAATAGCTTGTTGGTCGCGGACATCGTAACCGATGATAGCATCTGCAATAACATTGTTTACGTTATCAACAGCTTTTTGTGTACCAAGACCAAGGTAACGAGATTTATCTCCATCACGAAGCTCAACTGCTTCATGTTCACCAGTAGAAGCTCCTGAAGGAACCATTCCACGACCGAATGCGCCTGATTCAGTGTACACTTCTACTTCAAGTGTTGGGTTACCGCGTGAGTCTAGGACTTCGCGAGCGTAAACATCAGTAATAATTGACATTTTTTACTCTCCTTTGAGTTAATTTTATTTACTAAACCATGTTACCTCAAAAACGCATTTTTTTCAAGGAAAAACTTACTTTTTTTGCATCTGTTGCAATGATAGCGTTTCCCACTTTCTACTTCTACCCAATTCGGAAAGCAAAGATCAATAATAGGGCGATTGCTAGCTGAAATAGACCAATGAAACCCATGTAAATTAAAAATCTCGGACCTTCTTGCAGAAATTTCTTAAAGTCCAAACGTAGGCCAATAGCTGCAAGTGCTATCATTTCAAACCAAGAGCTAAAGAACTTTGAAACTAGGCTGAAAGAATGGGGGAGGGAGAGGGCGCTATTCAGAAAACAAAGAAGCAAAAAAGCTAGAATATACCAAGGAATATTATGAAAGATAGACTTTTCAGAATTATTTTCAGTTGTAAAATCCTGCTTTTTCTTGACCATCAATCGTTCAAAGGCAAAGACCACGACCACTAGAAATAGAATCCGTGTAATCTTAAACAGGGTCGCATACTGGGTAACCTGGGGATTAATCAGGCTGGCTGATGCCACTACCTGCCCAACAGACTGCAGTACACCACCTGTTAGGGCGCTATTTGCCAAGTCTGAAAATCCCAAAATCTGCACACCAACAACGGGTAAGACAAACATCAAAATGGTCCCTAAGAGATTGATGAGGACAATTGCTTGTCCCTTATCCCTGCTATCGGCCTTGATAGCTGGTGCAATGGCTCCGATAGCAGATGAGCCACAGACAGCGTTTCCTCCTGCAATCATGAGAGACATTTCATCCTTAAATCCTAGTCTTTGTCCTAAAAAATAGGTAAAGAGAATAACGCTGGTCATCATGAACACAATATAGAATAGCCCTGAAAGACCTAGCACTCCAATCGTTTGAAAGGTCACTGTCAGCCCCAGTAGAGCTACTGAAAGCTCCAACAGCCTACTTTCTGAAAACTTGGTTCCTTTTTCCAAGCGCTGACTTCTACACACTGTATTTCCTAGAATGATACCGATACAAATCGATAAACTAGCCGCACCGATACTAGGCAAAAAGACTGCTACTCTTTTGGCAATAAAGGCCACCAAAAAGGACAGAAAAAAACCTGGTAAAATTTCCCGATTGAATAATTTCATAACGATCTCCTTTGTCATACTGATACTAGGTGAAAATCAAATTGAAAAGTTGTTATAGTCATTTAGTTTATCTTTTATAATTGAACACGCTCTAAACTCTGTGTGAAAACTGTATTCCCTTGAGCTAATTACAGCCATACCTACTTCTTAGGAAGTAGGCTGAAAACCTCCACTGGAGCTTTTCACTCGTCAAATTTTCTAGTTTGCCGTAGCTGTTGCAGGCTATGCCTGCTTTACAGATACAGTAATAACAGTCAGGGAAGTGACTATTATTACATGAAGAAGTGCGCTTTGAGTTTTTAACGCTCTCGTATCTTGTATAATTGAGTTCAGTCTAAAACCTCGGAAAAAAGAGACGCAGGTGTTCTAGCTTTAGCTAGTTACAGCTGTGGCTCCCTTTAGGGATAAATCTTCCTAGCTCTAAAGGTGTGGGATACCTTTGGAGGCGGGAAATAGAAGTTTGCGGAGCAAATTCTCATCTAAAAGTTCTGCGTCAAAACTCCTATTTTGCCGTAGCTGTTACGAGCTTGCTCGTTGTACAGATACGGTATTAACAGTCAGGGAAGTGACTGTTAATACATAAATGGGGTATGCCTTTGCTCGCTTCCACAGTCTAGGAATAGACTGGGGAAGGTTGGAAATAAAACGAGTGCAACTCGTGTCAAACAGTCTAGGAATAGACTGGGGAAGGTTGGAAATAAAACGAGTGCAACTCGTGTCAAACAGTCTAGGAATAGACTGGGGAAGGTTGGAGATAAAACGAGTGTAACTCGTGTCAAACAGTCTGGGAATAGACTGGGGAAGGTTGGAAATAGAACGAGTGCAACTCATGTCAAACGCCCTCGGATCTTGGGTAATTGAAGGATTTACAGATACGGTTATCTGCTATCTTAGGAAGCAGATTGTCTTGCAATCAATGAGTTTGGTCTTTTTGCCAGAGAGTTCTAGCTCGAAGCCAATTCATCAAGACAAGGTGAGAGCGTATCCTTTTGATTTTCGTAGAGTACAACTTTATTGTACCATAGTTTGCTCCACTTTTCGTGGTAAAGATTATTTCCCTCTATTTGCTGAGCCACTCTTTTATGGTATACTAGGGATATGAAAGATATCAATACCCTCATTATGCAACAGGCTGCTGGTGGCTTGAAAGTCAATCCAGATGAGCAGCGAACATTTTTAAATACCTTTGAAGAACGTGTGATCGGTTTGTGCAGTCTTGATGAAGCCAATTCACAAGAGTTTGCGGAACATTTCAAAGAAATTCTAAAGAAGATTAGGCAAAATTTCACGCCTGTCTTGGTCAAGATTTCCCCCTTTATCGACGATCAAAAGCAGATTTTCTATCTGAAAACAGCGCAAGAATTAGGATGTGAAGCGACTATTGTCACGGAAGACTGCGCTACTCTCTTTGGCTTGGTCATTCATACCGATTGTCCTAGTCAGGTTAATGAGCGAGAACTTTCAAGGCAATTTGCTCATCTCCTCCATCCTACTCCTACTAAAGCGGAGAAAAAGCCCTCTTTTTGGAAAAAATTATTTGGTTAAGTCGAGATATAAAACAGGTAGCGACACAAGATCCTACCTATTTTATATAGTCATTTTATTTTCTTCGAAAGTCACAGGTAGTTGAAACTCTTTAAAAATCAAAAAGATACTTTGTCAAGAGCCTTGGTGAAATAACGAAGCAATAAAACATAAACTAGATGAGGCTAGCGTCGAATCGATTATTTGGAGACAGCGTCCATTACTTCAAGAACTTTCGCAAGATTTTTTTCATTGATCTGGTAAGGAGCCTGTTCTTGTACAATCGTTTTAGCACAAAAAGCAATCCCAAGACCTGCCGCCTGTATCATTGGCAAGTCATTGGCACCATCTCCTACCGCAATTGTCTGCGTCATATCCAAGCCATTGTCAGTCGCCCATTGCTTGAGACAGGCTTTTTTTGTTTCCTTGGTGACGATATGACCTCGAACACGACCGGTGAGAACCCCTGCCTCTACTTCCAATCGATTGGCCTTAACGTAATCAATGCCTAGCTTTTTAGCAAGGACATCAACCGTTTCATGAAAGCCTCCTGAAACAACAGCAACCTTGTAGCCCCTCTTGTGCAAGGTTTCAACCAGCTCTTTGGCACCAGGGGTAAAGTGGATCTTTTCTAAAATACCTTCAAAAACGCTGACGGGCAAGCCTTTTAATAGGGCGACCCGTTCGGCTAACGCCTCTTTAAAATCAAGTTCGCCCCGCATGGCACGTTCAGTAATATTCGCAACTTCACTTCCAACACCTGCCTCTTCTCCTAGCAAGTCAATTCCTTCTTCTAAAATCAGGGTGCTATCTACATCCATGACCAGTAGTCCTTTTACAGTCATTTTTTCCTCCTTATACTCGTCAAAAATCAAAATTAGCTATGAGTATAAAACAAAAAGCCTCAAGGCTTTTTGTTCTAGTAACGAATGGTTTCTCGTGTCTTTTCATACGAACGGACAAAACGTTCTGTTACTCCTGGCTCAACAGCCTCCAAGGCAAATGAAATTTCTTCAAATGCTGCTTGATAATCGTAGTCCTTCTCAAAAATCGCCAAGGCGCGGGTAAAGGCTTGTTGAATGGAAGCATTTGATGAACGGTAGCGGTTTGAGTATTGCAATAGTTGCTCCGTTAGAGCCGCATTTTGAACAATGGTATAGGCCACTTCTTCTAACTCGCTCATATCAAATGTAGCATTTTCTAGCAAGCGATTGATAATTTCAATATTCATTCGCTTGTAATCCAGTTCCGCCAACAAGGCTTCCACATGACCACTGGCTCTGAAGAAGACGGACAAGAAGTCCTCCGGAATCCCTGGTAGGCTCCGTTTTTCCATGTAGCGTTTCAAGGTGTGCAACTGATTGATATAGAGGGTAGCTTTCTTGCGAGCATTGGTTTCAGATACCTCTTGTGATTTCAGATAATCTGCCAGTACCAACTGCTCCTCCTCCATTTGCTTAAGGGTGGTAAGAGAATGCTCTAAGCGTTCCTCAAGAATAGAATAAGCAACTTGTGGTGTTTCTAGTTCTGCAATACTATCATGTACAACTGTTTCCATTGATGATAGATTAGCTGTGAGTTTTGAAATACGGGAGAGCTTGCTTTCCGCCAAAATATAGGTTTGGTTCAAGCGCTCTGCTTCCGCTGTCAAAATACCTGTATTGTGAACAACGTGTTCAAGGAATTTTGGTAGATTTTTGCTAATCTTCACAGCTGCCTTGTGCGCTTCGATTTCACGCGTAAAGATTTGGTATAGGAAGTCGATCTTCGTTTGGATTTCTCCGATTTCTGCCTCAGCAGCATCCAAGTCAAATGATACGATAAGGGCAGTTGTTTCACGAACAGCTACTCGAATTTCTTGGAAACGAGACTCTACATTCCCTTCTGTAAATAAGTAGCCTTCATCCACTAATTTGCGGTAGCCTGCTTCCAAGTCTTCTAATTGGTCTGGTAAGGATTGGTTGACTTTCTCAATCAAGGCAGGAATCCGATCCATGATTTGATTGAGGGCAATCATGTGTTCTTCTGCCTTGTCTAAAATCCCCGCAGCTTCAATCGGATCTCCCGAAGAGTTAAGCATCACAAATTCAGAAAATTCAACTTCAATATTTTTAAGTTGTTTTTCCAATTCTGGCAAGGTTTCACCGTATTGTTCTGCATGCTCACGGACAGATTCTTGTAGGCTATCAAAGAGATCCAAGGCATGTTTGACACGACCTGAATTCTTTTCTTCCTGTTCCTTTAAGTCTTTTAGTCCTTGACGAATGGCAATAATATCTTCTTCAATCAAATCGATTTGGCTCTCGATACTATCAATAGCGTGCTTGGCACGAACAAATCGGAAAGAATTATTAAAGGCTTCTGCTTCAAAAATATGGTTTTCAATATCGGCAAAGGAATTGAGGGATAAATCTACCCATTTCTGATTCCATTCCCGGAAAGATACCTGACTTTGACCGATCAAATGCAGGCTCTTCACAGCCTCTACCTCATCATTGACAGGTAGATTGAATAAATCTTCTTTTCGATCTTCTAACGCAAGCAATAAATTATCATTTCGTTTACGGGCGATAAGGCAGGCAATATAAGCAATAATTAAGATAACAACAATCGCAACGATTAAAATGATTGTTCCTCTAGACATGTAAATCTCCTTAGATAATAGTTTGTACTGGAAAATATCGCTTTATTATATCATACTTTTTGGCGATATGCACTTGTTTTTTAGAAAATTAAACGTCAAGTGTTGAATAAACCGCATTTTCTTCGATAAATTCGCGACGAGGTTCCACCTTATCTCCCATGAGCATATCAAAAATTTTATCCGCCTCTGCTGCATCATCAACAGATACACGAGCCATTAGGCGATTTTCTGGATTCATTGTGGTTTCCCATAATTGATGATCATCCATTTCTCCAAGTCCCTTGTAACGTTGAATGGTTGGCTTAGAACGGCCTTGACTATGGCGCGCGAGTGCTTCCTGCAATTCCTGCTCTTGATTAACACTTGGTTGAATGTACTCCTTGACATCACTTCCAACCTTGACGCCATAAATCGGTGGTTGGGCAATGTAGACATAGCCAGCCTCAACAATTGGACGCATGTAGCGGTAAAAGAGGGTCAAGAGTAGGGTTCTGATATGGGCACCATCGACATCGGCATCGGTCATAATAACGAGTTTCTGGTAGCGAGCCTTGCTCACGTCAAATTCAGCTCCGAAGCCTGTTCCCATGGCAGTGAACAGACTACGAATTTCCTCATTGGCTAAGATTTTATCCATGCTTGCCTTTTCAACATTGAGAATTTTCCCGCGGATTGGCAAAATCGCTTGAAATTCACGATTGCGTCCTGACTTAGCTGATCCACCAGCTGAATCTCCCTCTACGATAAAGAGTTCGGTTTGGGCTGGATCGTTTGAAGAACAGTCTGCCAATTTTCCAGGCAGGTTTGAAATTTCCAAGCCTGATTTCTTACGGGTCACTTCCCTTGCTCGCTTGGCAGCAATCCGGGCCTTACTTGCTAAAATTCCCTTTTCTACAATGCGACGGGCAACCTGCGGATTCTCTAAGAGAAACTCTGAAAAAGCTTCAGAGAAGAGGCGATTGGTAATCTTAACCACTTCGCTATTTCCCAGTTTGGTCTTGGTTTGCCCTTCAAACTGCGGTCCGGGATGTTTGACAGAAATGACCGCTGTCAATCCCTCCCGAACATCCTCTCCTGTTAGGTTATCCTCATTTTCTTTGAGGAGTTTATTTTTCTTGGCATAGTCATTGATGACACGGGTCAGAGCTGTACGGAAGCCCTGCTCATGTGTTCCACCCTCATGGGTATGGATATTATTGGCAAAGCTGACCACATTTTCATGGTAGCTTGTCGTGTACTGCATAGCCACTTCAACTGTGATATCATCCATCTCACCGTCAGTATAGATCGGTGTTTCAAAGATGACATCCTTGTTTTCGTTGAGGTATTCAACGTAGGAAGCAATCCCTCCCTCATAGTGGTATTCCTTGCTTTGTTCCAATCCCTCACGCTTATCGGTAATGGACAAGTGCAAGCCACGATTGAGAAAGGCTAATTCCTGCACGCGCTTATTGAGCTTCCCAAAGTCAAACTCTGTCGTTTCAGTAAAGATTTCTGGATCGGGCGTGAAATGGACAGTTGTTCCTGTCATTTCTGTCTGATCAATGACTTTAAGATCTGCCACTACTTCCCCACGGCGGTATTCCTGATAGTAGACCTGACCATTCTTGTAGACGCGTACATCTAGTTGCGTTGATAAGGCATTTACAACGGAGGAACCTACTCCGTGCAAGCCACCGGATACCTTGTAGCCGCCACCGCCAAATTTTCCTCCAGCATGTAGCACGGTAAAGACTGTTTCAACCGCTGGGCGTCCTGTTTTTTCTTGGATATCGACTGGGATACCGCGTCCATTATCAACGACTGTGATCGAATTGTCTTTCTCAATGTAGAGTTCGATATGGCTCGCAAAACCAGCCAGAGCCTCGTCAATAGAGTTATCAACGATTTCCCAGACCAAGTGGTGCAAGCCCTCTTTAGAGGTTGAACCGATATACATTCCCGGACGCAAGCGCACCGCTTCTAATCCTTCCAAGACCTGAATCTGACTGGCATCATATTCTTGAGCCTTTTCCTGTAACTTATTGATTTCTTCTGTCATTCTTCTTCCTTCATTCTTCTGGCAAAACAGCCCTTTAAAACCCTATGGGCACACAAGTATCATGTTTGCTCTATTTGATTATCCTGCGCTAGCGCCAGAGTATTATCTAAATCCTCCAACAACCAACTATCATTTTAACTCACTTCGTCCGCTCTTTTTCCAAACTTTGGATACGAGACTGTTGTCACCTAAGTCTGGAAACTAAAAAGCAAGGACAGCTAGTGAACCTTCCAACACGAAGAACATAATCCTTTTACATATTGCCTCGGTTTTAACAGCTATTCTACAATCATCTATTCATCATCAGACTAGCAGAACTATAGTTGTTCAGTTTACTTTTAGTACTAGGCAACGAGTCGCAGGTAGTACTGGAGTACAGCAAGATGAGTTAACGAAGTAATAAAAGTAAACTGAGCGACTATAGTACCCTTTATTATATCATATTTTCTAGCATATTCCTACAAAAAAAGGAGGGAGAAATCGCCTTTCATAGAAATCGATTTTCGCCACTCCTTATCTGATACAATTATGGTCTAAGCTAGATCCTTGAACAATCAGAATATCACTTCTAGCCTTCATAAACCATTGCCTTTGCCAAGCTCGCCCCATCTCCACCAAGGAGGTCAACCAAGCGATAGGAAAAGTCTAAGGCTGTTCCTGCTCCACGACTGGTTATGATAGGACCATCAACAACCACCGTCTCTGTCACATATTGACCAGAAGCGATCCTTTCTTCCTGCCCGGGATAGCAGGTATAACGACGCTCTACTAGAAGCTCTGCTTTTTCCAAAACAATCGGCGCTGCACAAATAGCTGCTACATACTTGCCTTTTTCAGCCACTACTTGCAAGGCTGCAATCAAGCCTGCATGGTCGCGTAGGTTCACAGAACCTGGCATCCCTCCTGGTAAGACAACCATGTCATAGGCTGATAAATCTCCTGTAAAGACCTGATCCGCCTGTACCTTGATCCCATGCGAACCTTCAACTTCTAGGGCAGTCAAACCTACCATATCACATTCAATTGATACCCGGCGCAGAACATCCACTGGGGTGAGGGCTTCTATTTCTTCAAAACCATTTGCTAGTACAACTGCGACTTTTTTCATAATGTACCTATCTTTCTACACGCTTAATCGTGATTTTCTTATATGCCCGCGACTTATTATGGCGCTGTTCGTTGGACAAGGTATACTGATAACTCATAGACAACATCAAGCCAACACCGATCAGGTTGGAAATGATGGAAGAGCCACCTTGGGAGATAAAGGGCAGGGGAATACCTGTCAAAGGAAGGACACCGATGGCTGCCCCAATATTTTCAAAGACATGGAAGAGCAACATCATGATGTAACCTGTCGAGATATAGGTATAAAAACGATTATTCGATTGCAGAGTAATCCGCAGCATGCGGTAGATCAACAAGGTATACAGTCCGATCAGAGTCACTCCACCGATAAATCCAAAGTCTTCTCCAATGACCGTAAAAATCATATCGCTCTCCCGAACGGGAACAAGGAGATTGGTTTTATTAAACCCCAAACCTTTGAGTCCACCACTACCGATAGCTATTAAACTTTGTGCCTGCTGATAGGTCGTTGATTTTGCATTTTTAAAGGGATCCAGCCAGGCTACAATACGGTTGATTTTATAGGTATCCATGCCGATATTATGCAAGAAGGTTGTCCCACCCGGTGCTATGAAGAGAAGCAGGAAACCACCCAGCAAGACCAGAGCAGTAAGAAAGGTTGGGAGTAAAATCTTCCACGATACACCAGACAGCAGAACCATTCCACTAAAGATAGCGAGAAAGACTAAAGAGGTTCCCAAATCCTTTTGGAAGTAGAGGAGCAAGAGGACGGGAATCGTCCATGCTGCCAAATAGGCAATCAGCTGAAAATCTTTTTGAAGGGTCCTGACAGAATACTTCTTTTGAAAGCTCACAATGCTTCGCGCCATCATGACGATATAGGAAATTTTCATAAATTCAGAGGGCTGAAAGAGGGTTACTCCACGAATGGTCACCCAGTTCTTGGCTCCTGTTGAAGCTACTAATTCGGGACTATAAAATACCAAGGGTAAGACCATTAAAGCAAGCCCCAAGGCATATAAAATCGGTGTCACCGTCCATAAGAATTTGGTACTAAACAACATGACTAAAAAAGCAAGACCAATGCCTAAGAAAATCCAGATCAGCTGCTGACCGACAATGGGGGCTACGTTGTGGGGATAGTCCTGACTAACGGCAATATAAACAGAGGTAATACCGATCAGTAGCAAAAAAAACACGGGTAAGATGAGAGCATAGTCCACACGGCTCTCCAAGGAAGATGTCCTCTTCATTTTTCGTCCTCATACTTTCAATCAATTCACTGTTCCAGTATAGCAGAAAATAGAAATTTTTTGAACTGGGAAGCCAAAGAAAATTCCGGTGTATTTTCTGAAAAAAATGATAGAAGATAAGCCACCTAAATCAGCATGAACGGCTTATCCTCACAAAAATCATGAGGGCTTGCTCCGTCAACAGCTCTTGCCCTCCCCTAAAGCTCCCCACCTGTAAGCAGCTAAAATTGGAACAGCTTTGTGTCTAAAAAAGCTGGTAGTACTTACCATCTGTACGCAGACACAGCGCTCACAACTTCGTGGAGGCTTCATATTCTGCGAAGATCCGAAGAAATACCCTTCTATAGCCGTTTAGTTTATTCTTAGTACTAGGCAACGAGTCGCAGGTAGTTGTCTAGTTGATAACTAGACAAGTGATAGATAAGAAAAGTGTAACTTTTCTCAATAGTACAGCAAGACGAGTTAACGAAGTAATAAAAATATAAACTAAATGACTATATCATCACCTTTCTTCGTCTATTGCGACATTCAGTGGGTATCAATTAGCAATGGCGCGAAAAAACCTTTCCCGATTACTCGGAAAAGGCTTGATGTCAATAGTTTTAAGCAATAAATACACTCTTTTATTTGAGACCGTATTGATTACAGGTCACTATATCATCAACTTTCAACATCAATAGGAAGCTTATCATTTCACAGATTGAGAGGAATATTACTTTCCATCAGTCGTCATCACTTGTCAAAAATGGCAATCATTTTGGCAATCAAAAACAATATAGCTTGTCGGTATATAAAAGGATTATCTCTTTGTTAATATTAAGTCATGTGTTATAATGAGCAGGTAAATAAGTTATGACGGTAGCTACAACCGATTGAAAGGTGGTGGTGCTTATGAAAGTAAGTGCTAAAATCTGGATAGAAAGGAGTAGCTCTTTTGTCTGTAGTAGAGGCTTTACAGTTGATGTTGGACTTTGGTAGTTTTATCATTGCTCTATTGATGTCTGTAATTGCTCTTATCTCGCTTAACAACAAAAAGAAATAACCGTCTTTTAACTTTAGCAGGTTAGACGGTTATTCTTAACTATATAACTGTGCTACCGTCTTAAACGGATTTACACTAGGAGTTAGTCTGCAAACTAGCTCCTTTTTCTATTACCATTATATGACATTGGAATAGAATTTTCAAGCGTTAAGCTACTTTAATGTATACTTCCACTCATACAGTGACGTATAATCATATTGAAAATCAAATATAACAGGGTCTGTTTCATTTTCTAGCTCTAAAGGATAAAATCCTGATATTGTTCCACCAGCATTAAGCCTATCTTGTAAATGGTTATTTTCAGACGAAGTTAACGAACCATAAGAAAGTGAATTCGATGTATTCTCGTTTCTTTGTTTAATATCTACTAAAGAACTAAACAATAATTGTACACCCTTTTCCTCACTACTCTTATTAGTAATAGAAAATGAAACTTTCAGAACGGGCTTATCTTTATAACCTTTAACTGTTTCAATTTTATCAATCACTAATTTTCCTTCAGGACTTTCAAAGGTTTTAGTTTCTTCATTCCATGAGGCTGAAATTTTTTCATTTTCTGAATCAGTATTTGTTAATTCAGAGTCGTCATCATCTGAATTTTCTTGTTCCAATGGAAGACTTACAGTAGCTTTAGATGCTTTTTCAGCTACAGCAAGTAGCTTTTCTATTTTTGAGTTATTGCTATTCACAACTGAAAATGAAATAAATGCTAGAGCTAAGCAAAATACCGAAAATATAGTAAATACAATTTCACGTGGTGTTAATTTTAAAAAAATTTTATTCAAAGTAATCTCCTCACTACTACTGTATAACTTGTGCTGAAGTGACACGTACAGGGTCTATGTAAATAGTAGAGTTGGCATCAATTTTAACTGTAAATGTAACAAGAGAGGCATCTTCAATCTTTTTGGCAATAGATGAACTAGTAAACAGCATGAAACCAGCAGTGGTACCGTCTTCAATATATATGGTAGTGTTGTCCCAATCTTCTTGCCAAACAGGCACAGCATCGAATTGATAAGTTAGGCTAGTATCAAGCTCCGAATCGTTATACTTACTCACAAAATCATTGACATCTAAAACTACAGGATTGGTTTCACTAGTAGTTACTTGTGATGTTGTTGAAGTTTCTGAGGAGCTAGATGTCGTTATAGTTTCAGTTGTGCTACTTTCTGTACTAGTAGTCTCCGAAGTGGTATTAGATGTAAACGATTCTTGGTTAGTCGAACTTTCACTACTTGAACTAGTAGTAGTTTCTAAATATCTATCTTCAATTTTTTGAGTTAACTGATTATTTTTCCTAAGCCCCGTAGCAAACACTATTGTTAGTAGAATACCTACAAAAATTAATGTTAGAGGAAGAATATGGTGTTTATTAGGCTTCATAATCCATGCTCCTCGCCTTTCTATATATTTTATTATTTATAAACAGTACTTCCACAATACTCACATTCTGTTGACTGTCCTAAAAAGGTAACGGTTGCTCCACAGTTGGAACACTTTTGGGTGGCAGTAGATTTTGAAACAACCTCCCCTATTAGAGTAGATGTTATTACTCTCTTAGAATGATTGATATAGGTTTTTTCTAGAATATTTTTTTGAATAAGAAATTCAATATCAGCGACAACTATTTCATAAGGAAAACCTACAGTATTTGTAATTTTATCTAGAGAGCCATTTTTACTATCGGCAATAGCTGATAGGTATAATGGAAATCGTTTATACTGCGGTAGTCGCATGAAACCAATATAATATACTCCAAATCCAATGAGAGCAAGAATGATGGCAAATATCAAAGAAAAAGCTCCATACCCATTAATATAGCCATAAAGACTAAAAAATGAGTACATTATCGGCAGAAGTCCTACCAAGAACGGGAAATAACCATTGTAGGTTGATTCCATAAATTTTTGTAATCTTTTCTCAGCTTGGAGTAATTTATCGTTTTCAAATATATCTTTAGGCTGTTGGAATGCACGTGAGAAGACGTTTTCGTTTTTTATCTTTGAGGATGCATTTTTAAAATTATCTAACATTTTCTATTCTCCTAACTTTTGTCCACAATTAGAGCAAAATTTCATTCCCAACTCAACTTTAAGCTGACATTGAGGACACGACAATTCCTGTTTTTGTCCACATTCGGAACAGAATTTAGCATTTTCCTGTAGGTGTGCGTGACACTTGATACAAGAATTTCCTTGTTGCTGAGTAAGATTCTGAGGGTTCAATTCTTGTGCTAATATAGAAAAACTATTTGCAAGATTTCCACCTAAACCTACCCCCATTGCCATACCCAAACCAGCCCCAAGCACTGAGGAAGCATCAGAGCCTGAATTTTTCGTTGCTCCCTCCAAGGCATCAAATGTTCTTTCCTGCTGGTAGTTATAGCCAATAATATCCATTTCAGCTCGTTTTGAAAGTGCTAGTTTTAATTGTTTAACCCCTTCATCATCTTCAGGAACACTAATATCATTTATGTAGAAGTTAATTAAACTAACACCATACTGTTGGAAGAAAGGTTGTAACTCATTAGCTAGAAAGTTTGAAAGGTCATTTAGATGGGCATTGATTTCTAAAATTCCAACATTCTTTTTTACCAAGTAGGAAGAAATAGCATCCTTTACTTTAGTGACATATAGACCTTTAAAGAAATTTGTAATAGCCATAGTATCCAAATTAGGCAGTGTTCCAACTAGATTTTTTAAGAAAATTTCTGAATTGGTTACTTTAATTCCGAAAGTTCCGTGAGCTCTAACAGGTACAAATATTCCAAAACCTGGGGCTTGTAACTGTATTGGTGTAGGTGTTCCCCATTTTATATCAAGACAATAGGCTTTGTTGATATACCATACTTCCGCAGTAAAAGGAGATTCCCCATCAAAAGGAAGATTAACGATATTGTTTAGGATAGGAATATTAGCGGTATCAAGAGTGTATCGTCCAGCAGGAAAAATATCAGCTATCTTACCTTCTTTAACTAATACTGCTTCTTGAAATTCATTTACAATCAGTTGTGTAAAGGTACTCAGTTCATCATTTGGGTATTTCCATGCTAATACGTTTGGATTTCCATTGTATTTTACTAAGTCAATAAGTGGCATATTTTCCCTCCTATAAAACGCATTATTAATCTATACATTAGATGTTTTGAAATATCAAGATATTAGTAGCTTTATCTCCTATTAATTTATGGCTACCTAAGCAAACAAATGTATAAAAAAATAATTACTCTTTAATAATTAAATTATATCAAAAACGTTCTAAAAATGGAACTATATTATTAAAAAGTTCTTGTTTTATACGTACAAGTTAGAGACTCTAAATGATATTCTGAATTGAAAAGGATAATTAAAATGAATAATAATGAATCACTGGCTATTTTTGTAGCTGATAGAGTTAAAGAGTTACGTAAGGAAAAAGGATTGACACAAGAGGCATTGTCAGAAGCCTCACAACTTGATATAAAGTATGTTAATAAATTGGAGAACTACAGGCACTCAGCACGTTTAGAAACCTTGGAACAGCTCTTAGAGGCTTTAGATGTGACCTACAGCGAATTTTTTAATTTTGATATAAAAGCTGATAGTAACACCATCCAAAAACTTATTAGGGCTGTAGCTAAGCTTCCTAAAAATCAACAGGAAAAGAAACTACAGGCGATTATTGATTTACTTGAAGAGTGAAAAATACCACTTGATTTTTGACATCAAGTGGTATTTTAATCTATAGACTATTGTAGTTTAGTTCCAATGATTGCAACACTAAAAAATCTCTATGTTATATGGGAGATTTGAATATGAAACTACAAAGTCAAAACACCTAGTATATATGCCAAACAATATGAAATCGTTATAGGATAAACTACAAAGCATTTGTAGGTATTTATTAAGTGTAGTTTTTATCGTATTTTGATTAGCTTACCCTAGTTTGATTTATATTGTATTAATTTATATTACCTTAACTTGGACATGTCAATGACCTGTGACTGCCCTGCCACATCTGTTTAAGATAGGTCATGATATTCTTTAGTTGTTAATATATCGTATTCATATAAAAGTCCTACATATTTAGATTCGTTATACCTACGCATATCTATGTAATTCTGCTCATGGAAATCAGTTATATGATAAACTAATTCATCATTTAATTGTTTTACAAGTTCTGCCTCTTCCAGTATATCTAGAATATCTTCCGTTAAACCTGTCAACCTTAATATCATATATGCCTCACATACTCCATCATCATCTGTATTTTGCAACATATGAAAATAGAAAGCCTGTGCTTCAAGCGGTAACGTTAAAAAACGCTGTGTCTGTGTAACTGTCTTGCTCATCATTCTACGATTTCCCATTATAAATAATACCTCCTTTATTAATTGAAACAATATTCTCTAGATAAGATGGAAATGAAGAAATAATCTCTTTCCTCATTTCCATCTCACTTTCTCTGCTTAATGTAAACATAATGCAATTATTTGGCTGATTTTTACAATAAGACTACAGTTCTAACAAACTATCACTGAATGTTTATTGTTTTAAATTTTGTCCTATTTTCTGGACATTTTTGACTATTTTCTGACTGAAAATGCCTAGTCAATCTAGTCTTCTCACTCTGAGATAGCTTCCTCTTAATTCTCACAAAAGGATGCACAGAATAATTATCAAGGTCAGATAACTTTGCTGATACAGAGATTATCTTACCTCCTTCTACCTCTTTGGTAATCGTTTCAAAATATGATTCCAATTTCAAAATCTTATTGATATGTTTGCGAACATTACTTTCAAAGTACCAGCACTTATCTAACTCATCATATCGTATAAGTGTCTCTTTCTCTTCGCTAAGGTACATCACTTCCCCCTTTTCTATTTCACTAACCATTCCATCACAAAATGATAAATCCTCTTATCTTATCTTTAACAAAGCATATTAAAGCTATTCAAATTATTTATTTTTCATGCAATACTCCTTAATTTTAACAATTAATGTTATAATGGAGTAAGAGAACTACATTGGAGTCAGGAATCAAGTAGTTTTTCTTACTCATATACAAAAGAGTTAGTTTAACTAGCTCTTTTTTGCACGCTGATAATTTACTAATTTCACATTAATACCATCCCCTTCCATGAATTGAGCACTCCTTCTATATGCCGACAAGACTTTTACTGCTTTAAGTGCTCTAATATGCTATCTACATCTTTTAAGTCATAATAGATAGCTTTGCCTTGTCGCCTACCACGTAAGCCCAAGGCTTTGAGTTTATTTAAGTATTTGTAATCAAACCCATAGAGCTCCATGAGCTCTTTTTGTTTAATCGGTTTTCGCTGTAAAGCTTCTAGCTTCTGTGTAGCTATTTTATCTGCCATTTCTAGAATCCCCTTGACTAGTTCTTGACTAGCATTTTCAGTAAGAAACTTTCCATTATTCCACCTCCATTTCTATAACTGAATAATCAACAAACTAAGTCGTTAATCGATATATCTAAACATTCTGCAATCTTCTTTAGTGTAGAAAAACGAATATCTACATCTTTCTCATAATATAGAGAAACTAAGGTAGTTCGTGAAATACCTGTTTGCCTATGAATGTCAGAAATGGTCTTCTTTTGTTGTGCCAACAGCAATCTAAAGTTATTCTCCATTTAAATCTCCTTTCTTAAAAATCACTTTTTGTATCTCTAAGACTTCAAAAAGTGAATTTATTTTACAATATTTGTTTTTACAAGTCAATAGATTTTGTCCAAAAAAATGTTTTTTGTTTATATTGTTGACAAAATGAGTTCTTTACAATACAATTTAACATGGAGGAATAATAAATGATTAAAAATAATTTGAAAAAACTTTTAGCCGAACGGAGCATAAAAGTTTTACACTTATCTAATGAGACTGGTATAGCTCGCTCGACAATTAATAAAATCGCTAACAATAGTACAGACAAAATTAGTATGGAAGTTGTTAACATATTGTGCAATGCTCTTAAAGTAACCCCTAATGAGTTCTTCTCCTATATCCCTTATGATTTTTCATTTAACTATTTTCAGCTCACAGAAGAAGAGTTTGAAACTACAGAAGTCGTAAGAAATACCACTGAACAAGTAGTGTCTAATGAGATTTATAATCTATCAAAATGTTTCATCAATGTTAATAAATATGGAAAAGAACTTCATACTATTGAATTGACTGGAGTAGAGACACTAGGTTACAATCTAATTAAAAATGATGGTACCTCTCTTGATGATAAATGTATTAAGCTAGAACTCTTTTTCCCGAATGGAGATTTACTAGCTAAAGAGATTTTTGAATCTATAAACATTGAGTTTAGGACATCGATTAGTCAGCAAATACAAGCCTATCTCCTAGATAATAATGACTACTTCGAAAAGAACTTTAAACTAGATATTAATTTCCCCTTATAGCCCCCCCCCAAAAAAAAATATACCTATTCCTTTTATATGCCGACAAGCACAAAGAAAGGAATACACAATGATTAAAAAATACACTTTAAAAGATGGCTCAGTTCGCTATATGTATCATGCCTACATGGGGATTGATGAGAGAACTGGCAAGCCTAAAAAAGCTTGTAAACGTGGATTTAAGACAGCTAAAGAAGCAAGGCTAGCAGAAAGCCAACTACTGCTAAAGGTAAAAGAGTTAGGCTTAGAAGATTCTCCCAAAAGAATTAAATTTGAAGATGTTTATGAATTATGGCTAGCTCATTATAGAAATACTGTAAAAGAAAGCACCTTCGTCAGACAAAAAGCACAGGCAGAGCTACACATTCTCCCTATCTTTGGTAAGTACTTGGTAGATAAGATTTCAGTACAATTCTGTCAACAGCAAATTAATAAATGGTTTGATGGATACGTGAAGTATGCTAATTTCATGGGAATGACAAAAAGCATACTTGATTATGCTATAAATCAGGGCTACATTACAGATAATCCCATGAAGAAAATAATCAAACCTAGAAGGAAGGCTATCATTGATGAGGAGGAAAATAAAGAGAGAAATTTTTACAATAAAACTGAACTACAAGAGTTTTTAGAATGTACTCAAAAAGAAGATGAAGAGCTGGCTGTCATTTTTCGCTTATTAGCCTATACTGGCTTAAGGAAGAGTGAACTCATGGCTTTACGATGGAAAGATACTGATATATCACACTCATCATTATCAGTTAACCAGACCATAGTTTATGGAGAAAATAATCAGATGATTTTCCAAACTCCTAAGACAAGGAAAAGCAAGCGAGTAATTGCTCTTGACTCTGTTACAGTGCAATCTTTGAAAAAGTGGAAACTGAAAAAGCAAAAAGAAATCTTTCCAAAAAGATTAAAAGATGAAGATTTACTATTTACGAAATTAGACGGCACACCTCATAGCTTTGATTTCATCAATTATCATTTGCGTACGATTCTAAACAAATACAACTTGAAAAAGATAACCCCTCATGGTTTCAGGCATACTCACTGTAGTTTGCTTTTTGAAGCTGGTGCTACCATTAAAGAAGTTCAAGAGAGATTAGGGCATGAAGATATTAAAACTACAATGAATATCTACGCTCATGTCTCTGAACAAGCCAAGGAAGAAACAGCTCAAAAATTTGCTCAGTATATGAGTTTTTAGAAATATGGCAATCATTTTGGCAATCAAAGTACCAAAAAACCACTTCCAAAATCTTGGAAATGGCTTTGTACCAACGTTCTTAAGTAATAAATGCGGTTGATTATTTGAGACCGTATTTTTTGTTGAAACGATCCACACGTCCATCTGCTTGAGTGAATTTTTGACGTCCAGTGTAGAATGGGTGTGAGTCTGATGAAATTTCCACACGAATCAATGGGTATGTTTCACCTTCAAATTCGATAGTTTCTTTAGAGTTCTTTGTAGAACCGCTAAGGAACTTGTAGCCAGTAGTCGTGTCCATGAAGACAACAGTGCGATATTCTGGATGGATATCTTTTTTCATTTTAAAATTCCTTTCTGCCATGATCTCTTTCCGAGCCATAGATAATACTTATATAGTCTATCATACTTTCCTTACCTTAGCAAGACTTACTATCATTTTTTTTACTGAATAGAGGCTCCTGAACTAGCATCTGTCGGCATCTTAGCTCCAAAAGCTCCTTGGGAGGCTCCGGCATCTGTGTCTGTCTCCAAGTATCTCGTATCCAGCCTGTCCCTCACTTGATAGCTGACTTCCTTGGTCTGCTCCTTGTCTCGCAACAGGATACAGCCCTGTAAGCCCGGTGTGATCATCACTCGATCGTCCTTTGTAATGATAATGGCTTCTAGCCCTGCTTCTCCTACCACTCCTTGATAGATATCCTGAAGAGCACTACCAAACAAACGGGTCGTCCATATTTCGCCATCGATTGATTCCTTAGAAACAATGGTCAAACTAGCTAGATCGCTGGCAACAGGGTAGCCCGTCTGACGATCAAGGATATGGTGATAGGTCTTTCCCTCATAGGTCAACGTCCGCTCATAGATGCCCGATGTCACGACCGATCCTACAGCCTGTTTTAACAGCACAAGATTGTTTCCGCGGGGAAGTTTTGGATCTTGAAGACCGATTCGCCACAATCCATCTGCATGATGATGGGCGTTACCAAAGGTTCGCACATTTCCACCAAGATTGATAAGACCGCTTGACACTCCCATCCTCTCTAAGTGTTCAACAATACGATCCGCAACATAGCCCTTAGCAAGGGCACCAAGATCAATCGCCATCCCTTCTTTTTTGAGATAGATAGACTGCTCATCTTCATCTAATTCAATATCCCAGGGATTGATCAAAGCTCGTTTTTCCTCAATCTCCTCCTGACTAGGCACGCGCGCATCTGTAAAGCCAATCCGCCAGGCTTGAACCAAGGGACCAATCGTGATATTCAGTCGACTGTGGGGAGCGCAACTGTGGTGCTTTCCAAGCGCAATCAAGTCAAACAAGTCAGCTGCCACCGGCACTGCCTGCACCCCTGCATTGAGATTAACTTCCATGAGTTCAGAGGTCAAATCATTGGCTGAAAAACGCTCCTTATAAAGATATAGAAGCGCTTCTACTTGGTCTAAAATATGTTCGGGCTCCTGATGCCAGATTTTGACCTCAATCAGCGTCCCCATAAGGCGAATGCAGCGACTACTTGCTTGCATCTGCTACTACCTGCTGTAACTCGCGATAGATTTCTTCATTTTCTTCCAAGGAATAGGAATTTGCCCCACTGGCTAATGGATGACCGCCTCCATGATGACGTTTCGCAATCTCATTGATCGGAAGAAACTTACTCCGCAAGCGCACCCGATAGGAACCATCTGCCTGTTCCACAAAGACACCCCAATTTTTAATGGTATTGATACGCCCCGGTACTCCTACGATAAAGGCTGTATCAGCGTCTCCGATACCGTATTCTTTGAGCAGGGCTTGGTTCAAGACCACACGCGCAGCACCATTTTCATCTACTTCTAAATGGTCATAGACATAGCCAATAAGCTTTGCAACACTATAATCCACCGAATCCATCTGGCGTGAAAGACCTGCAAAATCAAAATCATACTGGCGAAGTTTAGCTACAATTTCAAAGGTCTTGGCAGAGGTTGCAGGATAGAGAAAACGTCCTGTATCTCCCACAATACCAGCATATAAGAGATAGGCAATGTCGCTATCTATTTCCAAGCCCAGTTCCAAGGCAAAATGCGCAATCATCTCGCTGCATGAACTCGCCTTGGTATCCACCCAAGAAAGGTCACCGTAGACCTCATCATTAGGATGATGGTCTATCTTGATCAGAAAATCTCCCTGCCTGTATCGCTGGTCATCAATTCGCGCTTGATTGGCGGTATCTGTCACAATGACCAAGGCTCCCTGATATTCACTATCTTCAACTGTCTCCATCTGTGCTAGCCAGGCAAGGTTAGGCTCTGTATAGCCTGTCACCTTAATGGTCTTTTCAGGGAAGTTTTTTTGTAACAAGGCTTGTAAGCCTACCTGACTGCCTAAGGCATCTGGATCAGGCCGCATGTGGCGGTGAATCAGAATAGTCTGATATTCTTTTATTTTTTCTAAAATCATCTCTAACATACTACACACTCCTTTTTTCATTCTATCATAAAAGTGGCGCTTTTGAAAATTTAGAGAATGTGGTATACTAGGGCTATCATTATTTTTGGAGGAACTTATGGCACTGGCAAAAATTGTCTACGCTAGTATGACAGGCAATACCGAAGAGATTGCCGATATTGTTGCGACGAAACTCGAGGAACTCGGTCTTGAAGTGCACAATGATGAATGTACGACTGTCGAAACCGAAGAAATTTTAGACGCAGATATCATTATCGTGGCGACCTATACCTATTCTTACGGTGGAGATGGGGAATTACCTGATGAAATCGTTGATTTCTATTCAGACCTAGCTGACTACGACTTGACCGGAAAAATCTACGGTGTCTGCGGGTCAGGTGATACCTTCTATGAAGACTTCTGTAAATCCGTTGACGACTTTGACCTTATGTTGGCGTCACGCGGTGCAACCAAGGGAGCGGAAAATGTCAAGGTTGACTTGGCAGCTGAAGAAGACGACATTGCCCATCTCGAAAAATTCGCAACAGACCTTGTTGCAGCCCTGGAAGCCCAGTAACCTTTTCATCCTATGTCACGAAGCTCTTGAGAATTGAGTTCGGACGAGGTCTTTGTAGCTTGATAGTCATCAACTATTACTTATGTAACAACAAAAAGAAGAGCGGATAAGCCCATTTCAAGATCGGGCTTATCCGCTCTCTTTTTATAGTCGTTTCGTGTTCTTCATACTCGTCAAAAATCAAATTCTGACGTCGTTCATTCACCTTGCTGAGTAAAAAGCTCCTGTGGAGGTTTTGAGCCTATTTCCTAAAGAACCATCATCAGCTAAAACTGAAACAGTTATCGCTCTCTTTTACACAGCTCGTAGCCCGAGTTCAATTACACAAGACGAGTTAACGAAGTAATAAAAGATAAACAAAATGAGGGGACCTCTAAAAACTTCCTAAATTTCCCCAAAATGAGATAATAGAATAAAAAGTAATGAGGAGAGCTGTCATGCATTTATTCACAGACGATGAAAAAATCTTGTCAAAACTATCAGAAAAAGGCAATCCCTTAGAACGTTTGGATGCCGTTATGGATTGGAATATCTTTCTTCCTTTGTTGTCAGAGTTATTCAGTCGTAAAGATAAAGTCATCAGTCGTGGCGGTCGTCCTCACCTAGACTATC
>NZ_MSJL01000026.1 GCF_001921825.1 Streptococcus acidominimus
CTGCACGTTTGGTTCGTCTTCTTTAATTTTCAAAGGTCTTGTCCGCTCTCTCAAGCGACAACTATATCAGTATATCACCTCAACTAATCTTTGTCAATAACTTTTTCAACTTTTTTTGAAATTTTTTAATTTTTTCTTTCTTTTTTCAACGGCTGTAAAATGGTTGCATGATTGGGATGATTATCTAGTAGCGACATATCCCAAATCATTGCCGTGATTTGCTAAAAACTCTATCAATTCTTTATCGGGAATTTGACGAAGATAGAGGTTTGAACGAATCGTCTCATCCTCTTCTCGACAAGTAGATAAGACCAAGTATCTATCGTCAGCGTTAATCTTTATCGTACTATTTCTAGTCGCTGCATCCTTTGAGACTGCTTCCAACTGTGCTTTAAATTCATCATTACTTGCAAATTTCGTTCTATAAAAGGCGGTATTTTCTGGGACAATGATTAAAAATGCTGCTTCATAGTAATATTTACGTTCAGGTGTCTCAATAACGACATAAGGATGAGTATCAAAATAATGTTGGTCATCGTAAAAATTCACATCATTAAACATACGATTATCTGGAACCTGACTACCTCGTGCATGCCCAAACAACCAAGTCAGTTGATCTTGGAAATCTTTTCTATTATCAGTATCCATGAAAACAGTCCCCATGTATGGTTCATGATTGCCATCAAAGGTTTTATCTAAGTAAGTCGCATTATCTGTCGTCTGCACAACTGGTTCATCTAATTTCGTTCCTGGCGCATATACGTAGGCAATTGTCTCCGCATTAACTTCCAAAAATGGAGCAAAACGCTGTGTCAGATATTCTTTTTCTTCTATTGATACTTGATAAGGAGCAGCAGTTGATGATGTCTGACGAATGCTTGAACTAATGCTTGGACTAACCTGTCGACTTTCCTCTTGCCTATTGAAGAATGTGAGTGTAAAAAATACTGCAAGCAGAGCAACAAATAGGCTTGCTCCTATTCCTATCCATTTTTTGGTTTGAGCGCTTTTCTTTCTCATGATACCTTTCCTCCATAAAAATACACTAGAGCCAAGCGACTCTAGTGATACTTTTTCGCTTTCGCGATTACTTTACAGCACTTGTTTTTGGTAATGTTTTTTCTCCCTTAGCTGTATCTACAACTTTTACAGATTTAGGAGCACTTGTTCCTTTATCTGAAGCAGTTCCAGTTGAGTTTTGCGTATTAGAAGAATTTTCTTCAGCTTTTTTAGGTGCTTCAACCTCAGCGGCAGCATTAGGGTCATTTGCACGGAAGGTATTGTAGAGTGCTTCTACTTTTGCAAATTGTGCTTCATATGCAGCGCGAGCATCATTGTAGGCAGCTGTTGCATTAGCAACATTAGCTTCTTCAGTTGCAACACTAGCTTTTGCAGCTTCTACTGCTTCAGTAGCTGCTACTGCAGCATTAAAGGCAGCTTCAGCAGCAATTTCTGCTGGATTAAATGTAGCTTCTACAAGTTCTACACGAGCTGATGCCACTTCTCCAGTAAATACTACTGGTGTTCCATTGTAAGTAAAAGAAGGTCCGCCTGTAGCAGAAGTTGCAATTGCCATTGCATTCGCACGTTCTGCACGAACAGTATCAAGTGCGTTTTTAGCAGCATCAACTTTCGCTTGATAGTCAGCTTGCGCAGCAACCAATGCAGCTTGTGCACGTTCAAGTGAAATTTCTGCTCCTACTTTATTTTGACCTGCTTGAGTAAAATGATTTTCAAGGACTTGAAGTTCACCAAGAGCAGCAGCATATTCTTTTGAACCCACTTTACCTGCATTTGCCACACCTTGTGTAACATTATCATAAGCAGATACGGTTGTTGCCAAAGGTGCAACTGCACCCAAAAGTGCTACACCAGCTAATGTCGTATATAAAACTTTCTTCATTGTTCTATATCTCCTTTATAATATTCTTTATTGATTTTTGCAAGCTTCCCTGCATGTAATCATTATAACCCCCCCCCGATTTATTTTGTCAAGTACTTTTTACACTTTTTTAAAATTTTATTTTTTAACTATAATTTCATGATATATGTTGCTTTAATTTTCAATAGGTGGAAAGAAAAAAGGTCCGAACAAAAGTGTCCGACCTCCTTACATATTACAATTTGATGCAACTATCAATCAGTCAAGAAAGTGACCATTGATCGCTGAACCTAGAAATGAGGAAGTAAGGACAATCAAGACTTTGAAATCTTGACTAGTCCCCATTTCATTTCCTATTTATCATCTTGCATTTTTTCTTTTATTTCATCGTATGAAAGCGGATGGACATCATCTTCATCATGGTGTTCAGAATCTGTTGGCATTTGACCCGTCTCATAGAGTGATTTGATTTGAACGCTGTCCAATGTTTCATATTTCAACAGGGCTTCTGCAATCAGTTTATGCGTTTCGCGATTTGATTGGATGATTTCAGCCGCTCTATCACGCGCCTCATTCAATAAATTGCGAACTTCATTATCCAATTCATAAGCAGTTTGCTCTGAAATATGTTTTTGAGTAGTATAGCCACCAAACATTGCATGATTTCCTTCATACTGCATTGGTCCCATCTTGTCACTCATTCCATATTCCGCAACCATCGCCCGTGCCATCTGAGTTGCTTGTTCAAAGTCATTGGCTGCTCCAGTCGTTTGAGCATTGAAAATAATTTCTTCTGCCACGCGACCACCCATAAGTCCTGCCAACTGCTCTTTCATATCTTCCTTAGATAGAAGCATTTGATCTTCTTTTGGCAAAGCAATCATATAGCCACCTGCACGACCACGAGGAACAATGGTTACTTTATGAACCTCACGTGCATTTGAAAGAACAAGTCCTACGATAGTATGCCCTGCTTCATGATAGGCCACCATTTCCCGTTCACGTTTTGAAATCTGACGATCCTTCTTAGACGGACCCGCAATGACACGATCTTCTGCTTCATCAATATCAGAAGCATCAATCGCCGCTTTGTTCTGACGAGCTGCCACAAGAGCTGCTTCATTCAAGACATTTTCTAGATCCGCACCAACAAAGCCTGGTGTTTGCTGCGCAACTAATTTCAAATCAACATCATCCGCCAACGGTTTGTTTTTAGCATGAACTTTCAAAATAGCTTCGCGACCTTTTACATCTGGTCGGCCAACTAAGACTTTGCGGTCAAAACGTCCTGGACGAAGAAGGGCTGGGTCTAAGACATCACTACGGTTGGTTGCTGCAATCACGATAATTCCTTCATTTCCAGCAAAACCGTCCATTTCAATCAAAAGTTGGTTAAGAGTTTGCTCGCGTTCATCATTTCCGCCACCCATGCCGACACCACGCTGGCGACCAACAGCATCAATTTCATCAATAAAGATAATGGCTGGGGCTGCTTTTTTAGCATCTTCAAAGAGTGAACGAACCCGACTAGCACCGACCCCAACAAACATTTCTACAAAGTCAGAACCAGAGATACTAAAGAATGGGACTCCTGCTTCTCCAGCAACAGCTTTTGCAAGAAGCGTTTTACCTGTTCCCGGAGGCCCCTCAAGAAGTACACCAGCGGGGATGCGCGCCCCTAATTTAGTGAAGCGTTTTGGATCTTTCAAAAATTCAACAACTTCTACTAATTCTTGCTTTTCCTCCTCTGCGCCAGCTACATCAGAAAAACGAACTTTCACATTGCTCTTTTCCAATGCCTTTGCCTTGTTGCGACCAAAGTTCATGGCACCTCGTGCACCACCTCCACCTTGGTTCATCATCATGATAAAGAAAATACCAAAGAGAATCAAGGGGAAAATATTAATGAAAATGGTTAGCCATAAGCTATTGGAACTTTCTGGCTTTACCGTTACTTTTACATCATGTTCCTTAGCCAATGTCTGTAAATCCTCTATTGCTGCATCAGCAGGCAACATGGTAGAGGTAAATTTTTGATAGCTCGTCTTATCAGAAATTTGGAACAACTTAATGGATTCTGCAACCTTGCTTTCTGCAACTTTTGGATTTTTATAGGTTCCTGAAATTTCAACGACACTACCATTTGGTTGATAGGTAACATCTGTCACGTTACCGTCTTTCAATTCTGTCACAACTTGTGAATAGCTAATCTCATGAGTTGAAACTTGACTACCTGCTTTAAAAAATTGATAAGCTGTAACTAAAGTAGCAATAATTAAAATAAGGAGAAAAGGATTTCGGATAAATCCTTTATTGTTTTGATTATTCATAAATAATATAGTAACCTTTTTCTAATTTGAATAAACTTCCTCTTTCAATACTCCTACATAAGGAATATTGCGGTAATTTTCATCATAATCTAGACCAAATCCTACAACAAATTCATTAGGAATGGTAAAGCAAGTATAGTCTGATTCAATCTCTACTACACGACCTTCTGGTTTATCAAGGAGGGTAGCAATTTTAATAGAAGCTGCTTGGCGTAAAGCAAATAATTCCTTCAATTTTTTCAACGTACGCCCTGTGTCAATAATATCTTCGATAAGGAGGACATCACGACCTGCAACGTCTGTATCCAAGTCCTTGATAATTTTGACGGTACCACTACTTTCAGTACCCCCATGGTAGCTAGATACAACCATAAAGTCCATTTCGATATAAGTGTCGATATGTTTTACAAGTTCTGCCATAAAAGGAATAGAACCTTTTAAAATACCGACCAATAAAGGGTTTTTCCCAGCATAATCTTCTGTTAAAATCTTCCCTAATTCCTTGCTTTTTGCAACAATTTCTTCTTCTGAAATAAGGACCTTTTTGATATCTTTTTCCAACATGCTCCATTCACGCTTTCATTTTTATATATAATGTAGCTTTGATTATATCATTTTTTATTGATTTACTCAAATCACTGGCAACCATATTCGCAATTCCATAAATTTTTCCAGCCTGTTCAATCACAACAGCCTCATCTCTCAATATTTGAGGGATTTTTTGATCAATAAAATACCGCCGTATCTTCTTATTGACTGAATGAAGTAAGATGCTGTCGCCAGCCTTTCTCCTCCGCAGGATAATCGGCTGCTTCGCTTGAAGATAGAGAACCTGATCTGGTTGATCCAGTGGTACATTTAATGAAAAAATGAATTGACCATATTGAAAAGCGTCTTCTGATTCTATCACGTATTGCTCTTCTTGCCTATCCGTCTTAGGTTGTATTTTTGTAATAGCAAAAGTCTGATAATCTTTTATAAGGTAGTAGCCTTCTTTTAAATAGTGTTGATAATTGGCCTTGGTTTCAAGAATCCCCAGTATCTGTTGAAATTGCTCCCGTGTCAGATGCAGTTCTGGAAATTCTTCCAGATACTGTTGCAACAAAAAATACCGAACAGCAGCTGTCTGTGCTTGAAATTCAGACAGATTCTGTATGTCAATATGGCTGGTCAATTCCCTAAAAGCCTGATGAAGATAGTCTGACTCTTTTCCCAGATGTAATAAGGCAGATACCAATTGGGGATTTTCATTAGTGAGTAAAGGAAGATAGTCATTGCGGATACGATTTCTAAAATAAGCTGGAGAATCATTGCTTTCATCTTCAAAGTGAGTTATATCCATCAGTTCATTCTTCCGAAAAGATAGGAGGGGACGGATCAATTCTCCTCTTGCAAAGGGTTGAACAGGCTTCATTCCTACCAAGTGGGCTAAGCGACTTCCTCGAATCAAACGCATCAAAATCGTTTCTGCCTGATCATCAGCATGATGAGCTGTGACCAAGGCCGTATACTGGTGCTTCTCCATCACTTCTGCAAAAAAATGATACCGCATCCTACGAGCTGCTTCTTCAGAAAATCTTCCTTTAAAATAAGAAACATAGCAAGGAAGTCCCCGTTTATGCGTCCATTCTTTGATGTAGGCTTCTTCTACAAGCGCTTCTTGTCGCTGCTGATGATTGACATGAGCAACACCAATTCGGATGCCGAGGATATCTTGATAGTGATAGAGGAGATGCAGTAGATTCATCGAATCTTTCCCACCAGAAACTGCGATAAGAACTGCCTCATGCTTATCAAAAAAGTGACTTTTTTGTGCCACTTTTAAAAATTTTTCTTCCATTATTTTAAAATTCCATATACGTCATTTGCAATCTGTGAAATATCGTCATAGGTCTTATGATCTGTAAAGATCGACAGAACAAACGGTTCTTTGGCATAGACAATAGCCACATCATGCTTGAAATCATAGGCGTCACCAATTTTGTGGGCAACCTTGACATCTATATCCCTTGCAATCCGCTGGTCATCAAAATTGGTAGCAGAAAGGCTTTCTAGCACATAGCCATCTTGACGATAGATCGCCTCCATCATCAAACCTGCCATTTCAGCAGAAGCCATGCGCGATACCATATCCCACTTTCGCCCCACAATTCTGGTTGTTTCTTGGTAGAACTGCTTGTCGAACTTATCAGCTGCGTAATAGCCGAGGAGATTGCTTGCCACATTATCTGATTCCTTAGCCGTATGATTGATTAAATCATCAATTCTATACTTCTGATTGTCTGGTGTCTTATCAAGAGAACCACTTCCCTCAGGTTCGTAGGCCCCGTCAAAATCCTCTGTTTCTTTGACGTACTTTACACTATCTGTCAAGCTAATATTCTTATGATTGATATTTTCCTGAACGTAGTATAATGTAGGAAGTTTCGTCACACTCGCTGCATACATCATGTTCTCTTGGTTGACACCTGCTGTCTCTCCCGTTAACAACTTCTTGACATAGACAGCTATATCCTTTGATTGGTATTTTGCCATCAATAAATCCTGAACAGCTTCGATACGGTTATCCGATTCAGATAAATCATTGAGATTAACCCAAGCTCCAGAATCAATTTTCGCAAAAAAACCGAGAGGAGTTTCAGCAACTTCTGATACTGTTACTTCTTGGTAAGGCTTGAGATCCAATCTTAATTTCTTGGCTTGATTAGCGATCGGACTGCTGTATAGAGTAACATTTTTCTTGAGCCAAGCCTTTTTTGAAACGTCTTGACGTGTCAGGATAATATCATCATAGATACGCGTCTGATCTGCTATTACATATCCCTTATCCTGTAATTGGAAGACCAATTGATTCTGACTATTGACATCAACAGCAATGATCGAAAAGGATTGATTTGGCTTGATTTTTTTGAAAGGAGTTGTCAATTCTTTGTCAAGGTAACTGTCAACTTCTTCATAAACATTCGGATTAGAAGGAAGGGTTTTAAAATCTGTACTATACTCTTTATAATTCAACTGATAGTTCATTTGATCCGACAGTTCAAATGGAATTTCTGTACTTCCAACCGGTGCAGCTGCCAAGAACACTGGACTAATCAGACATAATAAGTATTTTTTCATGTTCCCTCCTTCCTACTCGTGTCTATCTTTACTTTCTAATTTTAAGGCTTGATTCTTTTCAGCCAGTTCTTCCAATTTTTCATCAGAATAGGCTAAAAATTTTTCTACAATTTCTACAATAGTTTCTGTCATCGTGGTAATAATCCTGGGATATTATAAATAAATTCCCCATCCTTTGAATATTGAAGTTTCGCTCGAATATACTTGGTTACATATTCTTCATCTTCTAGTTTTTTTACCAAGGAAGATTCAATTCTTTGCTGCTTTTCCAACTCTTTGTACTCGGCCTGCAAATCGCTCAATTGCTGCTCTCGTTTTTGTAGGTTTTGGTAACTGTCAACCAAATTATAGGTTGGTAAGACAAATAGAAAGACAACCAAAATTAAGATGGAACCCATAAAGCGATTTTTCTGCTTTTTCTCCTGACGGTAAGCCTGACTTTTTTGCAATTCTTCCTGGATGTATTGGTTATTGATTTGGAGAACGTTAGATTTTTTCATCTGCTTCAATCCTTGTTTCGCTGATAATCTCATACATGCTGAGCGCATCTTCTTTTTTGGTACTATCTTTCATTTCAAGCACTTTGACAATCAGCAACTTGTTTCCAAACCGAATTTCAATCTGGTCATTTTCTTTTAAGTCCGTTGATGATTTGGCTAAAATACCATTTACCTTGATTCTTCCCTTATCCGCTACTTCTTTTGCAACGGTACGACGCTTGATAATTCGGGACACTTTTAAATACTTATCTAGTCTCATGTTTTTACCTCGTTTTTCTATTGTATCACTTTTTGCTGGGTTTTAAAACTGTATAGTCGTTTGAATGACTTTGGTATGGTCCTTTCACTCCCTACGTCTCAGTCTCCTGCATCAAACTAATCTATTCGATTCCGTCCTTTTATTTCAACCATTTTTTCAGCGAAATGAAAAAGTTCTTCGATGATTTCATAGTCTTTTTTCTGGCTAGTAGTGAACATCACTTCTACCTGTCCCTTGTTTTCCGAAATACTCGCTTTCAAAGCTGTCGCAGATAGGGCTTCAAAGTAATCCTGCATCAGAAAGATTTGACCAGATATTTCTTCAAAACTGACCATCACTTGATTTCGTTTGCGCTCCACCTTTTTAACAAATACGTTATCAAAATAGGATTTCAACAGCCCAATTTCAAGAAGATAGGCAACCTCATCTGGGTATTCCCCAAATCGATCCATTAACTCATTTTGCAATTCTTCATAATCTGTGCGATTGTCAATCTGCTTGATGCGTTTATAAATCTCAATTTTTTGACGCTGATCATCAATATAGTCGCTCGGCAAATAGGCATTGATAGCTAGATTGATTTCTGCATTGCTTTTATCGCGTTTAGCCTGTTTACCCTGTTTTTCAAGAATGGCAGCTTCCAATAGTTTAGAATAGAGTTCATAGCCGACAGAATCGATAAAGCCACTCTGGGCTGCGCCTAAAATATTCCCTGCTCCTCGGATGGATAAGTCCTGCATAGCAATTTTAAAGCCAGACCCCAGCTCTGTGAATCCCTTAATCGCTTCAAGACGCTTTTCAGCAACCTCTGTCAGACTCTTGTCTGGCTGGTACATCAGGTAGGCATAAGCAATCCGATTGGAACGACCGACACGCCCTCTTAGTTGATAGAGGGTTGACAAGCCCATACGGTCTGCTTTTTCAATAAAGAGGGTATTGGCATTTGGAATATCGACCCCTGTTTCAATAATCGTCGTCGTCACTAATACGTCGTATTCACCTTCAATAAAGGCTAACAGCGTATTTTCCAATTGAATTTCCGACATCTGACCATGGGCATAGCCAATCTCTGCTTCTGGTACTAATTCACGTAATTCAGAAACTTTTTGTTCAATAGTGTCAACCTTATTGTAAAGATAGTAAACCTGTCCACCCCTATCCATTTCCCGCAAGATTGCATCGCGGATAATCGACGGATTAACTTCTAACACATAGGTCTGAACAGGATAACGATTGGTCGGTGGTGTTTCAATGATTGACAAATCACGAATGCCTAGCATGGACATTTGTAGGGTTCTTGGAATAGGCGTTGCTGTCAAGGTTAGTACATCTATTTTCGTTTTTAATTCTTTCAAGCGCTCCTTATGCTTGACACCAAATCGTTGCTCCTCATCAATGACTAACAGACCTAAGTCGGCAAATTCGACATCTTTTGAGAGCAGGCGATGAGTTCCGATAATAATATCCACCTGACCTTTTTTTAGTTTTTCAAGTGTCATTTCTTGCTCAACCTTGGTCTTGAAGCGACTCATGACATCAACATTGACAGGAAATTCTGCAAAACGACTTTGGAAATTGGCAAAATGCTGCTGTGCCAAGACAGTTGTCGGAACTAGGATTGCAACTTGCTTGCCGTCATTGACTGCCTTAAAAGCAGCACGCATAGCAACCTCCGTCTTACCAAAGCCAACATCTCCTACCAGCAAACGATCCATTGGCGAAGCCTTTTCCATATCCTTTTTAACTTCCTGAATAGAGCGGAGCTGGTCTTCTGTTTCCACATAGGCAAAATGCTGATCAAAGTCTGCTTGATTTTTATCATCAGGTGAAAAGGCAAACCCTTTTAATTGACTACGCTCGGCATAGAGACGAATCAAATCATCTGCAATATCTTCGACCTGCTTCGCGACCTTTTTCTTGGTTCGTTGGAAACGACCATCGTTTAAGTTACTGAGTTTAGGCCTTTTACCATCTGACGCTAGATACTTGGATAGCACATCAATTTGCTCTACCGGCAAAGAGATGCGGTCATGATTTTGATATTGAATGCTCAAATAATCACGATGGATACCTGATACTTCGATCGTTTCAATCCCCAGATACTGACCAATACCATGGATAGAATGAACCACATAATCCCCGACAGCCAGCTCACTATAATCTTTTAAGCGCTCGGCATTTGAACTATTTCTTCGGCGAACTTTTCGCTTAATCCTTTTATGGAAAATCTCATGCTCTGTGATCAGGGCAATCTTTTCATCTAGGAAATGAAAACCTGTTGATAGTTGACCTAGTGTCACCTGCTGTTGACCGATTTGTAGCTGATGAGCTTGAACAACTGGTAAGTCTCTCCCATACTCCTGTAACGTTTTCTGTAAACGTTGTAAAGAAGATTCTGATTCTGCCTGAATGATGACTGTATACTGGGACTTGGCATAGTGCCTCAATTCGTCCTGTAATAAGGGAAGCTGATTAAAAAATTCCTGCATAGAATGCTGATTAAATTGGTACAGCTCATCAAATTTCAGATTACCTAATCCCTTTTGAAAGACTGAAAAATAGGTGGCAGGTTTGTAAGCTCTAAAGGATTGATAGACCGAAGCAAAGTAATTCAAGCTTGACAATGATTTAGCATTCTGTAAATCCTGTGTCAATAGTTCAGCACATTCCTTATCAAAACGTGCATGAGCGTCAACTACCTTATGGAAGTCATCAAAAAATATAGGCACACCAGCAGGCAGATAATCCAATAAGGTCCATTCTTTTTCATAAAAATAGGAAAGAAATTTCCGAATATCTGGATGACGGTAGGACTGTCTGACATCCGAGAGAACTTCTTCGATATAGGAAATCTGTTCCGATTCTTGTAATTTCTGTAAACTATCTGTCAACTTCTTTTCAGCGCGTAAAAAGTCGTCCGAAAATACCAGCATCTCTGAAGCCGGTCGGATCAAGACACTATCTACATTTTCAATGGAGAGTTGACTTTCCATATCAAACTGGCGAATACTGTCAATCTCATCTCCAAAAAATTCGAGGCGATAAGGAGAGCCGCTAGTCATTTCAACAATGTCCAGAATATCTCCACGTTGACTAAATTCGCCTGCATTTAAAACACGAGAAACCTTTTTATAGCCGATTTGCTGCAAGAACTTTACAAGTTTGTCAACTTCGATTTCTTCCCCAACTGCAAGCTCTATCATCGCTTTCTGGTAGGACTTTGGACTCGGTAGCAAGACCCGACAAGCTGCCATACTAGCTATGACAATGCCTGTTTTCTCCTTGTCTATCAGAAAATTGAGACTCTCTAAACGGGACTGGGTACGGTCATTTGAAGCAAAGAGAAATTCTGCAACAGGATTATCATCTGTAAAAAAGTTGTAAACATGATCACTGCCCAAGATATTAGCGAGTTCCTGACTTAGTTTTTCAGCTTCATTCTGTGTCGGTGTAACAATCAGATACTTTTCATCTAAACTATCAAAGGCAGATGCCATGACAAGTGCCTTCATAGTCCCAGAAAGTCCCATGATCAGTTGACGAGCAGATTTGGTTAAGCTAGTCTGCCATCTATCAATTTGCTTATTACGATTGATTAATTCAAGAATATTCATCCTAGTTATTATACTTTCTCATTATCTTTTCGGCGTCATTTTCCTGTAAATAAACCTTGACAAAGTCGTCAAGTTTTTCCAAGGTCAATTCAATCTCAATACGATCTTCTTTATCAAAATGAGACAAGACATGCTGAACAACCGTCATCCCATTCTTTGGTCGACCAATTCCAATTTTTATGCGTTCAAATTCCTGACTACCAAGATGTTTGATGATACTTTTAATACCATTGTGACCACCTGCTGATCCTTTCTGACGGAAACGCACCTTCCCGACCGCCATATCCAAATCATCATAAATAACGACCAGATCTTCCTTGGTAAGTCCATAGTAAGTCAGGAGGGCACGGACAGCCTTTCCTGATTCATTCATAAAAGTCGTGGGTTTGACCAGATAGATTTTTTCACTATTGATAAAGGTTGTCGCAATATCTGCTTGAAAAATCTTATCATGGCTAAAGGATAGATTTTCTTTTTTGGCAATTCGATCGATAAACATAAACCCAACATTGTGCTTGGTCTCCTCATAGCGATCTCCAGGATTCCCCAAGCCTACAATCAATTTTGTCATGACATCTCCTTCAAAACACTAAAACGGCTGGAAAATTGTCTCCAACCTTTTTATTATTCTCAACACGCTTTATACATTAAAGCGGAACTCCATAATATCGCCGTCTTGGACGATATACTCTTTTCCTTCCTCACGCAGACGCCCTGCTTCCTTGACAGCTTTTTCGCTGCCGTAGGTCATCAAGTCATCATAAGACATGGTCACAGCACGAATAAAGCCTTTTTCAAAGTCTGAGTGGATAATTCCAGCCGCCTGTGGTGCCTTGATACCGCGTTTAAAGGTCCAAGCTCGCACCTCTTTTTCACCGGCAGTAAAGTAGGTGCCTAAGCCGAGTAAGTGATAGGCTGCCCGTGTCAGCTGATCAACACCTGACTCTGTCAAACCCATTGCTTCTAAAAATTCAGCCTTATCTGCTTCGTCTAATTCAGAAATTTCTTCTTCGGCACGCGCTGAAATGACGACGACTTCTGCATTTTCTGTCGCTGCAAACTCACGGATTTGCTGTACATAGTCAATACTATCTGGATCTGCGACTTCATCTTCGCTGACATTTGCCACGTAAAGAACTGGTTTTGTTGTAAGGAGAAAGAGGCCTTTTACAACTTTTTGTTCTTCTTCTGTAAAGTCAATCGTACGAGCAGATTTTCCATCTTCTAAGACAGGTTTGATTTTCTGCAAGACAGTAAATTCTGCAACTGAATCCTTATCTTTTTGAGTGCGAGCCATTTTTTCAACACGGGCATAACGTTTGTTAACACTCTCCAAGTCAGCCAAAATCAATTCTAAGTTAATCGTTTCAATATCAGCCATTGGGTCAACAAAAGCTGACTCACGTCCTTGTTCCCGCATCACATTTTCATCATCAAAGGCACGGACAACATGGACAATCGCGTCTACTTCACGGATATTGGCCAAAAATTTATTTCCAAGCCCTTCCCCTTTAGAAGCTCCCTTGACAATTCCTGCAATATCTGTAAATTCAAAGGTTGTTGGAACTGTTTTTTTAGGGGTAATCAACTCCGTTAATTTTTGCAAACGCTCATCCGGTACTTCCACCATTCCCACATTGGGATCAATCGTTGCAAAAGGGTAGTTTGCCGCCTCTGCTCCTGCTTTTGTAATCGCATTAAATAGGGTTGATTTTCCAACGTTTGGCAAGCCAACGATACCTGCTGTTAAAGCCATCTCTTATTCTCCATTCAAATTTCAATCACACCTATTATAGCAGAAAAGTAAAAAAAAAGCTTGTTCATAACAAGCCTATTTAAAAATGTCTACAAGACCTTTGATAAACCATAATAAAAATCCTCCGATAGGAAAAAGTAACCACCAATAATATACTAAGAGCTGCCAAACAGCTGTTCTCTCGTCTTTATCATTATCTGCCTTTATAAAGACTACTTTTTCAGTTTCTTTCCCCAGCAGCAACTTATCTAGACTAACGTCCAGAACTTCTGCCAACCTCACCAAATTTTCCAGATCCGGTGTAGCATCTTCATTTTCCCATTTTGAGATAGACTGGCGGGAAATAAACAGTTGCTCCGCCAAGGCATCTTGAGAGAGATTTTTGGCAACACGTATGGCTCTAAGTTGTGTCGAAAATTGTGACATCATTTCACATCCTTCTCTTTTTTCTTGATGATACTCTCTTTGACCAACAAAAACCAGCACTTCTAGGCGCAACTAAGGGTTGCAGAAAGGCTCAAAATACCGTAAAATTAAGCTTTTTCTGGTTGCGAGATAATCTTTTTCAGTTTATAGTCAAAATCATGGCGCCCCATCATAACCAGATGATTGCAATTGGTGCAGCGGATTTTAATATCTGCCCCTAGGCGCAGGACTTCCCAGGCATTTGCCTTTTTACCGGTTGATTTGATGACACAAGCATGAGGTTTTTTCATCTCTACGATACTTCCTAATTCGTACATCATTATTCCTTTCCAAGATAGTAATAGCGGGTTTGACAGGTAATCGCTACTTCTGTAATTGTCTGTAATTCTCCATCTACCTGAGCAACCGTTTCATGTGGCAAGCGCAGACAAACTCTCTCTGCTGTCACATGATGTAGCACTGAAGACCTCTTATGGCGTTTCAAGATCAAGTCTAACAATGCCGTAATACGCTGGCTCATAGAAATCGCTGATACATACACCAGATCCATTTGAGGCTTAGTGATATGAGCTTCTGGCCAAATCATAATCCCACCACCAAAATAGGTATTGTTGGCAATGGAGAGGAAAAAGAGATGCTCCAGTTCCCTTGTCTGATCATTGGTTTTGACAAGGGCTGATAGCTGTGAGGCATTCACTAGCCCAAAAATCCCAAAGAAAATATAGGTGAGCTTACCGATTTTTAACCGATTGAACCATCTTTTAACAGCAGATTTTTCTGAATGTGCAATGACACGCGCTGGGTAGCCAATATCAAGACTATTGACCACCACGCCATCTGGGACTTCCAATACACAAATTGGCACAGGTGCTGTCTCCAATAAGTGCTCCATGACCTGTCTCCAGTCTTTAACCCCCGTAGCACGCGCAAAATCATTTCCTGAACCGGTTGGATAATAGGCAAAAGGAATCTCTCGCGGCCAAACGGATAACACCTTAGACAAGGTGCCATCACCACCTAAAATCAAAAATCTGTCAGAATTTTCCTGAAAGACAGACAAAATCTCTTTTACTTGCCTGTATTCATCATCTCTCCTTTGCGTCAGATAACTTTCTATCCGCACTTGTGGATAAGTCTTCTGAATGTCTTTAATGATTGCGAAAGCCTGCCCGTTTCCCGCTAGTGGATTCGCTAAGATGTATACAATCATATCCCTATCCTTAATCATTTTCATGGTCACCCTAGTATAACATAAAAGGGTATGGGACAAAAGCCTAATACTCATACTCTATAAAAATCAACAATAGCCTAGGAAGTGAATACAAAGGTAGAACTACTCCCAAAAGACAATTAAGAGGCTAGGACTTTTTGGTCCCAGCCTCTGTTTCATTTCTAATACTCTATAAAAACTAATTTGTACGAACAGGTGTAATCAATTGGATAAAGTCGATCTCGTCCGTATTTGGCACAAGAGTAAATGGACGAACGGGTGAAATAAAGCTGAGTTTAATTTGCTCACTATTGGTTGCTTTTAAAGCATCAATGAGGTAGGTTGGATTAAAGCTAATGATCAAGTCTTCCCCGACCACTTCAAGTGTATCCAATTCTTCATTGACCCGACCAACTTCTGGTGAGTGAACATGGGCAGATATTTGCCCGCCTGTAATTTCTAATTTTACTGTACCGTTTTGGGTCGCATTTGAGAGCAAACGAGCCCGCTCCATAGCTTGACGTAATTTTGCTGTATCAAAAACAGCTCTTGTATTAAATTCAGTTGGGATGAGACGATCCGTATCCGGATAGGTTCCTTCCAGTAAGCGAGTGTAGAAGCTAATATGCTCACTTCTAAAGAGCATTTGGTTATTCGAGAAGAATACCTCTACTGTTTCAATGTCATCAGTAAAAACAGTGACAAATTCACGGAGCGAACGGCTCGGGATCACCACGCTAAAGTTATCCCCAGATTTATCCAAGGTTAATTTCCGTTGGCTCATGCGGTGAGAGTCTGTCGCGACAGTTTTTAAATATTTATTTTCTGTTAGGACAAAGTGAACACCGGTCAAGATTGGACGACTTTCCTGGGTCGAAGCAGCAAAGGCTGTTTCGTTAATGGTCTCTTTCAAGACGCTCGTTTTTAGAATAAGGGGTTCAGTAGTGGAAACTTCTTGCAGGCGAGGATATTGTTCTGCTTCTTTTCCTTTCAAGGTAATTTCTGATTTACCACTGGTTAAAACGATTTGTTGTTGCTCGATTTCACGGACATCCAAGACAATATCTGGCAGGCTTGAAACAACGTTAATAAAGAAAGATGCCTCTAATAAGATAGATCCTGGTGAGGAAATCAACAAGCCAGCATTTTCGTCTTGAATAGAGATAAAGTTTTCAATCGAAATTTGACCGTTTGAACCTGTTAGGGTGATTCCTTCAGTAGAGACTTCCATTTTTACAGTAGACAAAATAGGAATGGCATTCTTACTACTGATAGCTCGCTTGGTAATGGTCAGAGCTTGTAAAAATACGGTTTTATTAATTGAAAATTGAATCATGGATTCTCCTTTATTTATAGATTATAAGATTAGTAGTAATAGTAGGTTCTGTGTATTCTGTGGAAAATAGGCTGACACCTTGTATTTCCTAGATTTATTCCATGTGAATAGCCTGTGGAAAACTGTGGATTTTTTGCCCAAGTTATCCTCAACGCCGAATATTATTTTTAATGGTGGTCAGTTCGATTTCGAGATTTTCATCATCTGCCAACATATTTTTAATTTTATTATGCGCGTGCATGACTGTTGTATGATCGCGATTGCCAAATTCTTTTCCGATCTTGGGCAGAGAGTTATCGGTCATCTCACGTGCAAGGTACATGGCAACCTGTCTAGCATGGACAATATGTTGAACACGTTTTGCCCCCTTGATTTCCTTGAGGCTGACCCCGTAAAATGTCCCCACTTCATGCTGAATGGTCTCAATCGCAATAACTGTATTGACAGGGCTGGTCTGTTTTCGAGCCCGAATCGCTTCTGCTGCGACGTCAACCGTAATTTCAGTCAGATTCTTAACACTAGCTAGTAGATGAATATCTTTTAAGGCCCCCTCTAGGTCACGGACATTGGAATCAAATTGGCCTGCCAGATAAGAGAGTGTGTCGTCTGTAAAATCATAAGGATACTCTTCACATTTATTGCGCAAAATGGCGATCCGCGTTTCTAAATCCGGCGGTGTAATATCCGTTGTTAGTCCCCATTTAAAGCGCGTGACGATCCGCTCTTCCAGATTATCCAGATAGTCCGGATTGCGGTCACTGGTTAAGACAATCTGCTTGTTTTTATCGTGAAGGGCATTAAAGGTATGGAAAAATTCTTCTTGGGTAGATGCCTTATTTCGTAGAAATTGAATGTCATCAATGAGCAGAAAATCTAAATTCCGATAGATTTCTTTGAATTGCTCCATCTTATTTAAGCGAAGATGCTCTAGGAAATCATTGATGAAGGTTTCTGTTGAAACATACTTGATACGGGCATTTGGATTATTTTCTAACGCCTTATTTCCAATGGCATTTAGGAGATGCGTTTTTCCTAAACCAGGCCCTCCATAGATAAAGAGAGGATTATAGAAAATGCCGGGATTATCAGCTACTCCTAAAGCCCCTGCCTTTGCCATCTGATTATTGATTCCTTGGACAAAATTCGCAAAAGTATACTGGGATTTGATATCTGGATGAGGCGAGTGGTGCTCTTCTTGCTGGCGGACAGTCTGTATCTGGTGTTCTGGCTCACTGATGGTCATTCTTTCAGGAGCGTTAGTGGTAAATTGATAGTCAATTGAAATCTGGCTATCGAAAATTTCAAACCCTGCGGTGATGAGAATATCTTTTAGATTTTGATCCCAAAAGAGCTGTTTATAAGGGCTGTCTAAGAATATCTGTGCTCGATTTGAGGAGATATCTAGTAATTGGGTACTTTCGACATAAAAATCATAAGCCCCTTGGTTAAGCTTGGCTTTGGCTAGCTGAAGAACACGGCTCCAAAATTCTTGCTTCTTCTCCACTATTTCTCCTCTCTATTGATTTAAGTTGTTCTATTAGTGTATCATAAAAGGAGAAAGTTTTCCACAAGTTTGTTATTTTTCCACATTGTTCATATCAGTTTTCCACAAGTTGTGAATAAGATAAGGAAAGTCTCGTATTTCTAGCAGATTAGAGACGTTTTTCATGTGAGTAATCCTGTTTATAGAATAATCTCTTCCACACTAGTTTATAATGGTGTGGATAATTCGTTCAAATTCTTCGGCGTTTTTAAATGAGATGTTGAGACTGCCACTGCCATTTTTTTTCTGTTGAATGTGGACACTTGTTCCTAGGAGTTGGCTGATGTTTTCTTCTGTCTCTTTGACAAAGATATTTTTACTAGGCTGCTGACTTTTGGTTTTCTTGCTTGCTAGGGTAGCTTCTAGGGCACGGACACTCATCTCTTTTTCTAGAACGGTCCGAAGCCATTGCTCCTGTTCTTTTGCTTCATAAGGAATCAGTAGTCTAGCATGCCCTTGGGATAGTTTCCCCTCCCTAACGGCTTGCATCACAGGATCAGACAGTTGTAGTAAGCGCAGAATATTGGTGATATAAGGGCGTGATTTGCCCATGATTTGTGCAATTTCATCATGTGTTAAGCCTTTTTCAATCAAGCGTTGATAGGAGCTTGCTTCTTCAATCGGATTCAGATCAGAGCGTTGCAGATTTTCAATAATGGCTTGAGAAAGCAGGTCGTCATCAGAGAGGTCTTTGACGACCACAGGAACGGTCGCCAGTCCTGCTAATTGACTAGCTCGTAGTCTACGTTCTCCTGCTAGCAATTCGTAGCCGATAATGGCTGATTTTCGGACGATTAAGGGCTGAATTAGACCATTTTCTCTGATAGATTGTGCCAGCTCTTCTAACTTTTCTGGGTCAAAATGAACTCGTGGCTGATAGGGATTTGGGCTGATGTCAGTAATTGCAATATAACGTAGTTCTTCCATACGTCCATCTTAGCAAAAAAAGACTCACTTTACAATGATGTAAAGTGAGTGATGCTTAGTTTGTGAGATCTTCTGTTGACTTGGTTAATTTGATGTCAACTGTTTTTTCTTTCCCTTGACGAGAATAGGTAATAGAAATGGTATCCCCAACAGTATGTTTGTAAAGGGCACTTTGTAAATCACTGATGGTTTCTACTGTCTCACCATCCACTTTAGTGATGACATCATATTGTTCTAATTGACCATCTGCTGGTAAGCCTTTTTGGGTAGAAAGAACCACGATACCGGATTTCAAGCTATCTTCTTCAATGCCTGCTTTTTGTCGTTGTGTAGTAGAAAGATTGCTTAAATTCGCCATTTTAATGCCCAGTGCTGGACGGATGACCTTTCCATTTTTCTCTAGTTGATTGATGATGTTGACTGCATCATTTGCGGGAATCGCAAATCCCATTCCTTCTACGGCAACACCAGCTTCCGAATTGGAGCTAGAAGTAATCTTACTAGAGGTAATCCCAATGACCTGTCCTTGAATATTGATCAGTGGTCCACCCGAATTTCCAGGGTTGATCGCTGTATCGGTCTGAATGGCATTGGTAGAGATTGTCTGACCATCTTCTGATTTTGAAGTGACTGTACGGCTGAGACTAGAGACGATTCCTTGAGTGACCGTATTGGCATAGATGCTGCCGAGCGGGCTACCGATAGCAATCGCTGTTTCTCCGACTTTAATCTTGTCAGAATCTGCAAATTCAGCAACGTTTTTGACCTTATCAGCTGCGATTTTAATCACCGCAATATCGGCATAGGTATCTGAACCAATCAACTCCCCTTCTACTTTTTCACCGGAAGCCAATTGAATATCAATTTTTTCAGCTCCTGCAATTACGTGGGTATTGGTGACGAGATAGGCGAATTGGTCTGTTTTCTTGTAAATAACTCCAGAACCTTCTCCTGCTACGGCTAAATCATCTGAACTGCCACTTTCTTCTAAAATGGAACGATAGCCGTTATCGCGTGGTTTTTGATAATTGATCACAGAGACCACTGCATTTTGTACTTTTTCAACAGCTGATGTTGTTGAATTTTCATTATTGTACTGTACCTTGCTAACAGTTGTCTGTTCATTTTCTTTTTTGGTTTCAACAGCTTGGATTGGCTGCTTATTCGTCTGAAGTAAGGGTGCGGCAAGTGTTCCCGCCAAGCCTCCGACAAATCCAATTGACAATAAAAGTACCACTTTTAAGACTTTTTTCATACGGATTATCCTTTCGAATTTTGGGTTTATCATACCCTTATTTTCTTAATTATAACTTAAAACTAGAAAAAAGCAATCACAGGTTGTGGATAACTTTATTCGATCATCTTAGGATTCATGATTTAAGGGACATTTCCCGATTGCATTTGAACTGAATATGGTACAATAACAATATGAAAATAAAAATCGTAACAGTTGGAAAATTAAAAGAAAAATACCTGAAAGATGGGATTGCTGAATACGTCAAACGCTTGAATCGGTTTGCAAAAATCGACCTGATCGAATTAGCCGATGAAAAAACACCCGATAAGGCCAGTTCCGCTGAAAATGATGCTATTTTAAAAAAAGAGGCGGAACGGATTTTATCAAAAATAACTGAACGTGAATATGTGATTGTCCTAGCCATTGAAGGGCGACAATTTGCTTCAGAAGATTTTAGTCAGTTACTGGCAGACACTATGGTCAAGGGTTATTCAGACATTAGCTTTGTGATCGGTGGTAGTTTGGGCTTGCACGAAACAGTCAAAAAACGGGCTAATGTATCCATGAGTTTTGGACTTCTCACCCTCCCTCACCAATTGATGCGCCTCGTCTTGGTTGAGCAGATCTATCGCGCTTTTATGATTCAGCAAGGAAGTCCTTATCATAAATAGTTTCACGTGAAACCTAGGAGTTATATGTCAACAAATAAGCAATATCAAGTATTTGAAGGATTACGAATTGCAGTCGCCCTAACCTTTGTTAGTGGCTATTTGAATGCTTTTACCTACGTTACTCAGGGAGGGCGATTTGCAGGTGTTCAATCAGGAAATATCATCATGTTATCCTACTATCTAGCAAAAGGTGATATATTCCAAGTGGTTCGTTTCCTAAACCCTATTTTTTTCTTTGTAGTCGGACAATTTGTTGTCTACCTTATCAAGCAAGGCTTGAAAAAAGATAAGTGGTTATGGCATTTTGCTAGCAGTTTGCTGATGACTGTGTTAATCATCCTTGCAGTGGTGATTTCGCCTGTTGTAGGTCCTTTTTTTATCGTGGCTATTCTAGCTTTTGTCGCTTCTGTCCAGATCGGCACCTTTCAAAAATTACGAGGAGCTCCCTATGCGAATGTGATGATGACAGGAAACCTAAAAAATGCAGCCTATCTCTGGTTTAAGGGATGGATGGAGCATGATGATTCCCTTCGTAAAAGAGGTCAGGAGACGATGATAATTTTGGGAAGTTTTAGCCTTGGAGTAATCCTGTCAACACTTCTTTCCCTACGCTTTTCCGAGTATGCGCTTGCCTATGTTCTGATTCCGGTTTTATATGTCAATTATGAATTATGGAGAGAAAAAAGCCTAGCATAGAAGCTAGGCTTAATGATTCCAGCAGGATTCGAACCTGCGACCGTTCGCTTAGAAGGCGAATGCTCTATCCAGCTGAGCTATGGAACCGCTCAATAACCATTTCATTGTAACGTAAACAAGACGGAATGTCAAGATATAGAAAAAAGTAAAAAAGAGCTTGACAAAGGACAAGGTCTATATTATACTAGATAGTGCTTGAATGGTCCGTTGGTCAAGGGGTTAAGACACCGCCTTTTCACGGCGGTAACACGGGTTCGAATCCCGTACGGACTATTTTATCCGCCATAGCTCAGTTGGTAGTAGCGCATGACTGTTAATCATGATGTCGTAGGTTCGAGTCCTACTGGCGGAGTAGAAATCATTCCCTATTGCCTAGGGGATTTTTTTATTTTGTCATGTAAAAAGGCTCTACCATCTTTGAAGATGATAGAGCCTTAGTCTTGATGCAACTGAATTCGAGCTAAGCACGGTGTGTTAGAACAAGTAAGATACGAGGACGTCAAAAAAGCGACTGAAAATTAGGAATGTTTATCTATTTTCCGAGCTTTTAGTCCGAGTTCAATTTCAAGATACAAAGCCCGTTAAAAACTCAAAGCGCACTCAAGAGTATCCGTATCTGTAACTAGTTAACACTGGAACAGCTATGTCTCTTTTTCGCACAGAGTTTAGCCCGTGTTCAGTTACATAAGATACAAAGGGCGTTAAAAAAGCGATCGAAAAATAGGAGACTGACGCAGAACTTTTAGATGAGAGTTTGCTCTGCAAACCTCTATTTCCACCTCCAAAGGTATACTATACCTTTGGAGCAAGGAAGGCTATACCTAAAGGTAGCCACAGCTGTAACTAGCTAAAGCTAGAACATTTAAAGGAAGCCATACCTGTAATCAGCTATGGCTCTTTTTTCCGAGCTTTTAGCCCGTATTCAATTACAAAATATAAACTAAATACTTATATTTTCTTGTTTTTGCTACGAATCTTATCGTAGAGAACAAAAAGTAAGATTCCTGCTATGAAGCAGTAAGATCCAATCACGAACCCTTGGGGAATAAATGAGAGCCGTATCGTCCCGTTGCCTTTTGGAATATCTATTTTCATGAAGCCATTTTGAGCTTTTTTTATCGGCAACACTTTTCCGTCTTGACTTGCAGACCATCCCTTATCATAGGGAAGTGTTAATAGTAATGAAGCATCTGCATCAGATTTATAATCAATGGAAATCTTATTTCCCTTTGTTGTTACATGGACGTCCTGCCCCTTTAGTTTATCCATGGCCACTTGGTATGCAGCGGTATCGAGGCGATAAAATTGAGGAGTATCAAAGGAGACTTGCGAATTATTGGGGAAACTCATTGTCAAGGTTACAAGTTGTTCATTTTCAATATATCCCGCATCAAAAAGGGAGAAGGTATTATCAAGTGTAAAGTTTTTAGTGACATTATTGACGGTGAATTGTACATTCTTACTGCTATCACTTGTAAAGCTGATATTGGGAATATTGACATATAATTGTGTGTTAGCGGGAACCAACAATGAATAATTGATGCGAGGAATCTCATCTTCTTCTGTTTTAGAAACGGTTATACGATTATTCAGTCTATCTCCATTTTCAAGGTTGACAGGTTCTAGGCTGTAATAATACTGTAAATCAAGACCTGCTAGTTGATTGACGAAATTACTTTGATTATCTAGGGTTAGATTAGAAAACTTTACATCCTTGTAAACTTCAGCTGTTAGGATTGCTAAGGGAAGGGAGTAGGCATTTTCATAGAGGAAATATTGACCACTCGAATGGACTGGAGAAAATCCGAATTTCGATACATCTCCTCCGACTAGATTGTAGCGAAGAGCAAAGAGGCTATCTGCGAGAATAGTATTGTTTTGATAGCGTAAGTTAAGATTGGTACCATCAGAACGGAATCCTAATTTGTCCAGCGTCGAGCTTGAAGCACGGTTACGGATGGATGAAAATTGAGAGATCCCGTTGTAATTGTACTTCATACTATCATTGCCGGTTTGAGGAAACAGGCGCTCTGTGCGATAAAATTCGGGATTCTTTGATTTTGCATAGGTTACAAGTGTGTCAATATCTGTCAAGTTCTGTTCGTAATTGTCACGACTTGGAAAGTGCCACTCAGTAGACAGACCGTCAATCTGGTAATTGGTATTCAAACCGAGTTCAAACAGTACAAATGATAGGCTGACTACTGAAAAGATCTTTACTTTCATTCCTTTCTTACGGAGGGCAAATAAAAGAATTCCGTAAGCTATTAAAAATTCAAGGGATAGCAAAAAGTGAGTAGCAGTTAGAAATTCATAATGGTCGCGGAAGAAAAATGTTGCTCCAAATCCAGTAATTAGTAGGAGAAGAGGCAAGAAATACCCGTAGAAGTGAAGATCTGTCAATCGTGTCAATGTTTCAGCAGCCATGTAAATGATCGTCAGTGAAAAAATCCAGGCATAGCGGTGTAGAAACATATTTGGCGCGTGCATTCCCTGCCAAAATAGATCGAGTGGTTGGAGATAAAAACTCGCAATGATAATGGCGAGTAGCAGAGCATAGCTGATTTTGACCTGCCATTTAATCGATTTTAGGGTGAAGAAAATAAGTGCGAATAGTAAAGGAAAAATCCCTACATAAATCATAGGAATAGCCCCAAACTTCGTCGTATCGTAACTTCCAACCAATTGTTTAGCAAAGAGATCCAAGTACCAAGAATTTTCTGTTTTCAAGTTGACAATCTGTGTCAACTTTTCACCATGAGTTTTTAGATCCAGATAGGTAGGCAGGAGCATAATCATGCTGGATAGACCTGCTAACAGTGACACAACTGTAAAGTCAAGTAGAGAACCGATTCTTTCTTTAACATTCCATGATAACTGAACAAGGAACCAGATAGTTAAAAATAGGGCTGTCATATAGCCAAAATAATAATTCTGAATAAACAAAAAAGTCAGACTGACAAAGTAGAGCACCCTTCCTTTTCTTTCGATGATCCGGTGTAGTCCAAGGAGGATAAGTGGCACCAGAATAAAGGTATCCAACCAAGTGTTGATTTCCAGTTGGCTAGTCGAAAAACTCATCAAGGAAAAAGAAGTGGCTAACAGCAGAGCTAGTATAGGCTGTAATTTTTTATAGATAGTAGAGAGACTAAGGTAAGTTGACAGTCCTGTCAATCCAAATTTCAGAAGTGTAAAGAGATAGAGGGCGTCGGGCATGCTTTTTAAATCGAAAAAATATGCCAAGGGAGATAAGATAGAGCCTAAATAATAGGAGGAGAGAGCATAAAAATTCAAGCCCAATCCACTGGTGAAAGTATAAAATAAGGAGCCATCACCGTGCAATGTATTTCGTAATACTTGATTAAAAATAACATATTGGTGAAAGGCATCGCTTGCTAAAATGCTTGTCTTACTTCCCCACCAAATTCCTTTCATCGCTAATATAATAGCGATCATGAGGATAGGTGCTAGGAAAGAAGCACCGAAAAAGAGAGCGTTTGAGTGTTTTTTGAACATAATTTTCATCTTCTATTTGCAAGAAAAGGCGAGTGATTCGCCTTTCTTTACTCTTTCCAAAGTTCTTTTACCTTTGCCTGTACTTCTTGATTTTCCAAGAATTCATCGTAGGTTTCATCAATACGGTCAATAACCCCATTTTTTGAGATAACAATAATATGGTTTGCCAAAGTTTGGATAAATTCATGGTCGTGACTGGCAAATATAATGGATTCTTTGAAAGCCTTCAATCCATCATTTAAGCTAGATATGGATTCCAAATCCAAGTGATTGGTTGGGTCGTCAAGGACGAGAACATTTGATTTGAGCAACATGAGTTTTGAGAGCATCACGCGCACTTTTTCTCCCCCTGAAAGGACATTGACAGGTTTGTTCACCTCATCACCAGAAAAGAGCATGCGTCCCAAGAATCCGCGCAAGAAAGTATTATCATCTTCTTCCTTACTTGCAAACTGACGGAGCCAGTCGAGAATAGATTCATCACTTGCGAAATCCCGACTATTATCTTTTGGTAGGTAAGATTGGCTAGTCGTCACACCCCATTTGATTGTCCCCTCGTACTCAATATCTCCCATGAGGGCGCGGATAAGCGCGGTTGTCTGAATATCATTTTGCCCAATCAAAGCGGTCTTGTCGCCTGGACGAAGAATGAAGCTAATATTGTCTAAGATGACCTCACCATCAATGGTAACCTTCAAGTTTTCAACCGTTACTAAGTCATTTCCAATCTCCCTCTCAGCCTTAAAGTTGATAAAGGGATACTTACGGCTGGATGGGATAATTTCTTCTAGCTCAATTTTATCCAGCATCTTCTTACGGGAGGTAGCTTGTTTTGACTTGGAAGCATTGGCAGAAAAGCGAGCAACGAACTCTTGTAATTCTTTGATTTTTTCTTCTGCTTTGGCATTACGATCAGCCTGTAATTTAGCAGCCAATTCGCTCGATTGTTTCCAAAAGTCATAGTTTCCGACGAAGATTTTGATCTTACCAAAGTCTAGGTCAGCCATGTGGGTACATACTTTATTCAAGAAGTGGCGGTCGTGGGATACGACAATAACAGTATTTTCAAAGTCAATCAAAAAATCTTCAAGCCAGTTAATCGATTGAATGTCCAGACCGTTGGTCGGCTCATCAAGGAGTAAGACATCTGGCTTACCAAAGAGGGCCTTGGCTAAGAGAACTTTCACCTTTTCTCCATTGGTCAGCTCGCTCATGGTTTGGTAGTGAAGTTCTTCAGCAATGTTCAAGTTCTGCAAGAGTTGAGAGGCTTCACTTTCTGCTTCCCAGCCACCCAATTCTGCAAATTCGCCCTCTAATTCGGCTGCACGAACACCGTCTTCATCTGAAAAATCTTCTTTCATGTAAATGGCATCTTTTTCTTTCATGATACTGTAAAGCTGCTCATTTCCCATAATTACGACATCAATGACCCGTTCATCTTCGTAGTCAAAGTGATTTTGGCGTAGAACCGAAAGGCGTTCGTCTGGTCCGAGGGAAATATGACCAGTTGTAGGCTCAATATCACCTGCTAAAATTTTAAGGAAAGTTGATTTTCCAGCACCATTAGCTCCGATCAAGCCGTAGGTGTTTCCTGCTGTAAACTTAATGTTGACATCGTCAAATAATTTTCGATCGCTGAAACGAAGCGATACATCTGATACTGTAAGCAATACGATTCTCCTATTTTCTATGATTAGTCTTATTCTACTCTAAACAAACTGATTTTTCAATTGAAACTACATTGGAATAAGAATATCTTTCTCCAAGTTTTGATGCGTCTTCTGTAAACTAAAGCCTCTTCCCCTAACCTGAGTAGCCGGCATGACGACAATGAAAGCCGTCTCATCAATAGCAAGAATGTTCATTTCTAACTTTTGATATTCGAGTCGTGAAACGGTTGTCATGAGCATACGATTTTCATGCCCTGTAAACCCGCCGACTATCGGAAACTCTGTCACCCCACGATCTGCAACCTTTGTAATGTATTCCTTGATTGTAGCGTGGTACTTAGAAATGATCAGGATATTCCTAGAGGAATCGGCTCCTGTCATGACAAGGTTGACAAGGGATGTAATGGAGAGTAAAGAAATGATTGAGTACATCACTGTGTCCGTATCAAAGGCGATAAATCCAAGTCCTACGACAATCCCATCCACAAAGGCCATACTGGTTCCAAGAGGAATCGGCGTGTATTTTTCAAACAACTGGATAATGATCCCAGTTCCACCTGTTGACGAATTTCCGATGAATACCAGTCCCAAACCAAACCCTATGACAGCACCTCCGAAGATGGCAGCTAGAAGTGTATTATGTGTCAAGGTTGGTAAACCTGCTGTCAACTTGATGAAGATTGGATAAATCCAGGCACCATAAATGGTTTTGATAAAGACCTCCTTCCCTAAAAAAAGGAAACAAAGGAGCAAGAGTGGGATATTAGCAAGGAGAACGAAATTTGCTGTATTCCAGCCAAATAAGGCATTCATACTGATGGCTAGACCTCCAACACCCCCAGAAGCAATGTGATTTTCCACAAACATACTGTTGAAGGCAACAGCAGCAATGAAAGACCCAATTGTTACAAGCGCAAAATCTTTTAATTTTTGTTTCATATAGGTATCCTATCTGTAAATGTCCAGCTTCTATTATCCATGATTCTAGCTCTACCGTCAAGTTATTGAATGGCTTGACTTTCTATTTTTTAGAGTATATAATTGAAAAGAATCAGAAAAGTAGTGAATTGGCTATTTGTAGAGAGCTTGTGATGGGTGGAAGCAGGCAATAGCGATTGATGAATGGGCTGATGGACTAGGTATCCGAAATCATAAAGATTCGGCTTATAGGCAAATGAGATGAGACAACTCATAAGTGAGGTGGCACCGTGTCTTTGACGCCCTCGCATGGCTTTTTGCTGTGTGTGGGTTTTATTTATGGAAAAAGGGAGAATACTATGACAAAACCAGTTATTTTAACAGGAGATCGTCCGACTGGAAAATTGCATATCGGGCATTATGTTGGGAGCCTACAAAATCGCGTTCGTTTGCAGAACGAAGGCAAGTATGACATGTTTGTCTTTTTAGCAGACCAGCAGGCCTTGACAGACCATGCCAAGGAGCCACAGAAAATTGTGGAATCAATTGGTCAGGTGGCATTGGACTACCTAGCTGCAGGATTGGATCCTGATAAATCGACGATTTTCATTCAGAGTCAAATTCCAGAATTGGCTGAGTTGTCAATGTATTATATGAATTTGGTCTCGTTGGGACGTCTGGAACGTAATCCGACTGTTAAGACCGAGATTGCTCAAAAAGGTTTTGGTGAGGGGATTCCGACTGGATTTTTAGTCTATCCTATTGCTCAAGCAGCGGATATTACAGCCTTTAAGGCAAATTATGTTCCGGTAGGTATTGATCAAAAGCCGATGATTGAGCAGACACGTGAAATTGTACGGAGTTTTCATCATATTTATCAGACAGACGTTCTAGTAGAACCCGAAGGGATTTATCCTACACATGAGGGGGCTGGTCGTCTTCCTGGCTTAGACGGTAATGCCAAGATGTCTAAATCGCTCAATAATGGAATTTATCTGGCAGATGACATGGACGTGCTCAAGAAGAAGGTCATGAGTATGTACACAGACCCTGATCACATCAAGGTTGAAGATCCCGGTAAGATTGAGGGCAATATGGTTTTCCATTACCTAGATGTCTTTGGTCGCGAGGAGGACAGGGCTGACATTGATGCCATGAAAGAGCATTATCAACGTGGGGGTCTAGGAGATGTTAGGACAAAGCGGTATCTATTAGAGATTTTAGAACGGGAATTGGGTCCAATTCGGGAGCGCCGATTGGAGTTTGCCAAGGATATGGGTGAAGTCTACAATATGCTCCAAAAAGGTAGTGAAAAAGCTCGTCAAGTAGCCGCCCACACCCTATCAGAAGTCAAAGCAGCGATGGGCTTGAATTATTTTGATGTATCCAGATATTCTAAAGAGTAGGAAGAAGATTTCTGCTCTTTTTCTGAACAAAAATAAGGGTATATAAAAGAAATGTTCGTCTTATAAAGAAACTTCTTCCTTTAATATCTTATTTGACGGAGAAACAAGAATTTAAAACGAATAATATTTGACAAATGATTTCAAAATGGTATGATATTTAAAATACAAAACAGCTAATTTAGCTCGAAAAAAACAAAAAGAAAAGAGGAATCTGTGGATGTCTAATTGGGACACAAAATTTTTGAAAAAAGGTTTTACCTTTGATGATGTATTGCTTATTCCAGCGGAAAGTCATGTTTTGCCAAATGATGCCAATCTCCAAACAAAACTGGCTAAGAATATAACTCTCAATATCCCAATCATTACGGCGGCAATGGACACTGTAACAGAAAGTAAAATGGCGATCGCGATTGCACGTGCAGGTGGTCTTGGTGTCATTCACAAGAACATGTCAATCGAGCGACAGGCAGATGAAGTACGCAAGGTAAAACGCTCTGAAAACGGCGTTATCATCGATCCATTTTTCCTCACACCAAATCATACTATTAAAGAGGCAGACGACTTAATGGGACGCTACCGCATCAGTGGTGTGCCAATCGTTGAAACCATGGAAAATCGCAAGCTAGTCGGAATTATTACAAACCGCGATATGCGTTTTATTTCGGACTATAACCAACCAATTTCAACGAACATGACCAGCGAGAATCTCGTGACGGCTCCTGTCGGAACTGATTTAGAAACAGCTGAAAGCATCCTACAAGAACACCGCATTGAAAAACTTCCGCTTGTAGATGAAAATGGTCGTTTATCTGGTCTCATCACCATCAAAGACATTGAAAAAGTTATCGAATTTCCAAATGCTGCTAAGGACGAATTTGGTCGTCTCCTTGTAGCAGGTGCAGTAGGGGTAACGTCTGATACCTTTGAACGGGCAGAAGCTCTCTTTGCAGCAGGAGCAGATGCGATTGTCATCGATACAGCTCATGGACATTCAGCAGGCGTTCTTCGCAAGATTGCAGAAATTCGTGCACATTTCCCAGATCGTACCTTGATTGCAGGAAATATTGCAACAGCAGAAGGTGCTCGTGCCCTCTATGATGCAGGAGTTGACGTGGTAAAGGTTGGAATTGGCCCAGGTTCTATTTGTACAACCCGTGTCATTGCTGGTGTCGGAGTACCACAAGTGACAGCTATTTACGACGCAGCACAAGTGGCGCGTGAGTACGGTAAGACAATTATTGCGGACGGTGGTATCAAGTATTCTGGTGATATTGTCAAGGCTCTTGCAGCAGGTGGACATGCGGTGATGCTGGGGTCAATGTTTGCAGGAACAGATGAAGCACCAGGAGAAACGGAAATCTTCCAAGGACGTAAATTCAAAACCTACCGTGGAATGGGTTCAATTGCAGCAATGAGAAAAGGCTCAAGCGATCGCTACTTCCAAGGTTCTGTCAATGAAGCCAATAAATTGGTTCCAGAAGGAATTGAAGGCCGAGTGGCTTACAAGGGTGCAGCAGCTGATATCGTCTTCCAAATGCTGGGCGGAATCCGTTCAGGAATGGGCTATGTTGGTGCAGCTAATATCCAAGAATTGCATGACAATGCTCAATTTATCGAAATGAGTGGTGCAGGTCTGAAAGAAAGTCATCCACATGACGTGCAGATTACCAATGAAGCACCAAACTATTCTGTTCAATAAGCACTTGTAAAAAAGAACCTGTCTTCGACTTCAATTCTAAGCTAGGAGGGGCTGAAGCACCTCTCTATCAATAGGTAAGCGAAGCAGGTTTATAATCAATGAGAGTAATAAAAGCCACCGCTACAATACAATAGCGGTGGCTTTTTTGGTCGATTGGATTCTTATACTCCCCTATAAAAAATCAAAATCTGGAACTGGCTAAAGCTGAAACAGTCATGTCACAAAGGGGGTCACACTTGACACGAGTTGCACTCGTTCTATCTCCCACCTTCCCCAGTCTATTCCTAGACTGGGGAAGCAGGTAGAACTCAGTTCTTTCTTGTTTTAAGGGAACAGGCTAAAACCTCCACTGGAGCTTTTTACTCAGCAAGGTGAATGAACGACATAAGATTTTGATTTTTGACGAGTATTATCTTTTCTTTACAAAGCCCCTTCATTGTGTTAGAATATAGAGCTATGTTTTTCATTTTGAAAAAATCTTTAAAATACTTTACAACCTTGTAATATAGTCGTTTCGTTTACTTTTAGTACGGAGATACAGCAAGACGAGTTAACGAAGCAATAATCGATAAACGAAACGACTATAAAACTTTACAAAGTTGTAAAGTTAACTGTAAAGGAGAAGAAATGCAGGGTATTTTATACGCGCTCATTCCTATGCTAGCATGGGGAAGTATTGGTTTTGTTAGCAATAAGATTGGTGGCAAGCCTAATCAACAAACGTTTGGAATGACATTGGGTGCGCTCTTATTTGCGCTCATTGTTTGGATGATTGTCAGACCAGAAATGTCAGTCTCTTTATGGGTAGTCGGGATCATTGGTGGTATGCTTTGGTCCATGGGTCAATATGGTCAGTTTCGCTCAATGCAATATATGGGGGTGTCAGTCGCTAATCCTCTATCAAGTGGTGCCCAATTGGTATTTGGGAGCTTGATTGGTGCTATTGTATTTGGTGAATGGAGTAAACCAGCTCAATTCTTACTAGGGATTGTAGCCCTCTTGCTACTCGTAGTTGGATTCTACTTTACCAGTAAGCAAGATCCTGAAAAAGCATGTACGAATACCAGTCACGAATTTGGAAAAGGTTTCCGCGCTCTTACGTATTCGACTGCAGGCTACTTATCCTATGCGATTTTGTTTAATAATATCATGCATTTTGATGCACTGGCAGTTATCCTGCCAATGGCTGTTGGAATGGTCTTTGGGGCAATCATCTTCATGAAATTCCAAATTCAGTTTGAAGCTGTTGTCGTCAAGAATGCTCTGGTCGGTCTCATGTGGGGAATTGGAAATATCTTTATGCTCTTAGCAGCTGCCAAGGCTGGTCTTGCCATTGCCTTTAGCTTCTCCCAACTTGGTGTTATCATCTCTATTGTTGGAGGAATCCTCTTCTTAGGAGAAAGCAAAACGCGCAAGGAGATACGCTGGCTAAGCATAGGGATTGCTTGTTTTGTACTAGGAGCTGTCCTATTAGGTGTCGTAAAATCTTACTGATACTCTCCCCTTCACATGCCAAGTAAGATATATAGTCATTTAGTTTATATTTTGTAATTGAACACGGGCTAAAAGCTCGGAAAAAAGATAGCCTTCCTTGTGTTCAATGAACACTGCGTCAGTCTCCTATTTTTCGATCGCTTTTTTAACGCCCTTTGTATAGTTGTTTCACTTTAAAAAACATTGTTCAGACATTCTATCACCGAGTTATATTTGGGTAGTAACTCCATGACTTTCTTCTTAAGGTTAGCCCATGCTTTTTCAATCGGATTCAGTTCAGGAGAA
>NZ_MSJL01000027.1 GCF_001921825.1 Streptococcus acidominimus
CTGGCTTTAGACCATCAATTGGCAGGAGAATTTAGGGCATGGAAAGAGGATCTTTAGAAGAATTGAGGGGCTCTATTCGACAGAAAGAGCAGGGACTGATTGCACAAGAAGAAGACTACTATCGTGCCAAAAGGCGACTGGCAGGGAGCATGAGGGACTTGGACGACCGTCACCGCCGTCTAGCGGATGCTTTGGGGCAAGAGCAGGAGAAGATGAAGCGCTTGCTTTTCCACCATGATGCTAGACCAGAAGCGGCAGCACATTTCGAGAGGAAAGTTCGGGCACTGCAAGATGAATCCGATTGGGCTTATAGGAAGAGACTGCATGCCTTGGAGGAGGAGATGGAGCAATTAAGGCGCCGTTTTTATCAGGAGCGTGATCAGTTGGAAGTAGAATTACATGATTTAAGGAGGCAATACCATGAACGGACTAACTAGCTACTACTTACAAGCAGATAGCGAGCCAGACTTTAACGAAATGATACGCTCCTTGCAGAAGTCCTATGCCCATGTTCAGTCTGCTTTCATTCAAGGAGACCATAAGTCGGTGCAGGAGCAATTTGAGACGGACGGTAAGAATCTAGTGTCCCGTATCCAAGTAGCAGTCAAAAATATTCACGGGCAGGTAGACACTGCCATTAAGGGGGAGGGTGCTAATGCGCTCAAACAGGCAGTTGAGGCAATACTCCCTAAATATGAGAAGATTTTTTCAGCATAGAAGAAAGTAAGGACAAAGAGCACCTGCTTCCCCAGTCTATTTGAGATTGTGGAAGATGGGAGACAAAACGAGAGAAACTCGTATCAACCGCCCTCGTATTTTAATATATAGTTATTTAGTTTGCTTTTAGTACTAGCTCAAACAGTCTGTGGATAGACTGTTTGAGGTTGGAAATAAAGAAAACGAAGTTTTCGTCAACCCAGTCTGTGGATAGACTGTTTGAGGTGAGAGATGAAGAAAACGAAGTTTTCGTCAACCCAGTCTGTGGATAGACTGTTTGAGGTGAGAGATGAAGAAAAGGAAGTTTTCGTCAACCCAGTCTGTGGATAGACTGGTTGAGGTTGGACATGAAGAAAAGGAAGTTTTCGTTAAAAGTCGTAGGTAGTTGTCTAGTTGATAACTAGCTAAAGCTAGAACATCTGCGTCCCCTAAAGGGAGCCATACCTGTAATCAGCTAAAGCTGAAACGGTTATGGCTCTTTTTTCTGAGCTTTTAGCCCGTGTTCAATTACAAAAGATACCCTAAATGACTATAATTTGTTTACAAATATTTTATTTTGTGATACACTCCCCTCGAAGAAAGCGCTTTCTTTAAAAAGAGGACGGGAATAAATAAGAGGAGGATCGTCTCATGGCTTTTAAGAAACAAGAACGTTTCAGTATCCGAAAATTGTCTATCGGAACTTGTTCATTGGTAATTGCTGCCTTTCTAGTTAGTGGTTGGGCAAACCCTGTTTTAGCTGAAACTCCATCAGAGTCAAGTCAGCTGGAAACCGGTCTGGCAGAATCTCCCCCAGTAGGAGAAACGGCAGAACCAACACCAGAGGTTAATGCAGAACCCGCTCCGGTAGCCAGCGTTACAGAACCAGTTGTAGCCAGTTCCGTCCAACCCGCCCCAGTAGCTAAGGTTACAGAACCATTTGTAGCCCGCTCCGCCCCACCCGTCCCGGTAGCCAGCGTTACAGAACTAGTTACAGCCAGTTCTGCCCGTCTGGAACCAGCTCAACCCGCTGAAAGTCAGACGATACCTGTGACAGAGAACATTTTTGCCAAGGGGACAGTGGCTGATACCAGTCGGCAGTATACGATGCAACGTTATATGAGGTGCTTACAGAGGAATCTCGTGGCAGGGGTGATCTGACAGCTTGGAAAAATGATACTGCTAATGCTCAACTTAGTGTGGCAGTCAAGGATCAGAATGTAACCAATCTGACAGCGACAGTTAGTGATTTTACAGGAGAAGCTGGTACCATTGCAAGTTCAAACGTGACGGCAACCTTTATCAAGTCAACAGATGCTTTCACAGGCATGCCGGGTTACGGTGACCCAACACGACCTATCCCGCAGGGGAATCGTGCTGAGGCCAATGACATTCTCTATACCACTAAACCTGTCAATGTGGCGGCAGCACATCTGCAAAACCTTTGGTTAACTGTTCATGTGCCGAAAGACGCTGTCGCAGGGACTTATCGTGGTCGTGTGTCCTTGACGGCAGATCAGTTTGCGGAAGCACTTCATTTTGACTATACCTTGACAGTTCAAGATGCTTCTTTGCCAGATGCTGTTGATTTCAAAAATGGTTTCGATATTGAACTTTGGCAAAACCCAAACCGTGTTGCAGAATACTACAATGTTGAGCCTTTCTCTGATGAGCATTTAGCCCTTATGCGCCCTCATATAGAGAAATATAAATCAATCGGTGGACATACCGTGACAACGACCGTCGTAGACGAAGCTTGGGCTGGTCAGACCTATGGTGAGGGTGAAATCAAATTTCCATCTATGGTCAAATGGAGCAAGAAAGCTAATGGGAAATTTGCCTTTGATTATACGATTTTTGATAAGTGGGTAGAGTTTAACAAATCTCTCGGTATTGGCGATAAGATTGTGGCTTACAGTATTGCGCCATGGCCCCAGTCTATCCGTTACTTTGATGAAGCTAGTCAGAGCTACAAGGTACAGCAGGCTAAAAATGGTACTAAGGAGCATACAGAAGTTTGGCGTGAATTTTTGCAGGACTTCATGCTCCATACAGAATCTCGTGGCTGGAAGCAAGATGTCTATATTGGGATTGATGAGCGTGGTTTCCATGTCAATGCTTTTAATCTCATTGATAGTGTGATGGGGATTGATGCTAAACCATTTAAGACAGCGGGCGCTATGGATCACTTTATTCAAAACAAAGACCTTGCGATGCGATTGACAGACTGGACGGTCGGCTCAATTGCTGTCAAAGCACATCCGAGAGAGTTTGAAGAGCTACGAGCAGCTCGTGAAAAACTTGGTCTTAGAACAACCATCTACACTTGTACGGGGCATATACCGGGCAACTTTGCCCTTAGTGACCCGGGTGAAAGCTACTGGACCATGCTCTACGGAGCTTCTGTTAAGGCAGACGGTTACTTGCGCTGGGCTTACGATTCTTGGGTTGAGAATCCGTTGGTAGATACGACTCACAATGCCTTTGAAGCCGGAGATCCCTTCTTGGTTTACCCGGGGGATAAGGGAGCCGACGGCCCACGTTCAAGTCTCCGTCTTGAAAAAATGGCAGAAGGGGTTCGTGATGTCAATAAACTTCTCTGGATTAAGAAAGAAGTACCAAGCTTTAGTGCTAGGGTTGATGACTTGCTAAGCACTGTCAAAGCCACCTATCCAAACAACAAAATCTACCTGACAGAAGCAGGCAAGGTTCAAATGGCTAATGACATGGCAATCTTGAAAGAAAAGATTAACGCTCTTACTGAAGAAGCATTAGCATACAAGAAAACAGCTGTTGCAACAGTTGAGTCTGTTCGGATTAGAGCAGAAGATCCCCTATCCCTCCTAGCAGGTAGTCAGCAGACCTTGACAGCAGCAATAGAACCAGAGAACTTGCTCAATAATCTTATTACTTGGTCTTCGATCAATGAAGCTGTCGCAACGGTTGACCAATTCGGTAAAGTAACAGCAAAGCGTGCTGGTAGGACCAAGATTGTGGCAAGGTCACAAGCTGACCCAAGCAAGACTTCTGAATTAGTTGTTGAAGTGAAGCCACGTGTTCTTTCAACAGAAGATTTGGTGAACCACTACATCTTTAGTGATGAAAATCCTGGTCGAGATTCCGTGACTGGTAAGGATGCTCATATCACTAGCCAAGACTTGGTTGCTTTAGAAAACGACTTTAAGGTGCTTAGAGTATCACCAGATAAGGCGATTGTTTTGAGTGATAAGAATAGTAGCCTCAATCATGACTGGACAGTTGCCTTCTATGTGTATCGTCAGACGGAAGCGAACAATATCCGTGAGTCTGTCCTAACCTCAGCAGATGGTGAACGGTCATTAGATCTGGCAATTTCACCAAGAAATGCTTGGATGGGAGTTCACGTTGCTAACCGTGATGGTCAATGGTTGACCTTTAAGAACAAGCCAAGTAAAAACCGATGGCATCATGTTGCCTATGCTAATACTGCTGCAAATGGTCTTAGCGTCTATGTTGATGGTGAGTTAGTCGAAACAATCAACTGGACTAAGAATAAAGATTTCTTCGCCCCGATTGAAAAGATTGGTGGTAATGGCTTTAGTGGCTTGTTGACAGATTTGCGTGTTTACCGTCGTGGATTGAATGCTGAAGAAGTCCAAACCCTCTTGACTAATACTGACGAAGTCGGTTTAGTTGTCTCAAAAACCAATATGGAAGCGATCGTTGGTGATAAGGTTGCTATTGATGCTTACTATGTTCCAAGCGGAGATGAAGCAACAGTCCTAACCTTTACTTCGTCAGACCCAGCGATTGCAACGGTTGATGAATTTGGTGTCATGACCCCACTGGCTAAGGGAACTGTAACTATTACCATCAATCACCCGGCAAGTAATAGCAACAAAACTGTAACTGTTGAGGTTTCTAAGAAACTCAATCATCATTTTGCTATCACAGAATACCGTCTTCCAGAAGCCAACCTATCTGATATTGAGAAAAAACCTGGTACAGATAGACAGTATCTTGGTCAACCAGATATGATTATGCTGGATGATAATATGACCTTGATTACAGCTTATCCAGTAGGTCACGGAGCAGGTCCGATTGTGATGCAGATTAGCCGTGACGGCGGTAAAACATGGACTGAAAAGACAGATATTCCAAAAGATTGGGCACATTCTTACGAAACACCAACCCTCTACAAACTCAATATGACAGATGGTAGGACCAAGCTCATGATGATTACAGGTCGTCCAGAGTGGCATCAAAACACCACAGGTGGCTGGCAGACCTCGATTTCAACAGATAATGGAGAAACATGGTCTGATTACACCAATCATCATCCAATGCTTGGTGATCAAAAAAATTTCTCAGTCGTTGCGATGGCAAGTCTTGTACAGTTACATAATGAAGCAGGTCAGCCGATTGACAAGTGGCTGGGGGTTTACCATAATAACAAATATGAAAACTTCAAGACCTACTTGACCTTTGATGAAAATGGCAACCAAGTGTGGTCAGAACCAGAACACTATTTAGCTTCTTATCGCGATGTAGAGAGCCTTTACCAAATCTGTGAAGTCGGTATTTTCCGCTCGCCAAATGGTAAACGTCTCGTTGCTCTAGGGCGCTCACAGTCCCACAACCATCACTCGGTGATGTTCTATTCAGATGATGAAGGGAAAACATGGAGCAAGCCAGAGCAGATGCAAGGTGGCCTGCAGGGTGAACGTCACAAGATAGTTTATGATCCAATTAGTGGCCGTCTCATTGTGACGTTCCGTGAAATTATTTTAGACTACAACCGTAATGGTAAGATTGAAAATAATGATTGGATGGCTGGTGACTGGGTTGCTTGGGTTGGCACTTACGACGATTTGATGGCTCAAAATGAAGGAGAATATCGGATTCGTATCGCTGAAGACTGGTCTAATAACACGAAATCTGGAGATACAGGTTATGCAGGGATTGTCGTTCAACCGGATGGTACCATCTTGACCAATTCGTATGGTCACTGGGATAAGGACTTCTCTTACAGTTGGAAGAAAGGGATTACTACTGATCTTTCCTATATTAAATTAGCTATCTTTAAGCTGGGTCAAGTTGATCAGGCCTTGGGCAGAGTTGATAAGCGTGTTGTCGAGCCTTTATTGGCTAAATTGGTAAATGTTGATCCGAGTCTCTACACGGCTGAATCCGTTAAAGCGTTGAAAAATAAGGTAGCTGTTCTTGTAAGACTTGTTGAGGCGACAGATAGCCAGCAGATTGAGATTGACCGTGCCTTAGTAGAGTTGGAGGCAGCCCTTGTAGCCCTTGAGGCAGCTGTTTCAACAGATACTGACAAAACAGAAGTAGACCTGAGACCATTAGACCCTGCAGCTGAAAAACCAAAAGTGCCACAAACACCACAGGTGACACCGATGGTTCATAAGGTTGAGGCAAGGAATAAAGAAAAGGGTTCAGTCCTAGCACTAAAAGTGACAGAAAGGCTGCAGGCTATACAGATGATCCACGAAGTGGAGGCGGCAAATAAAGAAAGTGTTTCAACTCTAGCATCGAGAGTGAGTGACAGTAGTCGTCCAGAACATAGGCTCCCTAAAACAGCTGGCGCAGTTAGTCTTGGTATGGTCGGAGCTTGGCTTATTTATAGCTTTATTGGTCTCTGTCTAGGTCGCAAACGTTCCTAATCGCAGACAGCTATCATTTTTGGTAAGTGAAAAGCTTCGGTGGAGGCTTTCAGCCTACCCCTAAAAGTAGCCGTAACTGTTCCAGATACGGCTCTTTTCCAGTGCTTAACCCGAGGTTAGTTATACAAGATAAAGCGTACGGTGAAAATAATTTGAAAGAATGCATGTGACAAGAAAATCGTTACATGCATTTTCTTCATGTCTATGGCGTGTTTAAACTATCGCTCTATCTTGAAAGTAGAGGGGAAACATGCTATAATGGAACGAACACAAAATAATACTCTTTAAAAATCAAAAGGATACTTTGTCAACTTCCCTTAAAACAAGAAGGAACAGAGTTCTATCTCCAACTTTCAACGATCTCCCAGATAGTTGAAGCAACCTCTCTTTTTGATTTTCCTTGAGTATAAGAATCGATACAAGTAAGGAATAAAATGGTAAATATTTTAAAAACGATTATCGAAAACGATAAAGGTGAATTAAAAAAATTAGAAAAAATGGCAGATAAGGTCATTGCCTACGCAGATGAGATGGCTGCCTTATCAGACGACGAATTGCGAGCTAAAACCGTAGAATTTAAGGAGCGTTACAATCAGGGAGAGACTCTTGATGAGCTTCTGTATGAAGCCTTTGCGGTTGTCCGTGAAGCTGCTAAACGGGTGCTGGGACTCTACCCTTATCCTGTTCAGATCATGGGGGGGATTGTTCTCCACCACGGTGATGTGCCAGAGATGCGTACAGGGGAAGGTAAGACCCTAACGGCGACTATGCCGGTTTATCTCAATGCCTTGTCTGGCAAGGGTGTACACGTTGTCACTGTCAATGAGTATTTGGCGAGCCGTGACGCCACAGAAATGGGAGAAGTCTACTCTTGGCTAGGTCTTTCTGTCGGAATTAACTTAGCAGCGAAATCCTCCCTTGAAAAACGTGAAGCCTACAACTGTGATATTACCTATTCTACCAACTCGGAAATCGGTTTTGACTACCTCCGCGATAACATGGTGGTTCGTGCAGAGGACATGGTGCAACGTCCTTTGAACTTTGCCCTAGTTGATGAGGTAGACTCTATTTTGATCGATGAGGCACGGACACCATTGATTGTTTCAGGTGCCCAAAGTTCAGAAACCAATCAGTTGTATTTCTTGGCGGATAATCTGGTCAAATCCTTGGATGAAGCTGACTACATCATAGATGTTCCTTCAAAAACCATCAGTCTATCTGACTCTGGAATTGACAAGGCAGAGAGCTTCTTCAAACTCAAGAACCTCTACGATATTGAAAATGTTGCCTTGACGCACTTTATTGATAATGCCCTTCGCGCGAACTATATCATGACCTACGACATTGACTATCTCGTAAATGATGAGCAAGAAGTCATGATTATCGATCCATTTACGGGTCGTACCATGGAGGGTCGTCGTTACTCTGATGGCTTGCACCAAGCGATTGAGGCTAAAGAAGGTGTGCCTGTTCAGAATGAATCAAAGACAAGCGCGTCTATCACCTATCAAAATCTCTTCCGTATGTATAATAAATTAGCGGGAATGACGGGTACAGGTAAGACCGAGGAAGAAGAATTTAGAGAAATCTATAACATTCGTGTAGTTCCAATCCCAACCAACCGTCCGATTGCCCGTATCGACCATGAAGACCTATTGTACCCAAGTTTGGAGTATAAATTTAATGCAGTTGTGGCAGATGTCAAGACACGCTACGAAAAAGGGCAGCCTGTCTTGGTCGGTACCGTTGCAGTGGAGACCTCTGATTACCTCTCAAAACGTTTGGTGGCAGCAGGTGTTCCTCATGAAGTCTTGAATGCTAAGAACCACTATCGTGAAGCACAAATCATCATGAATGCCGGTCAACGCGGAGCGGTGACGATTGCAACCAACATGGCGGGACGCGGTACGGACATCAAGTTAGGTCCAGGTGTTCGTGAACTCGGTGGACTTTGTGTGATCGGTACAGAGCGCCATGAAAGCCGCCGGATTGATAATCAGCTCCGTGGACGTTCAGGTCGTCAGGGAGATCCGGGTGAATCTCAATTCTATCTCTCTCTGGAAGATGACTTGATGAAACGTTTCGGATCAGAGCGTATCAAGGCCTTTATGGAACGTATGAATTTGACCGAAGAAGAGTCTGTGATCAAGTCTAAGATGTTGACCCGTCAAGTGGAGGGGGCTCAAAAACGTGTTGAAGGAAACAACTACGATTCTCGGAAACAAGTTCTTCAATATGATGATGTGATGCGTGAGCAGCGTGAAATTATTTACCGCCAACGTCAGGATGTCATCACTGCTGACCGTGACCTAGCTCCAGAAATCAAGGCGATGATAAAGCGGACAATTGAACGCCAAGTGGCAGATCATAAGGCAAGCAAGCGCGACGAGGCTCTAGAGGCAATTCTACGCTTTGCTCAAATCAACCTTCTGCCAGAAGACACCATCAGTCTAGCTGATTTAGAAGGTAAATCTGATCAAGAGATTGTCCTTGATTTGTACAATCGTGCCTTGGCTGTTTACGACAGTCAGGTAGCTAAGTTACGCGATGAAGACCGCGTGCGTGAATTCCAAAAAGTCTTGATCCTTCGCGTAGTAGATAATCGCTGGACAGACCATATCGATACGATGGATCAATTGCGCAATGCAGTTAGCCTCCGTGGCTATGCGCAGAACAATCCAGTTGTCGAGTACCAGTCAGAGGCCTTTGAAACCTTTAAGGAGATGATCGGAGCCATTGAATTTGATGTGACACGTCTCATGATGAAAGCACAAATTCATGACAATATTGAGCGGGAACGAACCAGTCATGAAGCGCGTACAACGGCTGTCAAGAATATCGTCCCAGCTCAAGCTGTCACGGGTGATCAAGTAAGCTTTGAAGGCGTTGAGCGCAACGATCCATGTCCATGTCAGTCTGGTAAGAAATTCAAGAACTGTCATGGTCGCAAACAGGTATACTAATAAGATATGAGGGAGGAGTAAGGAATCCGACATTCGCTAGAATACGGATTTCTCACTTCTTTTTTAAGAAATGATTATAGGACACGGAATAGATTTACAAGAAATAGCCGCTCTTGAGCAGGCGATGAAAAAGCACGAGCGATTTGCTAGGAAAGTATTGACCGAAAAGGAATTTGCCCGATTCGAAGAGTTGAAAAACCGTCGTCAGCTAGAGTATCTAGCGGGGAGATGGTCGGCAAAAGAGGCCTTTGCCAAAGCACTTGGCACGGGGATTGGTCAGATTGGCTTTCAAGACATTGAAATTTTGACAGATGATAAAGGGGCACCTTATATCGCCAAATCCCCTGTTCAAGCCAAGGTTTGGCTCAGCATCAGTCATTCTGCTGGTTTTGTGCAAGCCAGTGTGATTTTGGAGGAAGTAGATGAAAGCAAGCATTCATAGACCGACAAAGATTCAGGTCAACTTGTCAGCTATCTCAAATAATTTGGAGCAGGTCAAGCGCCATTTACCTAAGCAAACCAAGGCTTTTGCGGTAGTTAAGGCAGATGCCTATGGACACGGGGCGGTTGCAGTGGCGCGACAATTGGAACCTCAAGTAGATGGCTTTTGTGTTTCCAATCTGGACGAGGCCTTGGAACTGCGTCAGGCAGGTATCACGCAACAAATCTTGATTCTCGGTGTGGTGCCAGTAGAGGTTGTGGCAAGGGCGATTTCAGAAAAGATTACGCTGACAGTTGCAAGTGTAGAGTGGGTAGAAAAGCTGCTTGACTATGGCGTGTCTTTGCAGGATTTGCAGGTTCATTTCAAAGTGGATACCGGTATGGGGAGGATCGGTTTTCGAGACAGTCAAGCCCTCAACCATGCCATGAGTGACTTGAGCCGAAAGGGTGTCATTATCGAAGGGATTTTCACACATTTTGCGACAGCAGATGAAAAAGACGACAGCCATTTTCAAGCCCAACTGTCTCGCTTCAAAGAGTTGCTTGCAGAGCTGTCTCAAGTTCCTCCCTGTATTCATGCTAGCAATTCCGCAACCAGTATCTGGCATGCAGATACCGTCTTTAGTATGGTTCGCCTAGGCAATGTGTTATATGGTCTCAACCCGAGTGGACATGAGTTGGAGATGCCTTATCCTATTGAACCAGCCCTGCAATTGACATCTGAACTAATTCATATCAAAGAAGTAGAAGCAGGTGCCAGTATCGGTTATGGGGCAAGCTACCATAGCTCGCAGTCCGAATATATCGGCACGATTCCGATCGGCTATGCAGATGGTTTTTTACGAGCCATGCAGGGATTTTCCCTCTTGATTGAGGGAAAACTCTGTCCAGTTGTCGGTCGTGTCTCCATGGATCAGATTACGGTCCGTTTACCGCAAGGCTATGCCTTGGGCACACCCGTGACCTTGATTGGTCACAGTGGGAGCCATACCATTTCCGTGCAAGACTGGGCGGATTACCTCGGCACCATCAACTATGAAGTGGTCTGTGCTTTATCCGACCGCATTCCTCGCTATTATGATGAAAAATGACTAGCTACACAGCTGGTCATTTTTTTTAAGGAATTGTAAGGTATGAGGTGAGGAGGATAAGCGACAAAGGGAATCAGTTGTGTCACCAATTTCCCTCCCTGTACGAGAGTGGAAGTAGTTTCTCTACCAATATTTTAGGAGTGGCATTTCAAAGCCCTCCTATCTTGTTTGTTCAGTGCTTAATTTTTCAGAAATAACTTGACAATTGGAGGAAAGGTGAGTAGAATAAGAGGAGAGGTTATAACCAGTTATGGGTTAATATGTTCATCTAAGTAGAATCTAGTCTTATCGAAAGGAGACTATATGTCAAACTATATTTTTGCTAAGTCTATTATTTTGTCCGACCGAGAGGTGGAAAATGCCTACCTTGAGATTACAGATGATGGACGATTTGGAGCGATTTTGACGGAAAAACCAGATGCTGACATCGTGGACTATTCAGACTATCATATCGGGCCTGGTCTTGTGGATACGCATATTCATGGCTATGCTTCCCACGATGTTATGGACAATGATTTTGACGGTATTAAGGTGATTTCAGAAGGGCTCTTGTCCTGCGGTGTGACCTCTTGGTTGCCGACGACCTTGACGGATTCCACAGAAAATCTGGACGCGGTCTGTGCAACGATTGGCCGTCATGCAGGTGAGGAAAAAGGAGCGAAGATCCAAGGAATTTTCCTTGAAGGGCCATTTTTCACAGAGAAATACAAGGGGGCTCAAAATCCTAAGTATATGAGCGACCCATCTGTGGAGAAATTGGATCAATGGCACCGCCTGTCCGAGGGCTTGGTCAATAAGATTGCTATTGCTCCAGAGCGTGACGGAGTGGAAGAATTTATCCACTTTGCCAAGGAGAAAAAGATTCATACTGCCCTTGCCCATAGTGATGCAACCTATGATCAGGCAAAGAAAGCAGTCGAGGCAGGTGCTAATATCTTTGTTCACGTCTATAATGGTATGAGCGGACTTCACCATCGGGAACCGGGAATGGTCGGTGCAGCGCTTGACTTGAAGAATGTCTTTGCAGAGGTGATTTGTGATGGCCATCATGTACACCCAGCTGCGGTCGAGATTGTTATGAAAGCGCGTGGTGTGGATGAAACAGTTCTCATTACAGACTGTATGCGTGCTGGTGGTCAAGGAGAAGGCGATTCTCGTCTCGGTGAGTTTGAAGTAGTGGTGAAAGATGGGACAGCGCGTTTGAAACATAATGGTAGCCTAGCAGGCTCTATTCTGGAATTGATTCAAGCGGTTGAACATATCGTGGAATGGGGCTTGGCAGGCCTAGCGGATGCGGTTCGTATGGCTTCACTTGCTCCAGCAAAATCTGTTAACATTGATCATCTCTGTGGACAAATTGCAGCAGGTCGTGCGGCAGATTTCATCGTCATTGATGACAAGGGACGTTTGCAGGCTACTTATTTGGATGGTGTCAAGCGTTTCAGTGCTGAGTCGCTATAATACTAGAGTGTTTATTGGCAGAAAGCCAATTAATATTGTTTATATTCTACTTTATCTAGGAGGAAGATAATGGAAAAATTACAACTTTCACAGACGAAATACAATCACCTCGTTCGTCTATCAAATGATGAAAAAGTGATTGCCGCCCTTGCGATTGACCAACGAGGAGCCTTGAAGCGCCTCTTGTCAGCTGCAGCAGATGCCAATTTTGGTGATGACATCTTGGTGGACTTCAAAAAGGTTATCTCAAGTGATTTGACCCAGTATGCAAGTTCGATCTTGTTAGATGCAGAATACGGTGTACCAGCAGCTGAACTGCGTCATCCAGATTGTGGCTTTATTGCGGCTTATGAAAAAACGGGCTATGATGCCTCAACGCCAGGTCGCTTGCCTGACTTGCTTCCGAATTGGTCTGCGAAACGGATCAAGGAATTGGGCGCAGATGCGGTCAAAATCTTGCTCTACTATGATGTAGATGATAAAGCAGAAATCAATGAGATCAAGCATGCTTGGGTAGAGCGGATCGGTAGCGAGTGTGTCGCAGAAGATATTCCATACTTTGTGGAAATCTTGACCTATGATGCAAGCGATATGGATGTGACTTCACGGGAATATGCAGCTTTGAAGCCTCGTAAGGTTAACGGAGCCATGCGTGAATTTAGCAAGCCACGTTACAATGCGGATGTCTTAAAAGTCGAAGTGCCAGTCAATATGAACTTTGTTGAAGGCTATACTGATCAAGAGCCTGTTTACAGCTTAGAGGAGGCTAAATCCTACTTCAAGGAGCAAGCAGAAGCAACGCATTTGCCATTTATCTTCTTGAGCGCAGGCGTATCTGCCAAGCTATTCCAAGAAACCTTGGTAGTGGCAAAAGAAGCAGGTTCTAGCTTTAATGGGGTGCTTTGTGGTCGCGCTACTTGGAAAGATGCAGTTGCCGTCTTTGCCAAAGAAGGTGAAGCAGCAGCTAAGAGCTGGTTGGCAGACCAAGGTCGTCAGAATATGGAAGAACTAAATGCCGTTCTCGCAACAACTGCAAGTTCTTGGCTCGATAAAGTAGAAGTAAAATAATATGCAAAAATCCAACTCTGTATCAAGAGTTGGATTTTTATAAGAATTTGCTTTTTGATTTCTATTTGCCGTAGCTGTTGGGGGCTATGTCTGCTTACGGATAAAGTAGTGACTGTTATAGTCATTTAGTTTATATTTTTATTACTTCGTTAACTCGTCTTGCTGTACCATTGAGAAAAGTTACACTTTTCTTATCTGTCACTTGTCTAGTTATCAACTAGACAACTACCTGCGACTCGTTGCCTAGTACTAAAAATGAACTAAACGGCTATAATACCTGAAAGAGTGAGCTTTGAGTTTTTCACGGACTTTGTATCTTGGAATTGGACTCGGACTAAAAGCTCGGAAAAAAGAGACGCAGATGTCTAGCTTTAGCTAGTTACAGCTGTGGCTCCCTTTAGGGATAAATCTTCCTAGCTCTAAAGGTATAGTATACCTTTGGAGGCGGGAAATATAAGTTTGCGGAGCAAACTCCCCTAGTTTCTGCGTCGAATTTTCTATTTTCGCTTTGAGTTTTTAACGGGCTTTGTATCTTGGAATTGAACTCGGGCTAAAATTCTAGTGAAAAAGATAAATTGCCTTGTGTCTTGGGACACGTCGCCAATTTCCTATTTTCATACGAATTTTTAGACGCCCTCGTATCTTAATTGAACTCGGGCTACAACTCACTGACAAAGCGTAATCAAAAGGTTGAGTAACCCTAGATAACATCACAGTAGGCATCTGATTGTCGCTAGCACGCCAATCTAGTTGCCTTTGTGGGGGTCTCACGACGAAGCGAACCGCTTCTGTTCGGCCGCCTATTTTGTCTAGGAGTTGTTTAACGCCCTCGTATCTTGTATAACTGAACTCGAGCTACGAGCTGTGCAAAAAAGATAGTTTTTCCTAGAACTTGTAGTTCTGCGTCAAAACTCCTATTTTTGCTTTGCTCGCTTCACGCTCTCGTATCTTGTGTTACCCCAAAAAAGGCTTGATATAGGGCTTTGAGGGCTTTTTCTTTTTCTTCTGTTTTGATGACAAAGAGGACGGAGACTTCACTCGCACCTTGGGAGATCATAGCCAAGTTGACATTTTCTTTTGAGAGGGCAGCAGTTGCGGTTGCAGTTACCCCGACATGGCTCTTCATATTTTCACCGACAATCATAATAATGGAAAGACCGTGTTCGATTTCTGCCTTGTCCACTTCGAGTTTCGAGTTAAGCTGGCGGAGAATTTCTTCTTCCTTGATAGGGGTTAATTCTCGGCTACGCAAAACAAGGGAGAGGTCGTCAATGCCGGTTGGGAGGTGTTCCCAGCGGATATTGAGTTCTTCTAGGATATGTAAGACCTTGCGACCAAATCCGACTTCTCGGTTCATCAAGTACTTGGACATATTGATGCTGACAAAGCCATCATCTGCTGCGATTCCAACGACAGGCAGCGTATGGTCGCTGTGCTTGAGGACGATCCGCGTGCCAGGGTGGTCTGGATTATTGGTGTTTTTAATGACGAGAGGGATACGTCCACGGTAGGCAGGGAGCAAGGCCTCGTCGTGCAGGACAGAAAAGCCAGCGTAGGCCAATTCCCGCATTTCGCGATAGGTCAATTCCTTGATGGAGTGTGGATTGTGAATGATCCCAGGGTGGGCTGCAAAAATCCCGTCTACATCTGTGAAGTTTTCATAGAGGTCAGCCTTGACCCCAGCAGCGATGATAGAACCTGTAATATCGGATCCTCCGCGTGAGAAGGTGCAGATTTGGTTGTCCACAGTTACCCCGAAAAATCCAGGAATAACCAAGACTTCGTCTGCCTCGCTTAGGGCTTCGATCTTATCATAACTAGATGGTAAAATACGCGCATTTCTAGGCTCTGAACTGACGATAATCCCTGCTTTCTTAGGATGGATATAGCGCGCAGGGATGCCTTTATAGGTGAAATATTCAGCGACTAATTTGGCATTATTATCCTCACCAGCTGCCAAAAAGGCATCATAGAGAAATTCATTGTCATCAATTGGAAGTGTTGCCAGATTCAGAATGCTTTCTGTGATTTTCTTCATACATTTACCCGGAAAACCGAGTTCGTCTACCATGGTTTGATAACGATTGATAATCCATTTTTGGCTACTAGAAAGGTCTTTACCATCTACATAGTTCTTGTAGTATTTGATAAGCGCATCTGTCACCTTTGTGTCACTACTATCACGTTTACCAGGGGCAGATACCACAACAAATCGACGTTCCGGATCTGCTTGAACGATGTTGAATACTTTTTCAAGCTGGGTAGCCGAAGCGAGAGAACTACCACCAAATTTGGTCACTTTCATAACAAATTTCAATCTCCTTTTATGCTTTTCATCATTATAGCAAAAACTGATACGCTTGTCAGCAGGCTTAGCACGAAAGTTGGCTAATGTCTGGAAGGTCATCAGACATCAGCTACTTTTACACATAATTTGGGGTGAAGTTGTTTGTTTTGTATCTTTCAGCTTGAGGGACATTGCCCTGCCTGTGGTTTTCTTGCCTGGTCAGCTTTTGATTGATGTATGCTATAATGATAGGAGAATATAACCAAAGGAGTAGCAGATGACCTATAAAGGGATTATTTTTGATATGGACGGTGTCTTGTTCCAGACGGAACATTTCTACTATCAGCGACGGGCAGATTTTCTAGCGACCAAGGGGTTGTCGGTCGCTCACCTAAATCCAGCTATTTTTGTTGGAGGTCGGGTCAATCAGGTGTGGAAGCTAGTCCTGCAAGATGACTATGCTAACTGGGATATTCCAGCTCTGGAAGCAGCATACAAGACCTACAAGGAGGCGAGACCAACTCCTTATCAGGATTGTGTATCTTCAGATGCCGCCAAGGTCTTGGCAGGTCTAACAGAGCGAGGGATGAAACTAGCCCTTGCCTCCAATACGGACCGCGATGAGATTGAGCGGGCTCTGACGGAAGCTGGGATTCGCTCCTATTTCTCCCATATCTTTTCGGGGACAGAATGCCGCGCTTGTAAGCCTGACCCTGAAATCTATGAAAAAGCGAGTGCTGCACTTGGCTGTGCTAAATCAGACATTTTGGTCATTGAAGATAGCCCGAAAGGGATTGAAGCAGGAAAAGCTGCTGGTCTTACTGTCTGGGCGATTCGGGATCAGGAATTTGGCTTAGACCAATCACAGGCAGATGATTTTTTAGACCAATTGGGTGACCTATTGCCTAAATTGTAAATGAAAGGGAGGCGTCTCCTTGTTCCTTATGCAGATAGGAGAATCATACCAGTTGGGGGAATGGGGAGAACTCTTATAGTCATTTAGTTTATCTTTTATTACTTCGTTAACTCGTCTTGTATAATTGAACTCGGGCTACGAGCTGTGCAAAAAAGAGCGATAACTGTTTCAGTTTTAGCTGATGATGGTTCTTTAGGAAATAGGCTGAAAACCTCCACTGGAGCTTTTCACTCGTCAAAACTCCTATTTTTGTTTTGCTCGTTTAACGCCCTTGTATCTTGTATAATTGAACTTGAGCTACAACTCACTGACAAAAAGATAAATACTCCTAGAAGCCAAAGCTTCTTCGTCGTATTTCCTATTTTGTTTAGGAGTTGCTTAACGCTCTCGTATCTTGAGTTGTACCATTGAGAAAAGTTACACTTTTCTTATCTATCGCTTGTCTAGTTATCAACTAGACAACTACCTGCGACTTTTAACGAAAACTTCGTTTTCTTTATTTCCGACCTCAAACAGTCTCTCCCCAGACTGTTTGAGCTAGTACTAAAAGTAAACTAAACAACTATATCAATTAAAAGAGTTCTCTTTTTCCTCACTCTTTAACTTCAAAGTTTAGGTTGAAACAATCTATTTTCAAACCGTATCACTCCCATTCTGCATGGTTGATTAAGCCATATTTGGAGTTTAAAAGCCGAACAAAGATGAATGATGCTTACCCTGTAAGTTTCATTTCCCATCTTCAACGTGTTATAGCTGTTGAAGCAATCAAATATGGAGCGCAGATGGTGGAGAAATTTCCCTTGCCTGCTGTCCAGATGGCACAGTTTGAAGCTTGCCACAATTGGCATTTTTCCGGCTGTCACACTAGGCTGGCTTGTTTTATGGGAAATCTGTGGTAGAATAACTCCAACACTTGAAACCTCTTTCTTTGAGGTTTCAAAGTAAAGGAGGAAAAAGATGACCTATACAACGATTCGATATGAAGTAGAGGAGCGGATAGCAAGACTGACCTTGTGCCGTCCGGAAGTGTCAAATGGCTTCAATATCCCTATGTGCGAAGAAATACTAGAGGCTATTGGACAGGCAGCTGGATCAGATGAGGTGGCTATCCTACTGATACAAGCAGAAGGAACGGTCTTTTCTGTTGGTGGTGATTTGGTTGAGATGAAGCGGGCAGTGGATGAAGATGACATTGCTTCCTTGGTTCGAATCGCGGAGCTGGTCAATCGGATTTCCTTTGCCTTGAAGAAATTGCCTAAGCCAGTCATCATGTTGACGGATGGGGCTGTGGCAGGTGCTGCAGCCAATATGGCTGTTGCAGCAGACTTTGTCCTTGCTTCTAGCAAGACCAAGTTCATTCAGGCTTTTGGAGGAGTTGGGCTAGCCCCTGATGCGGGAGGCTTGTTTTTACTTAGTCGTAGTATTGGTGCGACCCGTGCTAGTCAGTTGGCGATGACAGGCGAAAGTTTGACAGCAGAAAAGGCGCTAGAATATGGTTTGGTCTACCAAGTAGTGGAGCAAGAAGCGCTAGCTAAGGCATATCAGCAGTTGGTCAAGCGTCTCTTACGCTATTCTCCCAATTCCTATCGCGCAATCAAAGAATTGATGTGGAAGAGTGAGTTTGAGCAGTGGGAAGACTATGCCCAGTTGGAGTTGGAGCTCCAACGTGAACTTGCTTTCAAAGAAGATTTTAAAGAGGGAGTGCGCGCCCATTTTGAGCGCCGCAGACCACGATTTACAGGACGCTAGCAGGTTCAAGGGGGTATGGTTATAAATAATAGCCTGCGAAGCCAGAAGGTTGGAGGTAAGACGAGTGTCCTCGTGTCAAATGCTCTTTGTATCTTGTTTAATTGAACTCGGACTAAAACCTCGGAAAAAAGAGATGCAACTGTTGTAACTTTAGTTGCTTACAGGTGTGGCTCCCTTTAGAGGTGGGAAATAGAAGTTTGCGGAGCAAACTCTCTAATCTCTGCGTCAAATTTCCTAGTTTGCCGTAACTGTTGCAGGCTATGCCTGCTTTACAGGTACAGTAATAACAGTCAGGGAAGTGACTGTTATTACATGAAGAAGTGCGCTTTGAGTTTTTAACGTCCTCGTATCTTGTGGAATTGAGTTCAGCCTAAAACCTCGGAAAATAGAAAAACATTCCTAGCTCTAAAGGTATAGCATACCTTTAGAGGCGGGAAATAGAAGTTTGCGGAGCAAACTCTCTCTAATCTCTTCGTCATGTTTCCTAATTTTCATTCGGTTTTTTAACGGCTTCACATCTTGTATAACTGAACTCGAGCTACGAGCTGTGCAAAAAAGATAGATTTCCTCGTGTTCGTGGAACACAGCGTCAATCTCCTATTTTTGCTTTGCTCGCTTCACGCTCTCGTATCTTGTTTTTTCCGGTGTGACAGAAAATATTTGACAATCAAACTAATCTGTCGTATACTTTGAAGGTCAAAGTATGTAAGGAGGCTTTCGATTGTGGAAGATGCAAAGATAAATGAATATCTGACTGCGATTTTTAATAATGTACTCATCATTGAAGAAACCAGTCTGCGGGGAAGTCGTTTTAAAGATCTTTCGATCAAAGAAATGCACACAATCGATGTGATCGGTGACAAAGACGGTGTTACTCCGAGCGATGTTGCCCGTGCTTTGATGGTAACGCTGGGGACGGTGACAACCAGTTTGAATAATTTGGAGCGGAAAGGCTACATTGAACGGATTCGATCAACCAAAGATCGTCGTGTGATCCATCTTCATTTAACCAAAAAAGGAAGATTAGTCTATCGCTTGCATCAACGATTTCATAATGAAATGGTGCGTCAAATTACATCAGATATGGATGAAACTGAATTTAAGGTCATGAAAAAAGGCCTTTTGAAACTCTATCATTTCTTGGAGGATTTAAAATGACGACCTTTGCAAAAATCAGTCAGGTAGCCCATTATGCACCAGCGCAAGTCATTGAAAATGATCAATTAGCGCAGCTGATGGACACGAGTGATGAATGGATTGCATCGCGGACGGGGATCCGCAGGCGTCATATCAGCAAGGATGAAGAGACCAGTGATTTGGCTACGCAGGTAGCAAGTCAGCTCTTGGAAAAAAGTAGCTATGCTCCAGACACGATTGACTTTATTATCGTTGCAACGATGACACCTGATTCAGCCATGCCCTCAACGGCAGCGCGTGTTCAGGCTAATATCGGTGCAAGTCGGGCCTTTGCCTACGATTTGGTTGCCGCTTGCTCGGGCTTTGTCTTTGCCCTGTCGACTGCTGAAAAGTTGATCGCATCAGGGCGCTACCAAAGGGGGATGGTGATTGGGGCAGAAACCCTTTCCAAGACTCTTGACTGGTCAGATAGAAGCACAGCTGTTCTCTTTGGAGATGGTGCAGGCGGTGTCTTGCTAGAAGCAAGTGATCAGCCACATTTTCTAGATGAAATCCATCGGACAGATGGTAGCAGGGCTCAGGATTTGCAGTCGGGTGTTACAGGTCTATCCTCTCCTTTTTCAGAGGCAGGTGAAAATGCCCCCTATGTGAAAATGGAAGGACGTGCCATTTTTGAATTTGCGGTTCGTGATGTAACCAAGACCTTGCAGGACTTGCTTGCTCATCAAGGTTTGTCAGATGAAGATGTCGACTATTATTTGCTGCATCAGGCGAACCGACGAATCTTGGAAAAGATGGCGCAGAAACTGGGAAGTGACATGTCGAAATTCCCAGCCAATATGGCAGACTATGGCAATACCAGTGCAGCAAGCATTCCCATATTGCTATCGGAGTGTGTGGAGCAAGGAAAGATTTGTCTTGGTGCTGGTCAAACCCTTGTTATGAGTGGCTTTGGCGGAGGCTTGACCTGGGGAGCTATTCTATTAAAACTTTAGTTAATGAACTGTTTTTACAGTTATTAAATACTCTGCGAAAGGTAAAACCAGATTAGGCAACGACTTGTGATAGACACAATGAGAGCAAGGCATGGTTTTGAGGATCAAAGAGTAAGATTTTATTATTTTTTAAAGGAGAACTATCATGGCAGTATTTGAAAAAGTACAAGCAATCATCGTTGAAGAACTTGGTAAGGACGCAGAAGAAGTGAGCCTTACAACAACATTTGAAGATCTAGATGCAGATTCATTGGATCTATTTCAAGTTATTTCAGAAATCGAAGATGAATTTGATATTCAAATCGAATCTGAAGAAGGCTTGAATACTGTTGGCGACCTCGTAGCTTACGTAGAAGAGCAAACAAAATAATACTCGATACCATCAGTGCTTACCAGCGGAAAGACCTCTGACGAAGCCTTGTACTTGGGGAGTGGACGTAATCTTGATTTCGCCCCTCACTCCTAGTAGTATTGAGGTTGGAAATAAGTCTAGTCAGCTAGGTACGGGGATGGTATGAGGGATTGAAATGCTAGTTTCTAGCATTTTTGCTAAGGTTAATAGTTTGATATTCAAAACATTGAATAATCAAACTATTTTTGAAAGGGTAGTGGGAATACGAAGACCCGCTTCCTTGTTTGATTAATTGTTTGAACTTCACGCTCTTTAAAAATCAAAAGGATACTTTGTTAAGCGTCTATCCTAGACTGTTGAAGCTAGTAGATAAGACGAGTGACGCTCGCTCCAAACGAGAAGGAACAGCGTTCTATCTCCTAGATAGCGGACGCTTGTCCATGGTTGATCTTTATTGAGTATCAAATGATTAGTGAAGCAAATGAAGAATTGAAAAGGGGATATATGCAAACAAAGATTACAGAACTGCTTCAGATTCAGTATCCAATTTTCCAAGGTGGAATGGCATGGGTGGCAGATGGTGACTTAGCAGGAGCTGTCTCAAATGCAGGTGGTCTAGGGATTATCGGCGGCGGAAATGCTCCGAAAGAAGTTGTGAAAGCGAATATCGACAAGGTCAAAGCACTGACAGACAAGCCCTTTGGGGTCAATATCATGCTCTTGTCTCCGTTTGTTGATGACATTGTAGACTTGGTGATTGAAGAGGGTGTAAAAGTGGTGACGACTGGGGCTGGGAATCCAGGGAAATACATGGAACGTCTCCATGCAGCAGGTGTGACGGTCATTCCAGTTGTTCCGAGTGTTGCCCTTGCAAAACGGATGGAAAAACTAGGCGTTGATGCCATTATTGCAGAGGGCATGGAATCGGGTGGTCATATTGGTAAATTGACGACCATGACCTTGGTACGTCAGATAGTCGAAGCCGTTTCGATTCCAGTCATTGCAGCCGGAGGGATTGCGGATGGGCATGGTGCAGCAGCGGCATTTATGCTAGGAGCAGAAGCCGTTCAGATTGGCACACGTTTTGTAGTAGCAAAAGAATCCAATGCCCACCAGAATTTCAAGGACAAGATTCTCAAGGCAAGGGACATTGATACCACGATCTCTGCTCAGGTGGTTGGCCATCCCGTCCGTGCGCTAAAAAATAAACTTTCGACCGCTTATGCCAGTGCGGAAAAAGATTTTCTTCGTGGCTTGAAAGATAGTAAAGACATTGAAGAATTAGGGGCAGGTGCCCTGAGACTTGCGGTAGTCGACGGTGATGTAGAATATGGATCCGTTATGGCAGGTCAGATCGCTGGCTTGATCAGAAAAGAAGACTCCTGTGCGGAGATTTTGCGTGATATTTATGATGGAGCAGCGCAAGTCATCAAGGAACAAGCCGCACGCTGGACGACGAGTGGAGAATAAGATGACAAAAACAGCCTATTTATTTGCTGGTCAAGGTGCCCAGTACCTGGGAATGGGACGGGACTTGTACGACCGGTATGAGAGTGTGAGAGCAACCTTTGATGAAGCGACAGCTGTCCTAGGCTATGATGTGCGAGAACTGATTGACTTAGAGGAAGAAAAACTCAACCAGACCCGCTACACACAGCCGGCTATTTTGACCACCTCCGTTGCCATTTGGCGCTTGTTGCAGGAAAAGGGAGCAAGGGCAGACATGGTGGCTGGTCTATCGCTTGGGGAATACAGCTCCTTGGTCGCTGCAGGAGCCTTGGAATTTAAAGAGGCAGTTGCTCTGGTGGCGAAGCGTGGTGAATATATGGAAACGGCAGCTCCAGCAGGTAGCGGGAAAATGGTTGCCGTCTTGAACGCAGATCTGGAGACGATTGAGAGCGCCTGTCAGACGGCATCCGTCCACGGAATTGTGGCACCCGCCAACTATAATGCCCCTAGCCAAATCGTGATCGGTGGTGAAGTCGCTGCGGTGGATGCAGCAGTAAGACTACTGAAAGAGGCTGGCGTGAGGCGGATGATTCCCCTCAAGGTATCAGGACCATTTCATACAGCCCTGCTGCAATCAGCTTCAGAACGCTTGAGAGCAGCGCTAGCTAGTGTCTCCTTTCGAGATTTTGCGATTCCCTTGGTTGGCAATACCCTTGCCCGAATTATGGACAAGGAAGAGATCGTCCCTCTTTTGACGCGTCAAGTTATGGAACCCGTTCGTTTTTATGATTCGATTGCTTGCTTGCAAGAGGCAGGTGTAACAGACTTTGTTGAGATTGGTCCAGGAACCGTCTTATCAGGTTTTTTGAAAAAAATAGATCCTTCAGTAAGTGTCAGACAGGTGGAAAATCTCGCGACGCTTGAAGCATTCGTGAAAGAGGAGTAAACAAATGGATGTAAGTGGAAAAAATGTATTGATTACAGGGTCAAGTCGTGGAATCGGTCTTGGGATCGCCCATGAATTTGCCAAGCAAGGCGCTAATGTCATCCTAAACGGACGTAGCAGCATTTCAGAAGAAATCCTAGAGAGCTTATCCGGCTACGGTGTTAAGGTTCATGTGGTGATTGGAGATGTAGCCAAGCAAGCTGACGCCAAGCGCATGGTTGCAGAAGCGACTGAACTGGCAGGTTCTATCGATATTCTAGTCAACAATGCAGGGATTACTAAGGATGGTCTAGCACTTAGAATGTCAGAAGATGATTTTGAAGCGGTGCTCAAGGTGAACCTGACAGGAACCTTTAACATGACACAAGCGGTTTTGAAACCCATGACCAAGGCAAAGAGCGGAGCCATTATCAATGTATCTAGCGTTGCAGGGCTGATGGGCAATGCAGGTCAAGCCAATTATGCGGCTTCTAAGGCAGGTGTGATCGGCTTTACCAAATCGATTGCCCGTGAGGTAGCAGGACGGAATGTTCGCGTCAATGCGATTGCTCCCGGCTTTATTGAATCAGATATGACAGCTGTATTATCCGATAAGATTAAAGACGCCATGCTAGGACAGATTCCTATGAAGCGCTTTGGGTTGACGCAAGAAGTCGCAGAAGTCGCAGTTTTTCTAGCCCGCCAGGAGTACCTCACTGGTCAAGTCATCGCGATTGATGGCGGTCTAACCATGCAGTAAGGAGTAAGACATGACAACAAATCGAGTAGTAGTAACAGGATACGGCTTAACCTCACCGATTGGCAACACACCTGAGGAATTTTGGAAGAGCTTAAAAGCTGGGAAAATCGGGATTGGACCGATTACCAAATTCGACACCAGTGATTATAAGATCCACAATGCAGCAGAAGTGTCAGACTTTCCTTTTGACAAGTATTTCGTCAAAAAAGACTATAACCGCTATGATCTGTACTCTCTTTACGCCATGTATGCAGCTAACGAAGCAGTTGCCAATGCAGGTTTAGAGACAGACAACCTCGACCGTGATCGTTTCGGAGTGGTCTTATCAACAGGGATTGGCGGGATCAAGGAAATCGAAGAGCAGGTTGAAAAAATGAACACGAAGGGAGCCAAGCGCATTCGTCCGATGGCTCTTCCCAAGGCTCTTCCTAACATGGCTGCTGGAAATATCGCCATGCAGGTAGGGGCAAATGGGATCTGTAAGTGTGTGATCACCGCTTGTTCTTCTTCAAATGACGCTCTTGGTGAGGCTTTTCGTGAAATCAAATTCGGTTTCCAAGATGTCATTTTAGCAGGTGGGGCAGAGGCAGCGATTACGCCATTTGCGATCGGTGGTTTTCAAGCCTTGACTGCCCTGTCTACTACTGAAGATCCGTTCAGAGCTTCAATTCCATTTGACAAGGATCGCAACGGTTTTGTCATGGGAGAAGGGGCAGCGGTTCTGGTCTTGGAGAGTCTGGAGCATGCCGAGAAGCGCGGTGCGACTATCCTAGCAGAAATCGTTGGCTATGGAAATACCTGCGATGCCCACCATATGACGTCTCCTCATCCAGAAGGTCTCGGTGCCATCAAGGCTATGAAATTGGCAATCGGTGAAGCGGGTCTCAAGCCTGAGGATATTGATTATATCAATGCTCATGGTACCTCTACACCAGCCAATGAAAAGGGAGAAAGCCAAGCAATTGTCGCAGTATTTGGCACAGAAACTCCAGTTTCTTCTACCAAGTCTTATACGGGACATCTGTTGGGTGCGGCAGGTGCAATTGAGGCGGTTGCGGTGATTGAGGCGATGCGCCATTCGCATGCTCCAAAAACAGCAGGCACGCAAGAACTATCTGATGACATTGAAGCAGATGTTATTTACGGTCAAGGCCGGGATATGGAGATTCGCTATGCCATTTCAAATACCTTTGGCTTTGGTGGACACAATGCGGTCATTGCCTTTAAACGTTGGGAGGATTAAGTGAACAATGCAGAGATTAAGGACTTGATGACCCAATTTGATCAGTCAAGTCTACGTGAATTTTCCTATAAAAATAACGGTGTTCAACTGGTCTTCAGTAAAAATGAGCAGAAGCCAGAAATGCCCATAAGCCCCGTTCCAGTATCAGAAGCGGCTGTTGCCCCTCAAGTAGTAGTTGCATCAGAAACGACACTTGAGGTCGCTAGCCAAGGGACAGTGGTTGAAAGCCCCCTCGTAGGAGTGGCTTATGTGTCACCTTCGCCTGACAAACCAGCCTTTGTCACCGTTGGAGATACTGTTAAAAAAGGTCAGACAGTGATGATTGTAGAGGCCATGAAGGTCATGAATGAAATCCCTGCACCCTGCGACGGAACGGTAGAGAAGATCTTGGTTGCAAATGAAGATGTGGTGGAATTTGGACAAGGATTGGTACGGATTATATGATAACGATTCAAGAAATGAAAGAAGCACTACCTCATCGTTACCCCATGCTCTTGGTGGATCGGGTGCTTGAGATAAAGGAAGATGAGATTGTTGCTCTTAAAAATGTGACCATTAACGAGCCTTTCTTCAACGGGCATTTTCCAGATTATCCTGTCATGCCCGGAGTTTTGATTATGGAGGCGCTGGCACAGACGGCAGGTATCCTAGAGTTATCCAAGGAAGACAATAAGGGCAAGCTGGTCTTTTACGCAGGCATGGATAAGGTGAAGTTCAAACGGCAGGTCATCCCGGGCGACCAGCTCATCATGACGGCTCGCTTTGTCAAACGTCGCGGCACGATTGCAGTCGTAGAAGCCAAGGCAGAAGTAGACGGGAAATTAGCAGCTAGTGGGACCTTGACCTTTGCCATTGGCAGTTAAAATAAGATACGAGAGCGTTAAGCAACTCCTAGACAAAATAGGAAATCGAAGTAGGGTGTCTTGCACCCAATGAGATTTATCTTTTTGTCAGTGAGTTGTAGCTCGAGTTCAATTCCACAAGATACACAGCCCATAAAAATTCATTGCGTAAGCCGAGGGTCTTTACATCTGTAATCAGTTAAACCTGGAACAGCTACGCTGTTTTTTGTACAGGGGTTAGGTGTCTTCCATTTATTATTTTTTGATTTTTAGTGAGGATAAGAAAAAGGAGGAGAGCATGTTTCGGAAAATTCTGATAGCCAATCGTGGGGAGATTGCTGTGCGGATCATTCGCGCAGCACGTGAATTGGGGATTGCAACGGTAGCAGTGTATGCAACAGCTGACAAGGAAGCTCTCCATACCATGCTGGCTGACGAGGCGATTTGTATCGGCCCAGCCCGTTCGCGGGACTCTTATTTGAATATGAATGCCATTATTTCTGCTGCAGTGGTGACAGGAGCAGAGGCAATTCATCCGGGCTTTGGCTTTCTAAGTGAAAATTCAACCTTTGCGACCCTGTGTGCAGAAGTAGGCATTACCTTTATCGGGCCATCTGGAGCAGTCATGGATATGATGGGGGACAAAATCAATGCCCGTGCCCAGATGATTCAGGCAGATGTCCCAGTTATTCCGGGTTCGGATGGGGAGATTATGACTGCAGATGAGGCACTGGCTGTCGCAGAAAAAATTGGCTATCCCGTCATGCTCAAGGCAGCAGCTGGTGGCGGTGGAAAGGGGATTCGTAAGGTAGAAAAAGCCTCTGATTTAGCGCCCGCCTTTGAATCTGCCTCAAGTGAAGCCAAGGCTGCTTTTGGTAACGGCGCGATGTATTTGGAGCGGGTCATCTATCCCGCCCGACACATTGAAGTCCAGATCTTAGCGGATCGATACGGGCATGTCGTGCATTTAGGTGAGCGAGACTGTTCGCTCCAGCGTAACAATCAAAAGGTATTGGAAGAAGCTCCCTCTATTGCGATTGGGCAAACCCTTCGTGAGAAGATTGGTCAGGCAGCAGTGCGTGCAGCAGCTTCAGTCGGCTATGAAAATGCGGGAACGATTGAATTTCTTTTAGATGAAGCTAGTGGTCAATTCTACTTTATGGAAATGAATACCCGCGTGCAGGTCGAGCATCCGGTAACTGAGTTTGTGACAGGTGTTGATATTGTTAAAGAGCAAATCCGTATTGCCGCAGGTCAAGAATTGAGCGTTAGCCAAGAAGCTATCGTGATTCAAGGACATGCTATTGAATGCCGGATCAATGCTGAAAATCCAGCCTGTAACTTTGCCCCAAGTCCTGGAAAGATTTCCAACCTCTATCTCCCGAGCGGTGGGGTTGGACTACGGGTGGACTCCGCTGTCTATCCGGGATATACCATTCCGCCTTACTATGACAGTATGATTGCCAAGGTCATTGTCCATGGTGCCAACCGTTTTGAGGCACTGATGAAAATGCAACGTGCCCTCTATGAACTAGAAATTGACGGTCTTGTAACCAATACAGACTTTCAGTTGGACTTGATCGCAGACAAGCGCGTGGTCGCAGGTGACTACGATACAGCCTATCTTATGGAAGAGTTCTTACCGCGCTATTGTCAGGAATTGGATTAGCCGAGTATCCTCGTGTCAAGTACTTGTAATGGAGTTAGGACTAGGCACTTTGTGAAAAAGGGGGACACCTGTTTCAGCTCTAGCTAATACAGGTGTGGTATTAACAGTCAGGGGAGTAACTGTTAGTAATTGAAGGGGAGGCAGGTGTTCCAGATTTGTCTAGTTACAGGAGTTCGTGAGTAGGCTGAAAAGTTCCACTGGAGCTTTTCACTCGTCAGATTTCCGATTTTCGCTTTGAGTTTTTAACGGGCTTTGTATCTTAGAATTGAACTCGGACTACGAGCTGTGCAAAAAAGATAGATTTCCTCGTGTTCGTGGAACACAGCGTCAATCTCCTATTTTTGCTTTGCTCGCTTAACGTCCTCGTATCTTGGTTAATTGAACTCGAGCTACAACTCACTGACAAAAAGATAAATCTCATTGGGTGCAAGACACCCTGCTTCGATTTCCTATTTTGTCTAGGAGTTGTTTAACGCTCTCGTATCTTGGTTAAGGAGGAGATATGGTTTTATTTGGAAAAAAGGATAAATATATTCGTATCAATCCTAATCGGTCTCTTGTGCAAGAGACTACTAAAAGGCCGGAAGTGCCGGATGCCTTGTTTTCAAAATGTCCAGCCTGTAAACGTCTGATTTACCAGAAGGAATTGGGACAGGAGAAGATGTGCCAGCATTGCTCCTATGCCTTTCGTATCGGTGCCTACGAGCGTTTAGCTCTAATAGTTGATGAGGATTCGTTCGAGGAATTATTTACAGGTATTGAAACAACAAATCCTCTTGATTTTCCAGCCTATATGGAAAAATTAAGCACAGTCCGCCAAAAGACAGGATTAGATGAGGCTGTCTTGACGGGAAGGGCACGAATTCTAGGGCAGGATGTGGCGCTTGGAATCATGGATTCTTCCTTTATCATGGCTAGCATGGGGACGGTTGTCGGGGAAAAGATTACCCGTCTCTTTGAATATGCCTTGGAGCAAGAATTGCCTGTCGTCCTATTTACAGCTTCAGGGGGTGCTAGAATGCAGGAGGGAATTATGAGCCTCATGCAAATGGCAAAGATTTCTGCGGCTGTTAAGCGTCATTCCAATGCAGGTCTTTTTTACTTAACGATTCTAACAGACCCAACGACAGGTGGCGTAACCGCCTCCTTTGCCATGGAGGGAGATATTATCCTAGCTGAACCGCAGGCCTTGATCGGCTTTGCAGGTCGTCGTGTAATTGAAACCACGGTTCGTGAGCAGCTGCCAGACAATTTTCAAAAGGCAGAATTTCTGCAGGAACATGGCTTTGTAGATGCGATTGTCAAACGGCAGGAACTGCGGGATACCATTGGTTTTCTAGTCAGAGTGCATGGAGGAAGAAGATGACGGATATAGCAAAGATAATTCGACAAGCGCGTGATCAGGCACGTTTAACCAGTCTGGATTACGCCCGTCTGCTACTAGATGATTTTATGGAATTGCATGGTGATCGTCAGTTTCGGGATGATGGCGCTGTTATCGGAGGTGTCGGTTTTTTAGGTGAAATAGCTGTCACAGTGGTGGGCATCCAAAAGGGAAAGAGTTTGCAGGACAATCTCAAACGTAATTTTGGTCAGCCACATCCAGAAGGCTACCGAAAGGCGCTACGTCTGATGAAGCAGGCTGAGAAATTCGGGCGTCCCATCCTCACCTTGATCAACACTGCAGGAGCTTATCCAGGAATCGGTGCCGAGGAGCGAGGTCAGGGAGAAGCAATTGCCCGCAACCTCATGGAAATGAGCGATTTAAGAGTCCCGATCATTGCCCTAATTATCGGTGAGGGAGGTTCTGGCGGAGCCTTAGCCCTCGCAGTAGCAGACAGAGTGTGGATGCTAGAAAATGCGATCTATGCGATATTGAGCCCAGAAGGATTTGCATCTATTTTATGGAAAGATGCTAGCCGTGCTATGGAGGCAGCTCGGCTCATGAAAATTACCTCTTACGAGCTCATGGAAATGGGAGTGGTTGATAAGGTCATTTCAGAGCAAGAGAGCCAGCAAGAGATTGTAAACCGCTTGAAAAAAGAATTGATGGAAAGTTTTCAGTACCTACAATCTCTACCAGCAGAGAAGCTAGTTGCAGAACGCTACCAACGCTTTCGAAAATATTAAAAGTGAGGAAGAGCATGATTTTAAGAAAATCACCACCCTCATTTTTTGTTTTCACTGTGTGCTTTTAATGCCCTCGAATCTTGTGGAATGGAGTTCAGCCTAAAACCTCGAAAAAAAGAGACATAACTGTTTCACCCTTAGCTGCTTCCACAGTCTAGGAATAGACTGTGGAAGGTGGGAGATAAAACGAGCAGTTCTCGTGTCAAACAGTCTAGGAATAGACTGTGGAAGGTTGGCGATAGAACGAGAGAAACTCGTGTCAAGTGTGGCTCTCTTAGATACAAATTTTCAACGAACCGCTTCTAAAAGATTGACTGTTGCCTTGTTCCTCGTTTCAAGAGGAGCAGGGCTATTTTTTGTTTTCTAGAGATAATCCACTGGCTAATTTTAGTTGAAAACTTTTCTGACCAAATTATGTACCATAAAAAACAAGAAACCCATTTACATAAGGCAGTCTTTTTGCTATAATGATTGGTGTAAAGGAGAGGTGGAAATCCTTAGGGAGACTTGGGGGGTAGGCTCTTTTCAACTCTCCCTATGATGTGGGTTCGTCCTGCTATATAACTAAAGGAGAAAGATGATGAAAAAGATCAGAAAGTTCGTAACTTGGCTGATGTTACTGACGCTGGTGGTGTCCCATTCGCCACTGGTCTATGCCGAAGAAATCGGTCAGGCGATCAAGCAAGGTCAGCTTGAAGCAGACTACCAAGAAGCGCTTGAGGAAGCGAATAAACAAACGGTAGGCTCTGACAATGCCAATCATACAGCCCCAGCCCCTGCTGGACAAGAGGCGATCCCGTCAAAGGAGAAGGCGGGTGACGCAATCCAACAACCCAAGGTGGTGGCACAAGAAAGTGATGCCGAAAGCGCTTTGAAAGCCCAATACGGTGAACCAGTAGCCGTTAGTGGTCAAGAACAGCTCTATCGTGTGGATGA
>NZ_MSJL01000028.1 GCF_001921825.1 Streptococcus acidominimus
GAATAAGCAAACAATTTCTAACTTTTCTTCTACTGATTTTGGACTTCTTTTGGACATGTGAAAACTCCCCTTATAGTGTCTAGTGAATTTTTGTTTTTTCACTGTCCACTATATGGGGAGTATATCACACTGTGAACTTCTAAGAGTTTTTGTTTTTTGGTAAACAAGTTCTAAAATTAAAATTTTTCTTTTACGGATAGGGTTTGTCTACATTCTGAAGAACCTAGTATAGTCATTTAGTTTATATTTTTATTACTTCGTTAACTCGTCTTGCTGTACCATTGAGAAAAGTTACACTTTTCTTATCTGTCACTTGAAATAGTTATCAACTATTTCAACTACCTGCGACTTTTAAAGAAAACGGCTATAATACCTGAAAGAGTACGCTTTGAGTTTTTAACGGGGTTTATATAACTATCCCTTGCAGGATTGAGCCTTAAAACAGGGCTTTTGAAAATATAACTCGTATTGTAGCGGTTCTTGAAATGCTTGGAACATGTTGCGATCTGCCCTATTTAGAGATACTTGAGAAGAGTTAGTGTTTATTGGCTACAATTTCAAATTTAAAGAATTGCCAATGCTTGTAAGTCTCGATATATTCTAATACTTCTTCGGACCCTGTTCGCTTGGTGGTTCGAATCTGAAGAATGCTTGGTTCATTATCCGTCAGATTGAGATGTTTTGCTACTTTTACTGGAGTAGGAAAGACAACCTGGTTGGTTTCGGAGTAGAGTTCTTCCGACATGTGGAGATGGAAATCTAATTTAAAGCGATGGTAAATGGATTGAAAATGGTTGAGTGGTGCATCTGGTTCCTTGATATAGCGTGCGGGAATATAGGACTGGTGATAGATATAGGGCGTATGATCAGTCGATCGAACACGGATAATTTTATAGTAGTAGGCATTTTTACCGAGCTTCAATTTTTCTAGAATCCGCGGATTATTGCCTTTTTCGCAGGATAGGACATCTACACTGTCTTTTTCAAGTGGAAAGACTTCAATATCTGAAAATTCGACGAGCTTGCCCTTGCGGGAGCGGGAAACATAGGTTCCTTTTCCCTGTTGGCGAACGAGATAGCCATCCTTGACTAATTCATTAACTGCTCGAATGACTGTGATGGAGCTGACATTGTAGAGTTTGGTCAACTCAGCTTCGGTGTAAAATTTATCACCATTTTCAAACTTTCCTGAAATAATTTGCTGTTGTAAGTCGTTTTGGACTTGTTGGTATTTGGGTATTTTCATGATTTTCTCTCCCTAATTCGTATAAACCATACACTGAATATACTTATTATACTAAATTTTTGTGAAAATAGAAAAAATTTTTAAAAAACAACTGGACATAACCAGTAGAGTGTGTTAATATATTGATAGAGAAGAAAACGATTACAAGGAGGGGACAGTGAGTACTTTTCAGATTCGAGAAGAATTTTATATAAATGATCAACCTTTTAAGATCCTATCAGGGGCGATTCATTATTTCCGAGTGCAACCAGATGACTGGTATCATTCCTTGTATAATTTGAAGGCTTTGGGATTCAATACAGTTGAAACCTACGTTCCTTGGAACTTACATGAGCCTCAAAAGGGTGTTTTCACAACAGAAGGAATCTTAGATATTGAGCGCTTTTTAAGCATAGCGCAGGAACTTGGTTTATATGCCATTGTTCGCCCGTCTCCCTATATCTGTGCAGAGTGGGAGTGGGGAGGTTTGCCTGCCTGGTTATTGACAGAGCAGGTACGAGTACGTTCGAGAGATGAAGCCTATCTACGCCATGTGGATGACTACTATGCCTTTCTCTTACCCAAGTTAGCCAAGTATCAGTTGTCCCAAGGGGGCAATATCCTGATGTTCCAAGTAGAGAATGAATATGGCTCTTATGGTGAGGATAAGGAATACCTGCGGGCAATAGCTGCTCTGATGAGAAAGTACGGTTTGACGGCTCCTTTCTTTACCTCTGATGGGTCATGGAGAGCGACCTTGCGGGCTGGAACCTTGATTGATGAGGATATTCTGGTCACAGCGAACTTTGGTTCTAATGCCAGTGGAAATTTTGAGCAATTACAGGCATTCTTTGACGAGCACGATAAAAAATGGCCACTCATGTGTATGGAATTTTGGGATGGCTGGTTCAATCGTTGGGGTGAAGAGGTCATTCGCAGAGATCCGAATGAATTGGCTCAGGCTGTCATGGAGGCAGTAGAGCTTGGTAGTATCAATCTCTATATGTTCCACGGTGGTACCAATTTCGGCTTTATGAATGGATGCTCGGCGCGTGGTCAGATTGATTTACCGCAGATTACATCTTACGATTATGACGCGATTTTAGACGAGGCGGGCAATCCAACCAAGAAATTCTATGCCCTCCAAGCTTTAATGAAAGAAGCTTATCCGCAGCTTGACTATGCGGAACCCTTGGTTAAAGAAGCAAGGGCTTATCCAACCGTATCTTTGAATGACAAGGTGAGCCTGTTTGCGGCGCTAGAAAATGTAAGCGATTGCCAAAGCGCTTTTTATCCAAAATCGATGGAGGAGCTTGGTCAGAATGTTGGTTATACCTACTATAAAACCCGCATTGAAAAAGATAAATCTGATGATGAATACCTGCGAATCATTGATGCTAGGGATCGGGTCCAAGTCTTTATAGATGGTCAGAAGATTGCGACCCAGTATCAGGAAGAAATCGGTGAAGAGATTCATTTCCAACAGGCAGATACAGAAGCAGAATTAGGCATTCTAGTCGAAAATATGGGGCGTGTGAATTACGGGCATAAGTTGACAGCTCCGACCCAGTATAAAGGGCTGGGACGCGGAGTAATCGCCGATCTGCACTTCATTGGACAGTGGGATATGTACCCGCTACCGCTTGATCGATTAGAGGAGCTTGCATTTACAGAAGAATGGGATGAAGAACAACCAGCTTTCTATCGCTATCATATAACGATAGAGCATTGCCAAGATACCTATCTGGATATGACAGGTTTTGGTAAGGGAGTTGTCTTTGTAAATCAACAAAATATAGGTCGTTTCTGGGAACGAGGCCCACTTCTTTCTCTCTATATACCAAAAGGATACTTAAAGAAAGGAGAAAATGAAATTATTGTCTTTGAAACAGAAGGCAAGTATAGGGAGAATCTTCGTTTTTCACAGGAACATGTATATAAGGATTTGTAAATAGAAAAAAGGAGAATAATGATGGCAATTATAGGAACACGTATTGATGGTCGCTTGATCCACGGTCAGGTGGCGAATCTTTGGACAACCAAACTCAATATCTCACGGATTATGGTCGTAGATGATGAGGTGGTGAATAATGACATTGAAAAATCAGGGTTGAAATTAGCTTGCCCTGCAGGTGTAAAATTATCTATTTTACCAGTTGAAAAAGCGGCAGCGAATATCTTGGCAGGTAAGTATGACTCACAGCGTCTGCTGATTGTAGCTAAGCGTCCAGCTCCCTTCCTAGGATTAGTAGAAAGAGGAGTTGAGCTACCAGAACTCAATGTAGGTAATATGTCTCAATCACCTGAAACTCGCTCGGTTACCCGTTCTGTAAATGTTCTAGAGGAAGACATCAAGGACTTTGATGAATTGAACGCTAAGGGTGTGAAATTGATTCATCAAATGGTACCAGGTGACACAGCAAAAGATTTTCTTCCTTTACTGGATAAGGTAAGATAAGCTAGCCTATACTCGTAAGATTAACTATTTCTGTTGGTTTTTAAAGGGTATCATTTCATTTCGTATATTATAAAAATTTTTAGGAGGTTACATCATGATTCAATGGTGGCAAGTTCTTTTACTCACGTTATACTCAGCATATCAGATCTGTGATGAGTTAACAATCGTATCTTCTGCGGGTTCCCCTATCTTTGCGGGATTTATCACAGGCCTAGTGATGGGAGATTTAAAAACAGGTCTTTTGATTGGTTCAGCTCTTCAGTTGGTAGTTCTTGGTGTCGGTACTTTCGGGGGAGCTTCTCGTATCGATGCGACATCTGGTGCGGTCTTAGCAACTGCTTTCTCTGTAGCTAAAGGAATTGACCCTGAAATTGCGATTTCGACTATCGGTGTACCGGTAGCAGGACTTCTTGTCTATACAGATATTCTTGGTCGCTTTACAACTACTTACTTTGCTCATCGTGTGGATGCAGCGGTTGAACGTTTCGACTATAAGGCGATTGAGCGTAACTACCTTTTAGGTGCTCTTCCGTGGGCTTTATCACGTGCCTTGCCTGTCTTTCTTGCCCTTGTCTTTGGTGGCAGTCTTGTTGAGGCAATGGTAACGGCTATCGAATTACCTCAGTACAAATGGATTGCGGCAGGTCTAACTCTTGCAGCACGTATGCTTCCAGGTCTTGGATTTGCGATCCTCCTTCACTATCTTCCACTTAAACGCAACCTTCACTACCTTGCGGCTGGTTTTGGGATCACTGCTATGTTGACTGTTCTTTACGGTAACGTTTCATCTCTAGGTGGCGCTGTTGCTGGTATTATTGGAACTCTTCCAGCAGATGCAGGTATTGAATTCGTAAATAACTTTAAAGGTCTATCTATGATTGGTATTGCAATCATCGGTATCTTGCTTGCAGTACTTCACTATCAAAATGCACGTCGTACCGTGGTTGCTGCTCCAGTATCAAACGTAGAAAGTGGGGAAATTGAAGATGACGAAATCTAATTACAAATTAACAAAAGAAGATTTTAATCAAATTAATAAGCGTAGCCTATTCACCTACCAATTAGGGTGGAACTATGAGCGGATGCAGGGGTCAGGTTACCTCTATATGATCTTGCCACAGCTTCGTAAGATGTATGGAGATGGCACTCCAGAATTGAAAGAAATGATGAAGACCCATACTCAATTCTTCAATACCTCTCCATTCTTCCATACCATTATTGCAGGTTTTGATCTTGCCTTGGAGGAAAAAGAGGGCATTGGCTCAAAGGATGCGGTGAATGGTATCAAGACAGGTTTGATGGGACCATTTGCTCCACTTGGGGACTCTATCTTTGGTTCACTTGTTCCAGCGATTATGGGAACGATTGCGGCTTCTATGGCTGCAGGTGGAAATCTTGCAGGTATTGTTGGTATTGCACTCTGGGTAGCTGTAGCCTTTCTTTACGACGTATTCCGCTGGAAACAGTTAGAATTTGCCTATAAAGAAGGTGTGAAGTTAGTAACAACTATGCGTGATACCTTGAATGCCCTTGTAGATGCAGCTTCTGTTCTTGGAGTATTTATGATGGGAGCATTGATTGCAACCATGATTAATGTTGAGGTTTCCTGGTTACCAAAACTTGGTGAAAAGGAAATTAATCTCCAAGACTTGTTAAATACTATCTTCCCTCGCCTATTACCAGCTTTGATTACAGGTGCTATCTTCTGGTTGCTAGGACGTAAAGGAATGACATCAACAAAAGCAATCGGAATTATCATTGTAGTAGCACTTGCTTTATCAGCTCTTGGTCACTTCGGATTTAATATGTAAGGTATGATGTATGGAAAAACATTTAGTATTAGTAAGCCATGGGCAATTCTGTGAGGGATTAAAGCAGAGTACAGAAATGATTATGGGTCCACAAGACAATATTCATACAGTTGCCTTGCTTCCAGCGGAAGGTCCAGAGGAGTTTCAAGCGAAATTTTTAGATACGATTCAAGGATTGGATGACTTTATTGTCTTTGCAGATTTGCTCGGTGGTACGCCTTGTAATGTAGTGAGTAAGCTCATTTTAGAAGGTCGCACGATTGAGCTCTATGCTGGAATGAATATGCCAATGGTCATTCGTTTTATCAATGACGCTCTTCTTGGAACAAGTTCACGCTATGACGAAAGTACATCAGAATACATTCAATATGTGAACGACGTACTGGCAGGCATGGCAGACGACGAAGATGAATAAGCTTTAAGTATCCACAAGAGTTGGCAGCAATGTCAGCTCTTGTTTGCTTGTTTTTAGCAAAGTCATACTTTTTAAAAATCAAAAGGTTACTTTGTTAAGAGTTTTGATATAATTGAACTCGGGCTAAAAGCTCGGAAAAAAGATAAATACTCCTAGAAGCAAATACTTCTTCGTCGTATTTCCTATTTTTCATTCGCTTTTAACGCCCTTTGTATCTTGTAATTGAACACGGGCTAAAAGCTTGAAAAATAAAGATACAGATGTTCTAGCTCTAGCTAGTTACAGCTGTGGCTCCCTTTAGGGATAGATTTCCTTGTGTTCTTCGAACACTACGTCAGTCTCCTATTTTTCATTCGCTTTTTAAACGCCCTTTGTATCTTATGTAACTGAACTCGAGCTACGAGCTGTGCAAAAAAGATAGTTTTTTCTTGAACTTATAGTTCTGCGTCAAAACTCCTATTTTTGCTTTGCTCGCTTTACGCTCTTGTATCTTGTAATTGAACACGCCCTAAACTCTGTGCGAAAAAGATAAATCTTCCTAGAGTTTGATAACTCTACGTCAGATTTCCTATTTTCGCTTTGAGTTTTTAACGGGCTTTGTATCTTGTGTAAAGGAGAAATGATGATAGAAATTAGTCAATTTGGAAGTGAGCGGGTAAGGAAGTATCGTTTGGTCAATGTAGCTGGAATGCAGGTGACCTTAACTAACTTTGGTGCACGGATTGTGGAGGTATTGGTGCCTGTTGAGGATAATGGTGCTTTGCGTAATCTGACCATGGCTGCCTCATCGGATGAGGAATATCTGACCAAAGATAGCTATCCCGGCGCGACTATTGTACCAGTGGCAGGACGAATCTCTGGGGCGCAGACTAGTATTAAAGGACAGGTTCATTTCTTCACTGAAAACGAACCCGGTCGTACCCTGCACGGTGGTGTGAATACAGCCAATGAGCAGTATTGGGAGGCAGAAGTTGATGAGGAAGCAAATGCTGTTTGCTTTACAATAGAGCTTAGGGATGGTTTCAATGGGTTTCCGGGTAATGTCCATGTGAAAGCCCGCTATCGTTTGACAGAGGACAATGTACTTGAGGTTTCCTACACAGCTCAATCGGACAAGGACACGATTTTTAATCCGACCAACCATGTCTATTTCAACCTAACAGGTGATGTCAATCAAGATATTGCTGAACACTATGTGAGGATTGCAGCGCAAACCTATGCGCCGCTTGGTGAGAGCAACCTTCCGCTGGGCAGATTAGAGCCAGTGGAAGGAACTCCCTTTGATTTCCGGACAGGTGGAACCTTTGCCCAAGGCTTTGGATTAGAGCATCCACAGAATCAATTAGTCAAGGGCTATGACCATCCTTGGGTTCTGGATCAGGTAGCGGAGCCAGTAGAGATCGTCAGCCCAGATCAGAAAATTCGCTTGACAGTTGAGACGAATCAGCCAGCAGTAGTGATTTATACTTATAATTTTCCAAGTGAGGATATGGCAGCCTTTCATGGAGCCTTTAGTTTGGAATGCCAAGGCCTACCTGATGCCTGTAACCAAGAGGGCTTTGGCTCCATCTTGCTAGAAAAAGACCAGCTATTTGAACACCAGACCCGTTACAGCTTTAAGTGGCAGTAAGAAAAAATCAGTTTGGATACTATACTCACACAAGGTACAAAGATTGGTGGTTGAAAAACTCCGATCTTTGTGCCTTTTAGGTCTTCATTTGAAATTGCACTTTTTCAGTGAGAGCAGAAAAAAGAAAGCGTTTTTTAAGAGAAAAATTCCCTTTTTCTCTCCCTATTCTATTTAGAATATGCTATAATGGGGGAAAAGTATGAAGCTAGAAGCATGGTGAGACTTGCTTTTTCTATTCCATGGTGCAGGTTACCTAGATATTTTGATACTCAAAATTAAAGACAAATAAAGAGGCTAGCCAGATAGGGCAAGGCGACATTTCTTTAGGTTGAATTTGAGTATTAGAAGGTTTTACCTATCCGACTTGTCGCCCTACTTGCTACTGTTTGATAGCCATTCTTGAGAAAAGAGGGAACTCAAGTAAGCCAAAAAGATAAAGGAATAACTGGATTTCTCTGTTACATAAGTTCGTTAGAGGAAATTGCCTGCCAATGATAGTAGGTTCGTTAGTTGTCTGTGATGCGGCTGACGAATTTCGCCTGTCTTGAAAATACTGACTGCTCCATACTAGATGAATGATATATATGTATACGAGGAGACGGACGAATGACTTATGAACAGGAATTTTTAAGGGAGTTCGAGGCCTGGGTCAATACTCAGGTGACAATCAATGAAATGGCTATGGAAGAGAGCCGCCGTGTCTTAGAAGAAGATAAGGATGAGCGAGCTGCCGATGCCTATATCCGCTACGAGAGTAAGGTTGATGCCTATCGCTTTATTCAAGGTAAATTTGTCAACTATGCTGCTGGCAAAGGCTTCCATGATCTACCAGATGAGTTATTTGGCCAAAGACACTATTAAATATATAAGGATTAAAGGAGATTAGAAAAATGGCAAAGAAAAAAGTAAACCGTAAAAAGGCATTGAAACGCGAATGGGCAAAATTGAAAAAAGCTAGTCGTGAGCGTTTGGGGCAAGTCGTTGACGTTGCTGAAACGGTGGTTGATAAGGCAGTTGAGCAAGTCAAGGAAGTAGTCGCAGACATACAAGGTCAATCAGCTACAAGCCTAGAGGAGTTCCAAGCCCTATCAGAATTAGAGGGTCTTCCTGCTAGCCGTTTAGAAACTTTTTATCAAGCAGGTATTCAGAGCGTTGCTGACTTTGCAACATGGACAGAAAAAGACCTACTTGCCTTGAAAGGTATCGGCGCAGCAACGATCAAGCAGTTGAAAGAAAAGGGAATTGCCTTGAAGGACTAAGACTGATTTTAGGTAGAACGAGGGGATTTTACTAGACATCGAAGTAAGTGAATTTTATTCTTCTAAAGTCTTGTTTATACTGTCTGTCGAAATCTAGTCAGATTTGCATGGCTTGCTTTTTGCGTGCTAGCGCTTAGGTCTGCCAAGTAAGTCATTTGCTTTATTGAACAACTGAAAGTGAGGAATAGCGCTTGCTATCCTTGCTTTTTTCTTTTGCAAAGCAATTGATTGTGATTTATACCTATACTATGTTAGAATGGAATTATCTTATGAAAGGGGTATCATTACTGATGTTATAGTCGTTTATACTCGTCAAAAGGTCGCAGATAATATCGGAGTAGAGCAAGACGAGTTAACAAAGTAAGAAAAGAGAAACGAAATGACGATACAATCATTAGCTGACCTTCCACATACCCTCTATCAGTCGTCAGAGGGTGTGATTGGAACTAGCCTAGATGAGCTGGTCTTAGCGGATGTTTTTTTGAAAGAAGTGGATCGGCATCAGGAGCAGGTCATCTGGCATCTTTGGCCCCTAGAAAAAACAGTTATTCTGGGTATGGCGGATTGTCGTTTGCCCCATCTTGCACGAGGACTGGAAATGATTCGTAAGCAGGGCTATACCCCTCTTGTGCGCTCGATCGGTGGTCTGGCTGTTGTAGCAGATGCGGGGATTGTCAATCTCTCTTTGATTCTCCCCAATCGTTTGGGAACAGCTAGGCTGGATATGGGACAAGCCTATCAGCTCATGGTCGCTTGTATCAAGGAAATTCTTTCTTTAAGGGATCAGGAGGTTGAAGTGGGGGAAATCAGTGATTCTTACTGCCCGGGAACCTATGATTTGAGTATCAAGGGAAAGAAGTTTGCAGGCTTGGCTCAAAGACGTATCAAGTCGGGGATTGCTATTTCAGCCTATATCAGTGTTTCAGGTCATCAAGTCGAACGAGGGGAATTGATCCGCGATTTTTACCAAGCGGGTCTTGGAGGAAGCCAAGGTTTGGTCTATCCCCAAGTCTCCCCTACTTCTATGGCAAACCTGTCAGACCTATTAGACCGACCTGTCCACCCGGAGGAAGTCTTGGAGGGGATCAGCAGGCTTGCGACTAGCTTGGGACAAGTCGTGACACCTTATACCTTGAGTATGGAAAATCTGTCAGATCTTGTTAAGGGAAAGAAAGAGGCAATGGAGCGACATCAGAAAGTGGGGCTAGAGTGATATGGTGGATACAAGCAGTTTATTTAGGCCTTTTTCGTTGGGAAAGGGGATAGAGTTAGAAAATCGTTTTGTCCTGTCACCCATGGTGACCAACTCTTCTAGTAAGGAGGGCTATGTCAGTCGGGAAGATGTGGCTTACGCCAAGCGGAGGGCAGCTTCTGCACCCCTACAAATTACCGGAGCAGCTTATGTCAATCCCTACGGTCAATTGTTTGAGTTTGGCTTTAGCGTAGCAAAGGATGAGGATATTGCAGGCTTGCGACCATTGGCAGAGGCGATGAAAGCAGAGGGGGCAAGAGCCATTTTGCAGCTGACTCATGCGGGGCGTTTTTCTTCGCATACACTCGCACGAGAGGGCTTTGTCTATGGTCCAAGTCCCATGCAGCTACAATCACCCTTTCCCCATGAGGTCAAGGCGTTAAGTCTGGAGCAAATCAAGGGGCTTGTGGATGATTACCGTCAGGCAACGAGACGAGCGATTGCCGCAGGATTTGATGGTGTGGAGGTCTCCTCGGCTCAACGCCTGCTGATTCAGACCTTTTTTTCCACTTTTTCTAATCAGCGGACAGATGACTATGGAGCGCAGGATTTTGCCAGCAGAGCGAGGTTGACGCTTGAAATCTTGGAGGCTGTTCAGGAAGTGATTGCCAAGGAGGCAAATGGTCCATTTTTGCTGGGCTTTCGAGCAACACCTGAAGAAACACGGGGCAATCAGATCGGTTATTCAATTGAGGAATTTCTCCAATTGATGGAAGAAGCGCTCGCGAGAGTGCCACTTGCTTATCTAGCGATTGCTAGTTGGGGGCATGATGTCTTTCGCAATCGAGTTCGCTCTAAGGGGATCTACCAAGGGCTCTTGGTCAATGATGTGGTGTATCGGCACTTGAAGGGGCGCTTGCCCATCATGGCAACAGGTGGTATCAATAGTCCTGAAAAGGCAGTAGAAGCACTCGCCCACGCAGATTTAGTCGGAGCTTCAACACCTTTTATCGTGGATCCTGAATTTGTCCATAAAATCAGACAAGATCGTGTGGAGGAAATTCACTTGAGAATTAAGGCGACAGACTTGCCTTCCTTAGCGATACCGCAGGCTTCCTTCAAAGATATTGTACCGTTGATGGATTATGGAGAATCCTTGCCTGCAGAAGCCCGAAGTTTATTTCGAGGATTGGCTACTAATTACATGGAGGAGACATCATGAAGTTTGGTATTTTAGACTATGGGGTGATTGACGAGGGGCAGACGGCAGGAGACGCCCTAAGTGCGACCCTTGCTCTAGCAAAACGGGCTGATGACTTGGGCTTCTATCGTTTTTGGGTTGCAGAACATCATAATCTTTCCGCCTTTGCCATCAGTGCTCCTGAAATCGTTATGGCCCATTTAGCCAGCCAGACTAGGCAGATCCGAATTGGCTCTGGAGGTATCATGGGCTTGCATTACAGTCCCTATAAGGTGGCAGAGATAGCGCGAACCTTGGCAAGTTTGTATCCAGATCGGATAGACATTGGCTTGGGAAATTCCTTAGGCACGGCCCTCGTTCACCAGCATTTAAAAAGCCCCTATACCAGTAGAGAATACGGTGCCTGGCTGGAGCGTCTGCTAGTGTATTTACAGGATGAGGAAAGAGAGATTAGGGCTACTCCCCAGCCCCATCTACCGCTTGCCCTATTTGTCTTAGGGACAGGTGGGCGTTCGGTTCATGAGGCGGCACGATTGGGGCTAGGCTTTGTTTACGGTAGTTTTCCTTTTATCGTTCAACATCCGCTTGAAACAGCAGCGGTACTTGGGAAATCCTATCGTGAGCAGTTCCTAGCTCCTGCACAGAAAGAAAAAAAGCTTATTCTGGCTCTCTTTGTCGTGATTGCAGAGACACTGGAATTGGCAGAGGAGCTAGCTAGACCGCTGGATATTTGGATGTTGGGGAAAGAGGAGTTTAATGAATTTTCCTACTATCCTAGTATCAAAACAGCTCAAGCCTACACCTTGACCGCAGCTGAACAGGATCAGATTGTAGCCAACCGGACACGGATGCTGGTAGGAGATCTTGAAACAGTTGAGCGCTTGGTCAATGAGTTTGTGAGGGTATCGGGGGCTGATGAGCTGATCTTTATCCCCTTGCTGCCTGATGTAGCGCACCGCATGAGAGCTTTAGAGCTCCTTGCAAAGATTCAAATAAAGGATCAATGAGAAAGGAACGATGATGAAAAAAATTGCAAATTATCTTTGGATTGAACAAGAAGAGGACCACTATGTCATCAGTATGACACCAGAATTACAAGATGACATTGGAACGATTGGCTATGTGGAATTTTCAGAGGGAGACTACCTTGAAAAAGATGATGTCATCTTGAACCTAGAGGCTTCAAAAACGGTTATGGCGATTTTAAGTCCCTTAGCAGGCAAGGTTTTAGAACGCAATACAGCAGCCTTAGAAGAGCCTCTCCTCTTGAACTCTGCAAAACCAGACGAGCATTGGCTGGTCAAGTTGACAGATGTTGATAGCCTAGCCTTTGAAGCCCTTGAAGATGCATAAACAACGACAAGTCCAGCTATTAAAGGAGATGATTGTCTTGCTAGGTGGCAAAGAGGTGATGAGCGAGGACAAGGACGAGCTAGTCAGGCTTTGGCGAGGCTTAGTCAACCAGCGCCCAGCGGCGCCTATTTCGGAAGCCTATCTGGCTTGTGAACAGGAGTTTTTGACAGCCTATCATAAACAGCACCAGTGCTCTCTAGCGGATTGTGTCGCAACCTCTTATCCCAATATCCTGCTTTACTATGGCGATATTTGTGACCTAGAAGTAGATGCCATTGTCAATGCGGCTAATAGTGATTTGTTGGGCTGTTTTATTCCCAACCATGCCTGTATTGATAATGCCATTCATTTCTATGCGGGCATGGAGCTTCGCAATGCTTGTGCAGCCCTGATGAAAGAGCAAGGCCACCGCGAGCCAGTCGGTCAGGTTAAGGTTACAGCTGGCTATGCGCTACCTGCTCGGCTTATTTTTCACACGGTAGGACCACAGATTCCAGAAGGGAAGAGACCTTCTCCTATCCGGGAACAGCTCTTGCGGCAATGCTACCTGTCTTGCCTCAACCAAGCGCGTAAGGAAAGGATAGAGACTCTAGCTTTTTGCGCCATTTCCACGGGAGAATTTGGTTATCCAAAAGAGGAAGCAGCTCATCTCTCCAGCCAAACGGTAAGGGACTGGTTGCAAGAGACAGGCTATGCGTTAACCGTTATTTTTGCCTTATACACACCAGCAGATGCCCTCTATTATGAAAAAGAATTAGGACGAAAGGGGACTACATGACCAAATGGAAGTCACTCGATAGAGTACAGGAAGAACCAGCACTACTGGCAGCGCTCTTAGCCGAAGCAGATGCGGTTGTTGTCGGAATCGGGGCAGGTATGTCGGCTGCAGATGGTTTTACCTACATTGGAGAACGCTTTGAAACAGCCTTTCCTGATTTCATTGAAAAATACGGTCTACTGGATATGTTGCAGGCCAGTCTTTATCAGTTTGCAGATTTAGAGGAATACTGGGCATTTCAAAGTCGCTTCGTGGCATTGAATTATCTGGATCAACCGGTCGGTCAAGCCTATCTAGATTTAAAGGAGATGCTTGAAACCAAGCCCTATCATATCATTACAACAAATGCAGACAATGCCTTCGCGGCAGCAGAGTATGAGATGGACAAAGTCTTTCATATTCAAGGTGAATATGGCTTGTGGCAGTGCAGTCAGTTTTGTCACCAGCAGACGTATCGAAATGATGCCTTGATTCGCCGAATGATCGTGGAACAGAAGGACATGAAGATTCCGCGGGACTTAATTCCCTACTGTCCCAAGTGTGGAGCGCCTTTTGAGATCAATAAGCGTAATGCAGAAAAAGGCATGGTGGAGGATGTGGATTTCTTTGCTCAAAAAGAACGATACGATCGCTTCTTAGCCGAGCATGAGGGACAGAAAGTTCTTTATTTGGAAATCGGGGTGGGCTATACAACCCCGCAGTTTATCAAGCATCCCTTTCAAGCAAAAACGCAGGCAAATCCTGCCTCTCTCTTTGTTACTATAAATCAAAAGCAGTACCGCATTCCGCCTGCTATTCGTTCGCAAACCGTTCAACTAAGCAGTCATATCGCGGATTTACTAGCTGATACCAAAAAATATTACATAAAATAAAAGGAGATTATTATGTACCTCATTGAGCCTATTCGGAATGGAAAATATATCACAGACGGTGCGGTAGCCCTAGCCATGCAAGTCTATGTCCAGCAACATGTGTTCTTGGATGATGATATTTTGTTCCCCTATTACTGTGAACCCAAAGTGGAGATTGGCAAATTTCAGAATGCTATTGTTGAGATTAACGAGGACTACCTCAAGGAAAACAATATCTTGCTTGTCCGCCGTGACACAGGCGGTGGTGCGGTCTATGTGGATGCTGGTGCAGTCAATGTCTGCTATCTGATCCGAGATAATGGCATCTTTGGAGATTTCAAGCGGGCTTATGCCCCTGCTGTTGCTGCCCTCAATGAGTTGGGAGTGACGCAGGTAGAGCAGTCGGGGCGCAATGATCTGGTGATCGAGGGCAAAAAAGTCTCTGGGGCTGCCATGACCATTTCAAACAATCGGGTCTACGGAGGCTATTCTCTCTTGTTGGATGTTGATTTCGAGGCTATGGAGCGCGTGCTTCATCCCAATCGGAAGAAAATTGAATCAAAAGGAATCAAGTCTGTCAGAAGTCGGGTTGGTAGTATCCGTCCCTATTTAGCAGCAGAGTATCAAAACATCACGACGGATGAATTTAAAAATCTGATGACCTGCAAATTGCTAGGTATTGATCATCTTGACCAGGCTAAGCGGTATAACTTAACAGAAGAGGACTGGGCTGCTATCGATCAGTTGGTTGCGGACAAATACAAAAATTGGGAATGGAATTATGGCAATTCCCCGCAATACAGCTATCACCGAGACGGTCGTTTTGCAGCAGGAACCATTGATATCCACTTGGATATTGACAAGGGGCGGATTGCGCACTGCCGTATCTACGGTGATTTCTTCGGAAAAGGAGATGTGGCAGAGGTTGAGCAAGCTCTAGTAGGGCTACGAATGGAAAAAGAAGATGTCAGTGCAGTCTTAGCGACTATCGATTTATCTCTCTATTTTGGTAAGGTATCGGCAGAGGAATTGCTCGGGTTGATGTTTAGTTAACGGGTCTCAATCGTTCTTAGCACAGTGTAGGGCTTGTCTTTTTCCAAGTGTGAGTAGGGGACTTTGATGTTACTTGTAGATAGTGTTATTAAGGATAGAAAGTAATGGTAGGGGAGTTATGGTGAAAAAGAAAAATAGAAAAAAAGAACTAAAGCGTCAACAAAAGCTGGAAGTGACAGTATTATCGGAACAAGAAGCGAAGCTTTTTGAAAGAGAGGAGCAAGCTCCTATTTTCTACGAAGAGCGAATGATTCCTCACTTTGATTTCTATAATGTAGCTGTTTCTCAGCTACGAGAAGAAAATAAAAATCTTACAGATGATGAATTAAGGTATTTACCTCTTCAAATTGCGATGGGAGACTTTTCATGGAGGCGAGACCATGCTCTCTATAAAGAAGCGATGGTGACCCCAAATGATCGTAAGAGAAAGAAGCTCCTTCGTCAGGTTTTGGCTGAGAATCCAGATTACTTCTTAGCAGAGCTTCATTTATGGCTGGCAGATTGGGACGTATCTAGTCCGAGTTATTTTAGACAGACACAAGACTTTCAGGATCGTACGATTGAGCATTGGAAAAAAGAAAGATTTGCTGACTGGTATGCCTTTACAGCTCGTCCCTATCTAACAGCCTTGGTTTATCTGATAGATTATTATTGCGAAGCAGGATTTTACTCTAAGGCTTTAGAACTTGTTACCCTGATAGATAGTAAGCAACCTAGTCGGTTTCCGACAGGCTTCGTAGTCCGAATGTTATCGCTTTACAATCGTCTAGGTCTTTTTGATAAAGTTGAGCGATTTTATCAGATGAGAGTCAAGGAGCATGGTGCAGAAGATGATACCGTTCTTGTGCATTTACTGATTGCGCGTATCTTACAAGGGCGCTGGAAAGAGGCAGAACATCTATTTGAGAGATTAAGCGCGATCAATCCAGCTACTCCCAGATTCTTTTTAGAGGATACTATTTTTCATATTGAAAGAATGGAGGATGAAATAGGCTATCGTTTGCTGTCCATGGAATCTCTGGCGTCCCACCTTGTCCCCCTAATGGATTTCTTGCTAGATGTCCCTCTTATTTTGGAGTTTTTGAGAGAAAAAGCACTCGATAGGCAGGGAGGAGACTTCTTTGAGAATTCACCTTTTGGTTTTTGGGAATTGTTCCACATGCCAGTATTTAGGGATCTTCGCATGAATGCTGTTCAAATTTTTTACAAAGAAGGCTTCAGAAGTAAGAAAGATTTTGAAGCAAGGACGGAGAAGGAAGTTCTTGCTCTCAAGGGCATTGGGGCAAAAACAATTGAACAATTAAAGAAGAATGGCATCGTGTTTAAAAGATCCGAATAGATTGCAATTTCTTAAAAAATCTGCTATAATAAATCCAATCGGAGGAATAGTGAGTTTGTCTGTTACAGAAAGCGGTGGCGCTGAGAAATCCGCACAGATGTCAGTATTGGTTGCTGAGGTTGCATAGAAGAACTGAATAGAGCAAGAGCGGGCTTGACCCGAATCTGGGTGGTACCGCGGAACAATCATGAAGTGAATTTCGTCCCTGTCGTATGGCAGGGACATTTTTTATATCGTGATAGGAAGCGTTTAAGAAAGTGAGGAAAGTTATGGTTATAATCTTAGAAGACTATGATGGACAACTTCTGCCCAATGTAGAGACCGAACGCCTGTTATTGCGGCAGCGAACAGTTCAAGACGTAGAAGCGATCTTTGCCTATGCCAGCTTGCCTGAGGTTTGTCACCCAGCAGGGTTTCCAGTAGTAGCTACTCTGGAAGAAGAGCTGGACTATCTGGAACGTCGCTATGTTCAACATCTGGCAGAAGAAAATCTACCGTCTGGCTATGGGATTACTATCAAAGGGAGCGATCGTATTATCGGATCCTGTGACTTTAATCACCGCCATGCTGATGATGTATTGGAGATTGGTTACCTACTTCATCCAGACTTCTGGGGTCAGGGTTACATGCCAGAAGCAGTAGCTGCTTTAGTTGAAGTAGGTTTCACCCTTCTACATTTACATAAGATTGAGCTGAAATGTTACAGTAGCAACCAGCAAAGTCAAGCAGTTGCTCGCAAGCTTGGTTTTACTCTGGAAGCCCGCATTCGGGATCGGAGGGATATCCAAGGGAACCGCTGTGATGAGCTGGTGTATGGATTGTTGAGAGAGGAATGGATCGCTAGTAGCACAAGATTATAGAAGCACTATGTGCTTGAGTTTGAAAGCGACTATAAAGGAAAGGTGAGATATTGCATGCTCCATCATATTGAAATCAATGTTTCGAATCTGGCAAAGAGCCGCCTTTTCTATGACAGGCTCTTTGCGGATTTGGGGTATGAGCGCTATCAGGAGTGGGAAGCAGGCTTCAGTTATCGCTATAAGAGCACCTATCTGGTCTTTGTCCAGACCGAGGAGGTCTATCAAGAAGCACCCTATCATCGAAAGCAGACAGGCCTCAATCACCTAGCCTTTTGCCTACCGACAAGAGAGCAGGTTGATGCCTTACGTGAACGCCTACGAGCAGACGGTGTGCCTTTGCTGTATGACGGATCCTATCCATACGCTGGAGGAGCTAACCATTATGCTGTCTTTTTTGAAGATCCAGATAGGATCAAGATTGAGGTTGTTTGGGAGGATCTGGGATGAATCTAGTTATTATTGGGGCGCAGGCTTCAGGGAAGATGACGATTGGTCAAGAGATTGAGAAAAGAAGGGATATGACCTTGTTTCATAACCATGATAGCATTGATTTTGTGCTACGTTTTATGGAATGGGGAGATAGAGCAACCGACTTGATTCGAAAGATTCGGATGGACTTTTTTGAAGCCTTTGCCAAAAGTGGGAAATCCCTTATTTTTACAGTAGTAATCGATTTTAATGATAGAAATGATCTTGATTTTTTAAGAGATATTCAGGATGTGTTTCATACTTTTGGGCGGGAAGTCCTATTTGTGGAGTTGGAGACAGATGTAGAGGAACGTCTTAGACGCAATCGCACCGAACATCGGATGAACTGCAAGCCTATTAAACGGAATGTGGACTGGTCTGAACACGATATTTTATCGACTGCAGAAACGGCTCAATTTAACCCTAAACAAGCACCGGACTTTCTCAAATACTATTATCAATTGAATAATACAGCACTTTTGGCTCAGGAAGCAGCCCAGCTAATTTTACGAAAAGTAGAGGAGCTTGAAGTGGAGTAGTGGGGGGACAGGTATATCTTTAGCTTGAATGATGCTTATGTTTTGGTGTAAGAAAAATGTAGAAAATAGTAAAGAGATTATCACATTCTGTATAACTATTTAAAAAGATATACCCTAAGAATGACGAAATAAATAATTATATAAATATAAGGAGAAAATAAATGTCAAAAGAATTATCACCAAAATACAATCCAGCCGAGGTTGAGGCTGGTCGTTATGCTAAATGGCTGGAAGCCGATGTTTTCAAACCGTCTGGAAATCCAGATGCCAAGCCGTACTCGATTGTGATTCCACCGCCAAATGTAACGGGGAAACTCCACCTTGGACACGCTTGGGACACGACCTTGCAGGATATTATTATCCGCCAAAAACGCATGCAGGGCTTTGACACCCTGTGGCTTCCAGGTATGGATCATGCAGGGATCGCTACTCAAGCCAAGGTTGAGGAGCGTTTGCGTGGTGAGGGTATTACCCGTTACGACCTCGGTCGTGATAAATTCCTAGAAAAGGTCTGGGAGTGGAAGGACGAGTATGCTGCCACCATTAGGGAACAGTGGGGCAAGATGGGTTTGTCGCTCGACTACTCACGCGACCGTTTCACCCTTGATGAGGGATTGTCAAAGGCTGTTCGTAAGGTCTTCGTTGATTTGTATAAAAAAGGTTGGATCTATCGTGGTGAGTTTATCATCAACTGGGATCCAGCAGCCCGCACAGCACTTTCGGATATTGAAGTTATCCATAAGGAAATCAATGGTTTTGAACATTATTTCAAATATATGTTTGATGACAATAGCGGAAATTATTTGACCATCATGACCACCCGTCCCGAAACCATGTTCGGAGATGGAGCTATTGCAGTGCACCCAGATGATGAGCGCTATACTGACCTGATTGGGAAGTATGTGATCGTGCCCTTGACAGGTTACCGGATTCCGATTATTGCAGATGAATATGTGGATATGGAGAAAGGGTCGGGCTGTGTGAAGATTACTCCTGCCCATGACCCCAACGATTTTGAGGTTGGTTTGCGTCACAATATCAAGCAAGATATTATTATGAATTTGGATGGAACCATGGCATCCACCCACCGTGTACCTGAGAAATACCAAGGATTAGATCGCTACGAGGCAAGAAAGTTGTTTATCGAGGATGCCGAGGAAGCAGGTCTGTTAGAGAAGCTAGATCCCATTGTGCACCCAGTTGGTCACTCCGAGCGGACAGGCGTTGTCGTAGAGCCACGCTTGTCAACCCAATGGTTTGTCAAGATGGATCAATTGGCAAAGAATGCTATTGCTAATCAAAGTACAGATGATGCAGTCAAATTCTATCCACCACGCTTTAACGATACCTTCCTCCAATGGATGGAAAATGTCCATGACTGGGTGATTTCACGCCAGCTTTGGTGGGGACACCAGATTCCTGCCTGGTACAATGAAGCGGGTGAAATCTATGTCGGCGAAGAAGCGCCAGAAGAAGACGGTTGGACACAGGATGAAGATGTCCTAGACACTTGGTTCAGCTCTGCCCTTTGGCCATTCTCAACCATGGGTTGGCCCGATGAGGATAGCGCAGACTTCAAACGCTACTTCCCAACTTCAACCCTCGTCACAGGCTATGACATTATCCCATTCTGGGTGTCTCGCATGATTTTCCAAGGGCTTGAGTTTACAGGTCAAGCACCATTTAGAAATGCGCTGATCCATGGTCTAATCCGTGATGAGCAAGGTCGAAAAATGTCGAAATCTCTCGGCAATGGAATTGACCCTATGGAGGTAATTGACAAGTATGGGACAGACAGTCTCCGTTGGTTCCTATCAAATGGTTCTGCACCGGGGCAGGATGTCCGCTTTAGCTACGAGAAGATGGATGCCAGTTGGAATTTCATCAATAAAATCTGGAATATTTCCCGCTACATTCTCATGAACAATGAAGGCTTGAGCCTTGAAGTCGCGCGTGAAAATGTTGTAAAAGTGGCAAATAGCCAGGCAGGAAATGTGACCGATCGCTGGATTCTCCACAACCTCAATGAAACCATTGCCAAGGTGACGGAGAACTTTGATAAGTTTGAATTCGGTGTAGCGGGGCATATCCTCTATAACTTTATCTGGGATGAATTTGCCGACTGGTATGTGGAATTGACCAAGGAAGTGCTTTATAGTGATGATGAGGCAGAAAAGGTCATGACCCGTTCCGTCCTTCTCTATACCTTGGATCAAATTTTGCGCCTGCTTCATCCAATCATGCCTTTTGTGACCGAGGAAATCTTTGGCCACATTTCAGAAGGCAGCATTGTTACAGCAAGCTATCCAGAAGTTCGTCCTGAGTTTGAAAATGCAGCAGCGGCAAATGGGGTAGAGGCTCTGAAAGACGTGATTCGTGCGGTGCGAAATGCTCGTAACGAAGTCAACGTTGCCCCAAGCAAGCCTATCACGCTCTTGATCAAGCCGACCGATCGCCAGCTGGAGGACTTCTTTAAGGCTAATGTCAACTACATCAAGCGCTTTACTAATCCGGAACACTTGGAAATTGACAGTAGTCTAACCGCACCAGAGCTCGCCATGTCAAGCGTCATCACAGGAGCAGAAATCTATCTTCCTCTTGCCGACTTGCTTAATGTTGAAGAAGAGTTGGCACGCCTTGAAAAAGAACTTGCCAAGTGGCAGAAGGAACTCGATATGGTTGCCAAGAAACTCGCCAACGAAAAATTCGTAGCCAACGCCAAACCAGAGGTCGTCGAAAAAGAACGCACCAAACAAGCCGACTACCAAACCAAGTACGACACCACAAAAGACCGCATCGCGGAGATGCAGAAGTTGGTGAAGTAGTGGAAATAAAATATGAACCAAGTCTGAAATAGACTTGGTTTTGTGGGATAATATATATAATAATATGTTATAGGGATTATAATATGACAATAAAAGTATATGCTGTTAGTAAAGTAGTTGAGGAACGTGAACTTAATGCAAAACAAATAGCTAATATTAGAAAATTATTTAATTTTTTGATGGGAGAGAAACGTTCCCACCTTTCTGTAAAATGTATTTTACCATCTGAAAGTCAGTCAGAAGATTCAATATTATTTGAATTTAAAAATTTTAATCCTAAGGATAATTTTAACTTTCGGAAATTTGCTGATAAATTGCTGGAAGCAGAAACAAATGAAGACGGAAAACGAAATGCAACTATTCGTACAGGTTTTCTTTTTCTTGAGCAAATTGGTAGTAGTATCAAGTTAATTAAATTAGAATCTACTAACGCTATTGATCCTGAGACATTTGCAATACGGAAGGATTTGGGATTAGATAATAGCTATTATAAGATTTGTATTTTTAAAAATGATTTTAACAACGTGACAATTATTGACAAAAGTAATACTGCTGCGAAATTCTGGTATAATAAATTTTTAGATTTAAAACTTTTTAGAGATAGTGATAGCAATACTGATACACTAATTAAGTTTATTAATAAAAATTTATTATTCTCTGACGAAGTTAAAAATCAAGAAAACTATGAAGAAGTTAAAGATTTATCTTTGGAATATATTTTTGAAAGTAGTTCTTTTGATAAAACCGACTTGATGAATAAGTTAGTTCAAGCAAGTTTGTTAGGCATGAATGATGAAAGTAAGATTTTTTCTGAAAAATCATTGGATCTAGATTCAGAATTTGTTATATCTAAGAAAATGATTGTTAGACATTTTAAGAAATCACTGCCAATATCAGATATTACAACTATTTATACGGACAATATCATTGAGATGAGAGATAGACAGGAGGTAGAATATAATATAGATACAGGAAAACTAGAACTTGATGTTCAGGAACGTTATCGGTCTCAAATTTTGCAAAGTCTTGGTATAGATGAATGAGTAATATAGTAAAAAAATGGCAAAATACTTCAGCAATTATAGATTCTAACTCAACTCTTAAAGAAGTCTTAGAGAAGCAGAACATAAAGGGGATCTTAAAGAAGGATGGCTATTACATCTTTAATCCAAAGAATATCTGGATTTTTGAAGAAGAATTTATTGATGTACCTAATCATACATTGCAACAAATTTTTGATAAATTAAGTTATAAAAATTATGATAGGATAAAATATTTTGACCGCGATACAGAAGAATTTATTGTATATACTGGCGGACATAGCGTTGAATCTTATTCAAAAATTATTAGATCAAATGTAATTGATGGCGTAAGTGTTGATAAACTAAATATCTCTTTGGAGCTTTTATCTCAAAGTGGCTATGAGAGTAAAAGTGAAAGGGTGCAACATTTGATTGACATATATATTTTAATAATGTTATCCAATCGGACAAAGAGGGTACAAAATGAGCTAGAATTTACTTTTGAGGGGGAACAGGATTCTTTCTCATGTAAAACTGAGTTTGGAGATAAAAATTTTGACCGCGGTTTATGGGAATTATTTCATTGGATAGTTAATAGTCAAGAGTACAGTGAAGCGTATAAAGTAAAATTACAGATTGTTCGAGTTTTAATTAATAAACGAAAACACTTGAAAGACTTAACTTCTCTTAAAGATCAATCTGAATCTATTTTTAATAGGATAGTTAGTGGAAAAACTGATAAATATTTTGAGTTTCAGAATAACTTGAAGGAAGATTTTATTAAAATTTCTAGAGGGATTAAAGAATATAATTCAGGTTTAAATACGAAATTATTTGGATGGTTAACAGCATTTTCATTAATTATTTTTGACTTTATAAAAGAGAGCGATGGGAAAAATCTATTTAGGAGAGTGATCTTTTCAACTTCTGAAAAAATTAAACTTTTATTGTTGCTTTTGTTCGGAGCTTTGGTTATTATAATGATAATGTATAATTTGGATATAAAAACCATCAAAAAACAGTATCAATCTCTAAAAGAATTTTACGTTAGTCAAATGTTTGTCTCTAAAGATGAATTTGATAAATTTATAGAAGAACCTAAGTATTGCAATTGGTATAATTTTCTATTAGTATGTTTGTTGTTTGTACTCTTATTACGATTTTTAATTGCTTAAAAATTAATATTTATATCCGAAGTAAGTCATTATCTTATAAAAATGTTATACTATCTTAGCAGTTAGATAATTTTTAGAAAGCAGGTGCTTACATGACAAATTCTGTAAGTTCTCCAGCTAAGAAGAAGCACACTATTGCAGCTTTCTTTTCTGGTGTGGGGGGAATTGAGTTGGGATTTGAACAGACCAACGAGTTCAGAGTGGTGTATGCCAATGAGTTTGATAAGTATGCGAGAATGACTTATCAGCTGAATTATCCAGATACTTATCTGGATGGTCGAGATATTCACGCCGTTTCTGCTGATGAAATTGGTGAACAGGTTGATGTGATTGTAGGGGGCTTTCCCTGTCAGGCATTTTCTATTGCTGGATATCGCAAGGGATTTGAAGACGATCGTGGTGATTTGTTCTTTGAATTGCTTCGGATGATTGAAGCCAAACGTCCAAAGGTTGTCTTTGTAGAAAACGTGAAAAATATGGTTTCTCATGATCATGGTAATACCTTTAAAGTTATCCGCGAAGCCCTAACAGAGAACAACTACTTCATTAAGTGGAAAGTCCTAAATGGTAAAGACTACGGAAATATCCCACAAAATCGAGAGAGAATCTATATCGTTGGTTTTGATACTAAAGAAGCCTACGAAGCCTTTGAGTTTCCAGAAGAAATCAAATTGACATCCACCTTGAATGATGTGATTGACTTTGGAGCGGAGCCGGAAGAAATCTATTATTACCGTGAGGGTAAACAACCTTTTTATGCAAAACTTAAGCATGCCATAGATAGTCAAGAGACAGTTTACCAATGGCGGAGGCAGTATGTTCGGGAAAATAAAAATGGAGTAGTTCCGACCCTAACTGCTAATATGGGGACTGGGGGGCATAATGTACCCTTGATATTGACAGATAAGGGTGATATTCGTAAATTGATGCCTAAAGAAACCTTTAATGTTCAAGGATATCCAAAGACGTTTAAACTACCAGAGAATGTTTCGAATGGACAGCTGTACAAGCAGGCAGGAAATAGTGTGGTGGTTCCTGTCATCAAGCGTATTGCGGAGAAGGTAGCAGAAGCAATGACGGCGAAAGGAAAATCACAATTGGATAGGACTGGCAAATATGCCATTATTTATACTAAAATGAATGGACAATTTGAAGGACAATCGTATGTGAAAGCTTTTGCCTCAAGCTATGAAGAAGCTGAAACAAGAATCAGTGCTTATAATGATGGTTTGGGTATTTTATCTGATGAGAATTACCTTCGTCTTGTAAAAAAAGGTGGACATTTAGAATTTTATAGTATTAACTAACGAATAGGTAAGAGCTAGTGAAAAACTAGTCTCTTTTTGATATACTTAGTATATAAGTGAGGTTGAGTTTATGTGGGATAAGTTAAAAAAAGAAGATAAGAAAAAATATAAGACACTTATTACCAATTTTGCTAGTCTAAGTGAAGCCTTTTCTCAGAAAGTGGAAGTCAATGATGACAAAGCTATGAATTATGTTGCCCCGATTGTTAATTCTAAATTTCAGGAGACAGTATTTCAAAAGGCATTCCACGCAGTAGGGGAAGACATTGCCAATACTTCCTATGATGCATCTGTTGTGGTAGATGAGAAACATAAGTATCTGGTCGGAATTAAATCCTTTGGTATTAATTCGGGTGACCAAAAAGTTGCTCAGTTTAAGAAAGACTCGCAAAATTGGACAGACATCTTACATGAAATTAAATTTTATGCAGATATTTCTCCAGATAAAGAAACTGCAAACAAAGCGAATAGAGAACGTTATCAAACATTAGCCTTAAAGATTGCGCAATTACGAAATCAGAGAATCGAATCTTCTAAAGCCCAGATAAGAGGCTTTAATTCGGATGATGTTTCTGTTGACTCAGTCTATCATGTATTGATGCCAACACCAAAAGGCAAAGAACCACAAATTTTTGTTGGAGAAACCGCTTATTTGCCCATTGATATTGAAAATTTAGAAATTCTAGGAGCTACGAGCGTCAACAATCCTACCAATTTTCGATTTACCGATGGACGGCATACCTATAAGTACACAGCTGCAGATAGTCAATTATACATGACCTTCAATAATAAAGATATTGTGGTAGATACTTGGGATGTGTCTTATATTGAGGATCCATTTACTATCTTTGAGCAGCTACATTTATTAACAGATGTAAAGGAAGAGTCGGAAGTTGTTGAGACAGTTTCATGGGTAATCACAGATAAGCATGGAAAAGTAGAAGAGAGCTCAGGATTTAATGCTTTTGATGGTGGCTCAAAATTAGCGAAAAAAGATAGAGTACAACGGATTGCTAGATTAATGAGTAAATATCAGGAATCCTTGGAAACTGAAGAACGTGCTTTTGTTACTCTTTATTTAGAAGAAATTTTATTGAAAAAGTGGACGACAAAAGATGAAAAGGTTCAGATGAAACAACATAGAGCAAGACTGCTTGATTTTGCTAAAGTTTCAGGTGTAGAGGGTCTGGCAGAAGATATAGAAAAACTAGTTTACCGGCCAGTTAGCGAGGTTTATATTCCGCTTCCTGATTCTAAACATTTCCATGATGAGCGACCACATTTTTTTGGAGTAAATATTGGTACCTTTGAAAAAGATACTAAAAAGTTAGCTCTCCCTAAGGAAAATAGAACGTTTGATTTGAAATTTCTATCATCAGGTGATGTTATCAAAGCCTATATCAATCAAGAAGCAGGGAAAGCGATCCAATCGATAGAAAAACAGGATATTCTAGGTGAATGGATTTTACGTGGTGTTTTCCAGTTGAAAGAGCGTGAGATTCTGACAGGTGAAAAATTAGAAGAACTCCAGATGAATGGTATTCGACTGACTAAGTTTAAAAATGGAGAGATTGGAATAGAATTTATCTGGATAGATACAGTAAATCCCCCTCAAGATGCGATTGGTTGGGTAGCAAAAAAGTAATTTTTGTGAATTTCCACAGCATTTTGGCTGTGGTTTTTGCTATAATAAAGAAAAAGCGGTTGATGGCTTTGGAAAAGGAAGAGTTGGTGGGGCTTATCGGTCAGTTATATGGTGAGAGTGAGGTGGTGAAGGGTAAGCTCAATGTTTCTTTTCAGGGAGAGGGCTATGTGGCAGATTTAGTCGCTGACTATTGCCGTGAAATACATCAGGTGATGTTCCCTGACAATCTGCTTAGTGGAGGTCAGTATAAAGCTGCTAAGAGGTTGCTTGCTGAGTTCAAGGAGCGTTGCACAGATCAAGAGGCGCAAGCTAGAGTGTATCTTCAATTTGCACTGGATGGGACGCGGTTTACGGATACTTGTGGGGATATGCCAGTAGCCTATTATAATGCCCTGTTGCACTCTTATCAGATTGCGGTTGATGTTGCAGAAGGAAATGAGGACTTTTTTGACTCGGTAAAAGAAGAACTACTCTATATTTATCAAACTAGCCAAGATATTGGCTGGGGATTTTCAGAAGGAACGATGGATATTTTTTGTCAAGTTAGCTGGATGTACGATGAGGAAGATTGAATGGTGAAATGATGGAGCAGTTTATTGAGAAATCGTCAGGAAGAATAGTTTGTGTGAGAACAAGGTATCCTTATTATGGTTCGCAATTACAGTTGCTACTGCTAGAATATCAGGACGATGGTGCATGTGTCCTGATTCGTGAGAGTGACTTTCAGGAGCTATTTATGCCTAGACGTTCTCAACTAACAACTGCTGAAAAATTGAGTATTTATCGTTCGTTATTTAGAGGACGGGATGATGTCTATGCTAAATCCTATCAAAACGATACTGGTAGATTGCAATACTATCCTTCCTATCGGTATGGATGGAAACAATTACCGGCTGATCAACGTACTTGTGAACCCTTGACAGATCAGGTCTTAAAGGCACATTTTAGAGGTGAGACGAGCATTGGTCTATTTCCGATCTTAAAGGATGATACCTGCTACTTATTAGCAATTGACTTCGATAAGGGGGATTGGAAAGAGGCGGTTCAGACCTTGAGGCAGGTATTAGAGGCGTATCAAATAGCTGTACATGTTGAAGTTTCACGTTCAGGAAATGGAGCGCATGCTTGGTTTTTCTTCGAGAATCCAATACCTTGTCGTGAAGTACGATTATTTGGTCGAAAGTTACTGGAGCTAGCCATGCAAGCATCACCCAAGGTATCCTTTTCCTCCTTTGACCGTATGTTTCCAAATCAGGATCGCTTGCCAAAGGGAGGTTTTGGAAATCTCATTGCCCTCCCCTTGCAAGGGCATTCCTTTCAAGAGGGGAGAAGGGTATTTGTTGATAAGCAATACGTTCCCTATGCTGATCAATGGCTGTATCTGAAAGAGCTTAGACGGGTCAGTTACCAGCAGGTTCAAGAGCTGAATAAGCTATCTCTCCGTATGTGTTTTGAGCAAGAGCCCTTAGAAATTCGCCTGGGAAGAGTGCTAGAGGTAAAGAAAGCCAATCTATCCTCTCAGTTGCTATTTTATCTTAAAAAATTAGCTTCGTTTTCAAATCCAGAGTATTATCTAAAACAGGCAATGAGACAGCCAGTGTATCAGATTCCTGAAACGATCTGGTTATTTGAAGAAGATGATGCATATCTTTATCTTCCAAGAGGCTTAGTTTCGACACTTCGAGAAACCTTTCCTAAATTAAGTGTTGTTAGACGGGAACATGATAGCGATGAAATTAGGGTATCCTTTACGGGGGAATTACGCTTTGACCAAGAATTAGCCTTAACAGATATGTTATCTGCAGATAATGGTGTTCTCTGTGCAGGTACTGGATTTGGAAAGACTGTCTTGGGTGCTGCTCTTATCGCTAAGTGTCAGAAGCGAACGCTCATATTAGTTCATAATCGGCAATTATTAGAACAGTGGCTGGAGCGTTTATCACAGTTTTTGGTTTTCGAAGAGGAGGAAGCTATTCGATATACGCCCTCTGGCCGAAAAAAAGTCATAGGGCATATTGGTCAATTCATGGGGAGCAAAAAGTGGCGAACGATGCTAGTAGATGTTGCCATGATTCAATCGCTGATGACGATTGAAAATCTAGAAGAGTTATTGTCTAATTATGATTTGATGTTAGTAGATGAGTGTCACCATGTAACGGCTGTTATGTTTGAAAAGGTGGTCGCTAGTTTTTCTGGAACTTATCTTTATGGTTTGACAGCTACTCCTGAGCGTAAAAATGGTCATGAACCCATCCTTTTTCAACGTATTGGTCCCATTTTGCATACAGCTAGTGAATATCAAGTAGCTTTTGAAAAGCAATTATTACTCCGTTTTACAGACTTTGGAAAATATGATGTTCAAGATAAGAACAGTAGCAACTTTGTTGAACTATGTGATAGGTTAGTTCAATCTTCCTCTAGAAATCAAATGATTCTTCAGGATATTATTGAAGCCTACCAGCAAAAGCGGCATATTTTAGTTTTAACCAATCGGATAGATCATTTGAAAGTGCTTGAAAAAAAGCTAAAAGAAGCCTGCTTGTCTTCTATTTTTATCATGAGTGGTCAGACAAAAGTAAAAGAAAAGCAGGAAATTCTATCACGGATATATCAATTAGATGATGAGCCTTTTGTGTTGTTATCCATTGGAAAATATGTGGGTGAAGGATTTGACTTGCCTAAGTTGGATACTCTAGTATTAGCTAGTCCCTTATCATGGAAGAATAATCTTATTCAATATGCAGGTCGAATCCATCGTCCCTATCCTAAAAAAGAGTTGGTAAGGATTTATGATTATATTGATATCCACGTTCCATATTTAGAAAGAATGTTTCATAAGCGTCAGATATAGTTATTGAGTTTTAAAATAGTACAAAAGAGATTCATTTACTGTTTTGCATGTTTTTAAAAGTTCTGTGATTGCTCTCTTCAGATTTGCCCAAGCTTTCTCAATGGGATTTAATTCTGGTGAATAAGGTGGAAGAGG
>NZ_MSJL01000029.1 GCF_001921825.1 Streptococcus acidominimus
ATGAAAATAGCTTTATTCCAGCTAAGAACTCAAAACATCACAGATTGACGGAAGAGGAAAAGCAACTAAATCGTGAGATGGCAGCGATTCGTATCCAAATTGAGCATTTCAATGCGAAGTTTAAGACGTTTCAAATCATGAAACAAGACTATCGTGGTCGGAGAAAACGTTTTGAAATACGTGCTGAGTTAATTTGTGGGATTATTAATTTTGAAACCAAGTAGTTACCGAACAAGTCTAGTATAACAACTGAAGAAAACGCTGTCAATCCATTTGTGTTCATTGATGCGAAAAAAATCACAACTATCTTTGAGATACTTGTGATACCGTAGTTGATTAAATTTTTTTGACTATCTATAAATGGATAAAAAAAGAATGAATGAAGCCAAGACAATAGGGTTAAACCAAGAATGACAGCATGCCATTTCCAATACATGAGCACGAGGCCGGCTGTTTCACGGATCCAAGCACTCGGGAGGTAGTAGAAGGCTGTTTTAGCACCGACACTGCGCCCCTTGAGTTTTAGCTTTCGCATGTAAATTCCAGCTCGCAGGGAATGAAAACTGTTGGTCACAACTAGAAAACGTGGTGGGGTATCTTGAGTTTCACCAATGATCTTCCGGGAAAATGTTAGATTTTCGAGGGTCGTTGTGGAGTGTGCTTCAAGGAGCAGTTTGTCGCTCGCCAGTCCCTTATCAAGGAGGTAGCGAGACATGGCTTGGGCTTCCGAAATCGCTTCATCACTTCCTTGACCACCAGAAACAATGATGGTTGGCTGTTTGCCGAATTTTTCATAGTAGAACAGTCCCTTGTCTAGTCGCTGGGCAAGGAGGGGAGGGACCTTGTCCCCTATCAGTCCAGAACCTAGGACAATGATATAGTCTGGCTGGTAGGTGAGGGGGAATAGATTGTAAAAAATGCCGTAGGCGACATAGGATAGGTAGATAAAACTTCCGTAGATGAGCAGGCTGTCCAGTAATTCGGTGATTTTTCTAATGAGGAAATAGCCACCAAAGAAGTGCAGAGCTAGAGTAATCAGAATCGCAAGACCGTAAAAGAGGGAGAGAAGATTGGCTAACCTACGCCCCTCAAAGGTGATCATCTGTTTGCCGTTAAAGAGGAGATAGATAGTGGATAGGAGGACACTTAGGGGGATGAGCAGTAGTCCACCGATAAGGATGAGTATAGCTGTTTGCTTGTCCCAGAGGCTCAATTGGACGACAAAGAAACCTGCCATGATAAAGGCAAAGAGAATCAAGACGATCAAAAAGAGGTAGGCATTGAGGAGGCGCCTTGGTTCGAGAAGAAAGAGCGCCATAAATAAGAGGGCAGGTATGAGCCAAACGAGGTGGAGAATCATAAAGAGTAAAGACCTTTCTTTCTAACTAAATTGCGAAATATCTAGTTAGTATACCATAAATTCTAGGACTAGAAAAGATGGTGAAATGCTATACTATTCTATAAAAATCAAAATCTGACTAGGCAACGAAACCGCAGGTGAGGCTAGGCTCAAGTCCATCCTCGCTTCTCATGGTTCGCGTCAACATCTCAGCGTAGTGGTTGATTGGCAGATTTGTTCGTGTTTCTCACTCCAAATCTGACCTAATCAACTGTGCGGGGGTGGTAAGACGAACTCTTTTTCGACCAGTCGAGTGCTTTCTCACTCCCTTCTTGTTTTAAGGGAATAGGCTAAAAACCTCCACTGGAGCTTTTTACTCAGCAAGGCGAGTTAACGACACCAGATTTTGATTTTTGACGAGGATAAGGCTCTAAAAAACAAGCTAATCCCTATCTGTATAACAGCTAGGTTTCGGTTTGCCATAGAGTTTAACCCCTTTGAAAATGAACAGGCTAGTTTGTTACTTTAGATCGAATCCAATTCCTAAGTCGGGAAATCGTTCTCACGAGAACTTTTTCTTGACATTCGATCTAGAAGTGTTAAAATAGTTCTCATGGTAACGAAATAAGAAAGGAAAATGCTATGACGACAGATCCATTGAAAGAATTTAATAGACTAGCTCATAACATGGGTTCGGCTGTCCATTCTGCCGCCCGAGATGCTGGTATGGAATTGCTGGGAGGACCGCAGGGGCATGTCCTCTATTATCTTGCCCACCATGAAGATGAGGAAATTTTTATCAAGGATATTGAGCACCATCTGAAGATTTCCAAATCTGTAACCAGCAACCTGATCAAGCGGATGGAAAAAAATGGCTTTATCGTGGTGGAGCCATCTAAGAGGGATAAACGCAAGAAAATTGTCCGCATGTCAGATACTGCTAGGATAAAAAGTCAAAAGATCGGTAAGTTTTGGGGTGATATGCGCCAAAAATTACTAGCAGGGATCGCAGAAGAAGATCTAGCAGTCTTTTCAAAGGTTATCCAACAACTTCATCATAATTTAGAAAAAATTGAGCAGAAGGAGAAAGAATGAGTAAACTATTTAAACGCTTAAATGGCAAAGAGTGGTTGATGATTCTAACGAGTATCGCCTTTGTCTGTTTGACAGTTTGGCTAGAGTTAGAAGTCCCAGGCTATATGTCTGACATTACTAGACTCTTGCAACTGCCGGATACAAGGACTTCCGAACTCTGGTCACCGGGTCTCAAAATGCTGGGCTTTTCGTTAGCTAGTTTGGGAGCCTCTATCCTAGTTGGTTTTATGGCGTCGCGCTTGGCTGCCAGCTTTACCACCCGTTTGCGCAAGGATATTTTTCACCGGGTTTTAGACTATTCAGATGCTGAAGTCAAGCACTTTAGTATCCCTAGTCTTTTGACACGGACAACCAATGACTTGACCCAGATTCAACTCTTATTCACCATGGGCTTGCAGGTTGCAACTCGTGGACCGATTATGGCGCTCTGGGCCTTGAGTAAAATTGTCGGTAAATCAGATCACTGGCTTTGGGCAGTTATCGTAGCAGTCTTGATTAACCTAATCATGATGACGATTTTAGTTACCCTCGCCTTTCCAAAACAAACGCTTGTCCAACAATTGACCGACCGTTTGAACAGTATTACCCGTGAAGGGCTAACAGGTATCCGGGTCGTTCGTGCCTATAATGCCGAGGATTACCAAGATGGAAAATTTGCTCAGGCCAATGAAGAACTAACAGCACTCAACCTATTTGTCAGCCGTTTAATGGCGCTGATGAATCCTGTCATGATGATGATTTCCAGTGGCTTGAGCCTAGCCATTTATTGGATTGGTGCTTATCTCATCAATGAGGCTGCTCTAGCAGATAAGTTGCCGATTTTTAGCGATATGGTCGTCTTTATGTCCTATGCGATGCAGGTGGTCATGGGCTTCATGATGATGAGTGCCTTGTTTATTATTCTACCGCGTGTCTTGGTCTCAACCAAGCGGATCAATGAAGTACTGGACTTAACCTCCTCTATTCTTTCGCCTCAAGAATCCCAAGCAGGAGTAGCTAAGGTGGATCAGATTATCTTTGATGATGTGACCTTCCGTTATTCAGATGCATCAGAGGCAGTCATTGAGCATGTCAACTTTACCGCAAAAGCTGGTGATACAGTGGCATTTATCGGTTCAACTGGTTCTGGAAAATCTACCTTGGTCAACTTAATTCCGCGTTTTTATGATGTCAGTGAAGGTCAGATTTTGCTAGACGGGGTAGATGTCAGAAATTACAGTGAGGCAGACTTGCGTGCCAAGGTCGGCTACATTCCACAAAAAGCAGTCTTATTCTCAGGTGATATTCGCAGTAACATTGACTTTGGAGAGAGTCAGGAGAGCCCGCTCAATGATGAGGCGATTTGGGAAGCCTTAGATCTGGCACAGGCTAAAGATTTTGTTGCGGAAAAAGAAGACGGGCTTTCTGCACATGTTGCCCAGTCGGGGAGCAATTTTTCCGGCGGTCAACGTCAGCGCTTAGCGATTGCACGCGCCCTTGCTCGTAAGCCGGAAATCCTGATCTTTGACGATTCCTTCTCTGCTCTAGATTACCGGACGGATCGTACGTTACGGGAGGAACTTGCAAAACGTACTGCTGGGCTGACCAAGTTGATTGTAGCACAAAGGATTTCGACCATTATGGATGCGGATCAAATCTTGGTGCTGGATAAGGGCAAAGTTGTGGGTCAAGGAAGTCACAAAGAATTACTTGCCAATAATGAAGTCTATCAAGAAATTGCTTACTCACAATTATCAAAGGAGGAATTGGAAAATGGAAAATAAGACATCTTCTTTATTTAGCCAAATGAAACCTCATATCAAAGGTTTTCAAGTTCCTTTTGTCCTTGCGATGCTTGGAGCGTTTATATCAAGCGTGATAACGGTAATTGGACCTGATAAGATCAGGGAGATTACAGACTTGATTACTGAGGGATTGAGGACAGGGATTGACACCGATAAAGTATCTAAGATTGCAATGACCTTGGCGATTCTCTACGGAATCGGAGCTCTTCTCAACTACGCTCAATCCTTTACGATTTCAACGATTATTCAGCATTTTTCAAAACGCCTGCGGACAGCAATTGCAGAAAAAATCAACAGGCTCCCCTTGGGCTACTTTGATCGTCACTCCCAAGGAGATACCCTCTCTCGTGTGACCAATGATGTAGATACAGCCAGCCAATCACTCAACCAAAGTTTGGGTACCGTTCTTTCCTCAAGTATCCTCTTGGTTGTGACCCTTATAATGATGTTTAAAGTCAACGTAACCCTATCCTTTGTAGCGATCGGTTCTGTCTTATTTGGATTTGTCTTTGTCAGCATTATCATGAGCCGGGCGCGAGGATTTTTTAAGAACCAGCAAACCAATCTCGCCAAAGTGAATGGTTACGTAGAAGAGATGTACTCTGGTCATCAGGTTGTGACAGCTTATCATGCGGGCCATGAAGTAAAAGAGCAGTTTGAAAATCTTAATCAGGCCCTCTATGCCAGCATGTGGAAATCTCAATTTATTTCTGGCATTATGATGCCGCTGATGATGTTTATCGGGAACTTCGGCTATGTGATGGTGGTAATAGCAGGAGCGGCTTTGACCCTGCATGGTCATGCAACGATGGGGACGATTGTTGCCTTTATGGCCTATGTACGTATTTTCTCTCAACCCCTGTCCCAGATTGCGCAAGGCTTGACAGTCTTGCAATCTGCCAGTGCTGCTATGGGGCGTGTCTTTGACTTCTTAGGTGAGCAAGAGATGGAAGATGATCAGGCAAAAGTGCAACAGCTAACTTCTCTGAAAGGGGACGTGACCTTTGACCATGTGTCCTTTGGCTATTCGCCTGATAAGACCATTATCCATGACTTTTCTGCAGTCGCTAAGGCAGGGCAAAAAATTGCCATTGTTGGTCCGACCGGTGCTGGTAAGACGACGATTGTCAATCTTCTGATGAAATTCTATGAGATTGACCAAGGACGGATTTTGATTGACGGTGTGGATACCAAGACCATGAAACGCTCCGAGGTGCATGATGCCTTTAGTATGGTCTTGCAAGATACCTGGCTTTTTGAAGGAACCATTAAGGAAAATCTAATCTATAATCAGCAAGATATTTCGGATGCGGCGGTTATCCAGGCTGCAAAGGCGGTTGGAGTACACCACTTTATCATGACCTTGCCAAAGGGCTATGATACCAAACTTGATGATACGGTGACCCTGTCAGTCGGACAAAAACAATTGCTGACGATTGCTCGAGCACTTTTAAAAGATGCCCCGTTACTCATTCTTGATGAGGCGACGAGTTCTGTCGATACCCGAACGGAAGAACTGATCCAAAAAGCTATGGATAAACTCATGGAAGGGCGTACCTCCTTTGTCATTGCCCACCGCTTATCCACCATCCGGAATGCTGACCTCATTCTAGTCATGAAAGATGGGAATATTATTGAGCAAGGCAATCATGACGCCCTCATGGCTCAAAATGGCTTCTATGCCAACCTATACAACAGCCAATTTAGCGAGGAGTAAAGTGGTCCAGTGGACCACTTTAGCCTTGCGCCCAGAAACGAGGAAACGCAAGTTCATCATGGTGAAGCATTTTAGCCTTGCGCCCAGAAACGAGAAAGCGCAAGCTCATTATGGTGGACCACTTTAGCCTTGCGCCTAGACTAAGATACAAAGCCCGTAAAAAACTCACAGCGCACTCTTTCAGGTATAAACAGTCACTTCCCTGACTGTTATTACTGTACCTGTAAAGCAGGCATAGCCTGCAACAGCAAACTAGAGTTTTAACGAGTGAAAAGCTCCAATGGAGGTTTTCAGCCTATCCTACTAAAGGTAGCCGTATCTCTAATCAGTTAAAACTGGAACAGTTACGTCACTTTTTCACTAGCAATGTAGCTCAAATTCAACTTACAAGATTAAGTTGAGAGAGTCGTATTTTGATTTTTGAAGAGTATAATATATTAGATATTGATCTTGGATGACTATGCCTACAAAGGCTTGGGAGAAACAGTATAATCGTTTCGTCCAAGCCTTTTATGCTTGGACTATTGGAGGAGTTCCATGCTATAATAGAAGAAAAGGAGGCAGTACCATGTACGAATTTCAAAATCCAACAGATGAACAGGTTCAAGCCTATCTAGCAAATAGCAAGACCATTGCAGTAGTAGGCTTATCGGACAAGGACGATGCGGTCAGCAAGCGCGTCTCTAAGTTTATGCAGGAGATGGGCTATCAGATTATTCCTGTAAATCCTCGCTTGGCTGGCGGTGAGATTTTAGGCGAAAAAGTGTATGCGAGCCTTTCCGATATTCCGCTCGCGATTGATATTGTGAATATTTATCGCAAGAGTGAATATTTGGCGGATGTAGCGCGTGAATTTGTAACCCTTGACGCCCAAGTCTTCTGGGCGCAGTTAGACTTACAGAGCCAAGAAGCAGCGGCAATATTACAGGCAGCAGGTCGGGAAGATGTAGTCATGAATCGCTGTATCAAGCGAGAATATGTTCGGCTTATGAAAGGGTCTGTGGACTGATGGCAACTCTCGTCATTATTCGGGGAAATTCTGGATCGGGCAAGACCAGTCTGGCAGCGGCTTTACAGGCTTATTATGGTCGTAGAACCCTGCTCATCTCCCAAGACAATGTTCGCAGGATCATGTTAAGAGAAAAAGTGGAGCCTGGGAATCTTTCGATTGCGCTGACTGAAACAATCGCTCGCTTTGGGTATGCAGAGGATTTACTGGTGATTGTTGAGGGATTTTATGAGGCAGAGGTCTATGGAGAGATGCTGGCAGACTTGCGTAGCCTGTTTGCACCCAGAGTCTTTGCTTATTACTATGATATTCCCTTTGAAGAGACCGTTAAGCGACATGCCACCCGGGTCAAAAAGCATGACTTTACCGCAGCAGATATGAAACGTTGGTGGATAAATCAGGATTATCTTGGCTGGGAGGAAGAGGCATTTCTTACAGCCGAGATTAGTTTGGAGGCGGCAGTTCAGACAATTCGTCACAGGATAGAGGAAGAGTAAAAATCGGTCATTCGTAAGAGTTGGCTTACATGATAGGTGCGAGCCTAGAAATGGAACAAACAGCAGTCAGCAGCCCAGTAAGTCAATAACGATAAAAACAGCCGAATGGAAGATGAACTGTGTGCAATACCTCCCTAGCTGTTACGAGATTGTCCCTGATATGGATATTCTTTGTATCTGGAATAAGGAAGAAGCGAGAACTTTCGTGTCTCGCTCTTTTTGTTCGATTTTTCATTGCTCATACTCGTCAAACATCAAAATCTGACGTCGTTAACTCATCTTGCTGAGTAAAAAGCTCCAGTGGGAGGTTTTTAGCCTGTTCCCTAAAAACAAGATAGAACGAGTGGAACTCGTGTCAAACAGTCTAGGAATAGACTGTTGAAGGTTGGAGATAGGATTAGCGTAGCTAATTCCCGATAAGTTGAAGATAGTGGTCTAGTTGATCACTAGACAAGGCTTGATACGAAAAGTGTAGCTTTTGCATCACAGGTCGTGACAAGTATCCTTTTGAGTTTCAAGGCCTATTAAATGCGGCAAAGGCTCGATCTTTATAATGAAATGTGAAATAGCATTAAAATTATCAGACAATTATTTGAAAATGAGAGAATCTGTGCTATAATGGAGATAGGTTTTAAGAAAGGGAAGGACGATGAAAAAATTCGGCATTATTCTATTATCATCTGCGCTTTTACTAACAGCATGCGCAGGAACAGCACCCCAAGGGGAGACAAGCCAAGAAAGTACAAGGATACAGGTGGATGATAAGGATTTAGATCAGGCGACATCAAAGTACAAGGCTTTTGTAGAAGAGCAAATTGGTCAATTGTTGGCAGATACGGAAGATTTTGCCCAGCTGCTCAAAGATGGCAAGCTAGAAGAAGCTAAAAAGGCCTATCCTGTGATCCGTATGGCCTATGAGCGCTCGGAGCCGATTGCGGAAAGTTTCGGCGAGTCGGACGTGAAGATTGATTTCCGCTTGGTGGATTATCTGGAGGAAAATAAGACAGAAGAAGGCTGGTCAGGTTTTCACCGTATTGAAAAAATCCTCTGGGAAGACAATACCACAGCAGGTACTGAAGCATACGCCGACCAGCTGGTCAATGACATCAAGGAATTAAAGGCGAAAATTGCAACTGTTGAAGTAACGCCAGACATCATGTTGACTGGGGCAGTTGACTTGCTCAACGAAGTAGCAACCAGCAAGATTACGGGTGAGGAAGAAGTCTATTCCCATACGGACTTGTACGACTTTAGAGCCAATATCGAGGGGGCGGAGAAGATTTTTGAACTCTTCAAACCAATGCTAGAACTAAAAGATAGTAGTTTAGTGATAAGCCTCGAAAAAGAATTTAAAAATGTCAACGGTCTTCTTGATCAATACATGACAGATGACACACACTACAAGCTCTATACCGATTTGAGTACAGACGATACCAAGACCTTGGCTGAAGCTGTGACCAAGCTCGGTGAGCCTCTTTCTCAAATGGGGATTATTTTAGACGGGAAGTAAACAATGACAAAAGACGAAAAATGGTTTGATAAGAAAATGGATCGTCGCGAATTTCTCAAAAAAGCAGGCTTAGGGGGAGCTGGACTTGCACTCGGTGCTTCTGGCGCCTCTGCTTTTTTCGCTAGAAAGGTGACGAGTGAGACCGCAAAAGCCGAGGGTGGAGAAGACATCTCTTTCTATGGTGAACACCAGGCAGGTATTGTGACGCCAATGCAGAAAAATGTCTATTTTGTCGTATTAGACCTGCATTCGACAGAAAGGGCTGAAGTCATCCAGATGTTTAAGGATTGGACAGATTACAGCGAGAAATTAGTGACAGGGCAATTGGTCAAAGAAGATAGAGACAATGCCTATCTGCCACCTTTTGATACAGGCGAGACAGTCGGGCTTAATCCGCACCGTCTGACACTGACCTTTGGAATTTCTCCTGCCTTTCTGACCAAGTTAGGCTTGGATAGCAAGAAGCCTAAAGAATTTAGGGGTCTACCTGTATTTCCACGGGATCAGCTCAAGGAAAGATACACTGGTGGAGACATTGTTATTCAGGCATGTGCAGATGATGAGCAGGTGGCATTTCATGCGGTTAGAAATCTGGTGAGAAAGGGACGCCATGTCGTGACTATGAAATGGAGTCAGGCAGGTTTTGCAGCACTTGGTAACCGCAAGGAAACACCGCGTAATCTTTTTGGTTTTAAAGACGGCACAGCAAATGGGAAGACCGAAGAAGAGTTTAAGGAGGTCATCTGGTGTGATGATGCCAACTGGATGCGGGGTGGTACCTATATGGCGGTGCGCCGAATTCAGATGTTTTTGGAAACTTGGGATCGAACCAGTCTCAATGAACAGGAACATACCTTTGGTCGCTATAAGGAAAGCGGTGCACCTTTCGGACAAAAGGATGAATTTGACGAAGTGGACTTGGACTTGAAGGACGAAAAGGGAGAGCCAGTTGTGCCGGTTGATTCCCATGTCCGCTTGGCAAAGGAAACAGGGCTTGAAATCTACCGTAGGGCCTTTTCGTATTCAGACGGGATTGATGAGAAAACAGGGCAATTTGACTCAGGTCTGCTCTTTATCTCTTTCCAAAAAGATCCAGAGCAGTTTATCACTATTCAGAATAATCTTGGAAATCTAGACAAGCTAAATGAGTACATCACCCATGTCGGAAGTGGTTTGTTTGCCTGTTTTGCTGGTGTGAAAAAAGGAGAGTATCTTGGTCAAGCCTTATTTGAATAAACTGGCAGTCCTTGCCCTCCTTGCTCTGACCCTGCTTGCTTCCCCCGTTTCAGCAGAGGATTCTTATAGTCACCTGTTTATTACGATTACAGATGCGACAACCGCTTTGCAAAAAGGGGATCGGGGGACAGTGGAGCAGTTGATTGCCCAGTTACGAGCAGATTTTACGCAAATTGAAAACCATGATTCCAAGGCTGGTCAATCGGTGACCGAGCGCTTGGAGGAATTGGAAAAAGCCCCGACAGAAGAAAAATTGGTCGCTGTTTCAAAAGCTCTTTTAGACTTTGATGCAGAGCAACATCCCGTAGATGTTGATGCTGAAAAAGAGAAGTTGATGACGAAACTCGCCCCTAGCTATACTAGCTTGCAGGCAGCTATTGATACTAAGGATATGGATGCAGTCAAGGAGCAGTACAAAAAACTAAACAGTGCCTGGACGGTCAATGAGCGTATTGTTCGTGATACCAGTACGGGTCATTATGGGAAAATTGAAACGGCCATTTCTTTCTTGCGTAGCAGTATTGAGACAGAACCAGTAGATTATAGTGCGATTCAACTGTCGTTTGATGAACTGAAAAATGCGATTCAAGCCTTTAAGGACGGTAAGGAAGTGGCAACGACTGCGAACAACCTGACCTTGAAAGATGGGATCGGTCTGCTGGAGCAAGCACGGGCTGCTTTTGAAGCAGGAGATAGGGATAAAGGGACTGCTTTCATGAAAGAATTTATCACTATTTGGCCAAGTATCGAAGGAGATGTCAGTACGCGCTATCCGAGCCTTTATACCCGTGTAGAGAACCAAGCACCCCTTATCATGGTGCGGGGAGAGGAGGCAGAATACCAAGAAAAGCTGGATCAGTTGATTGCAGATTTATCAAGTATTGATACCTCTGCCAGTTACAATGCCTTTGATGCCATGCTGATTTTGCTTCGGGAGGGAGTGGAAGCCTTGCTCATCGTCATGGCATTGGTATCTACTCTTAAAGCCAGCAAGCAGAAAAAGGGCTTGGCGTGGGTATATGGCGGAGCAGTCGTAGGTCTTTTAGCCAGTACGATACTAGCCATTGCGCTGCAACAATTTTTTCCGACCCTTTCATCAGGAACCAACCGTGAAATCATTGAGGGAATAGTCGGCATTGTTGCGGTAGTGATGATGATTGTCATTGGAATCTGGCTTCACAGCAAGTCCTCTGTTAAGAAGTGGAATGACTATATGGAAGAGCAGATGCGCGTGGTGACAGCAAGTGGTAGTTTTGTATCTATGTTTGCCCTCAGTTTTCTAGCAGTCTTTCGGGAGGGGGCAGAAACTATCCTATTTTATGCAGGAATGCTTCCCCAAATTAGTCTTAGAGAGTTTCTGCTAGGGATTGGTCTCGCCTTTCTTGTTCTCATTATCCTAGCGATTCTGATGGTACAAACGACCAGTAAAATCAAACCACATCGGGTCTTTTTCTACCTAACTTGGCTGATCTATGTCCTTGCCTTTAAGATGCTAGGCGTGAGTATACATGCCCTACAATTGACCAATATCCTACCGAGCCATGTGATCAAAGGAGTACCGACACTAGACATTATCGGTCTCTACCCAAGTCTGGAAGTTCTCTTGTCACAGCTCTTGCTTATCGTCTTGATCGGCTGGCTAACCTGGAGGAATCGCGAAATTCATGAAGACTAAGCAAGAATTAACCATTGTCGAGCATTTGACCGAGTTTCGGAGCCGTTTCATCTGGATCATTTCCTTTTTCTTTATCAGTTTCTTGGTCAGCCTTTACTTTTCGAGTAGTATCTATCAGTTTTTGACCCAGGGATTTTCCCAGAAATTGATTGTACTAGGTCCAAATGATATCTTGTGGATTTATATCAATTTAGCAAGCCTCGTGGCCTTTACCCTGACCCTGCCTTTTTTGACCTATCAGGTCTGGGCTTTTATCCTACCAGCCCTTGATAAGGCAGAGGCAAGGAGTGCCTTTTGGTACATCCCGGCGGTCTTTTTATGCTTTGTGGCGGGTCTCCTATTTGGATTTTATTTGGTTAGTCCAGCCCTCTTACAGGTTCTCTTATCCTTTGGAGAGGGGCTTTTTGACACTAGATTAACGGCTCAAAATTATCTCGCTTTCTTGCTCCATACGACCCTGCCTATGGCAGTTGTCTTTGAAATACCAGTTTTGGTCGCTTTTTTGACCTCCATTGGTATCCTTCATCCACTATTTTTGGTACAATATAGAAGACATGCCTACTTTAGTTTGCTGGTGGTTGCGGTTATCATTACGCCAGCTGATTTTACAAGTGATTTAGCCATGACGGTGCCCCTGCTCTTCATTTATGAAGTGAGCGTGGGCATCAGCAGGTGGCTCTACCGTAGAAAAGAAAAAAGGAGAACCTGATATGGGAATCTTACGTGATATTGGAGCTCCAGGAATGATTATCTTGCTCCTAGGTGCCCTCTTGATTTTTGGACCAAAGCGCTTGCCAGAACTAGGTGAATCCATTGGCAAAATGATTGCTTCTTTTAAAAGTGCCATGGATCAAGGTGAGCAAAAAGACAAGGACGATACAGCCAACTAGGCTGAATGTAAAAGAGTGGGGAAGTCGATAATGGCTCCGCACTCTTTTTGCAAGACACAAAGCCCGTACAAAACTCAAAGCGCACTTCTTCATGTAATAACAGTCACTTCCCTGACTGTTCATACCATATCCGCAAGTGGACATAGTCCACAACGGCTACGGCAAACTAGGAGTTTTGACGCAGGAACTGATGAGCTTGTAGAATAACTAGAGAAAGGAAGAGGAATGCTGTTTGAGGAAACATTTTTCAAGGATAAAATTTGGCAGAAAGAGCGGTTGCTGGACTATGGATTTGAGGAAGAAGATGGCGTTTTCTTTTTTTGTCAGACTTTTATGGATGGGCATTTTGAAGCGCGGATTCGGGTGGAATTAGAAAAGAAAGCCTCTGCTCAAGTCTGGGATTTGGATATGGATGAAGAATATCACGCCTTTCGGATCCAGCGTGCGGTCGGATCTTTTGTCGGAGAAGTGCGGGAAAGCTATGCGGCGATTTTGCAAGAAGTGGTTCAGCATTGTAGCGAATCTCAAATTTTTCAATTCGCCCAAGGAAATCGTCTGGTGCGCTATGTGCAGGAGAGATTTCAAGAAAGTCCCGACTATCCCTTTACCAAGGCACCAGAGATTGCAACCCTACGGCATGCAGGTAATCAAAAATGGTATGGTTTGGTGACCCAAGTCCCATGGACAGCCTTGGGGGAGCTGGATCAAGCAGGAAATGTAGAGATTATCAATGTGAAGGTAGAAACAGGGCAGATGAAAGACTTATTAGCAAGACCAGGTATTTATCCCGCCTACCACATGTCTAAGAAAACCTGGGTTTCCATTAGTCTAGACGATCGCTTGACAGATGCCTTCTTATTTGAACTGGTCAGCAGGAGTCGCAAGCTAGTAGCACCTAAAAATGCCCTACTCTCATCTGGTCCTTGCTACTGGATTATTCCCGCCAATCCAAAATTGTATGATATTGATACAGAGCTACGGAGTAAGGGCAAGATTCTCTGGACGCAAAAGCCTAAAGTCAAGGCTCATGATCTAGTCTGTATTTACATGACAGCCCCGATTCAGGCTATTCGCTATCTCTGCCGAGTGACCGAGACCAATCTCCTCAAGGAGGATGTGGAATACATGGGGCTGGAGGTGCTTCGCGAACTGACAGATGGTGATCTTCCCCTGTCGCAGCTGAAAAGGTTAGGAGTAAAAGCTGTCCGTGGTCCACGGCTTGCGACACAAGAATGTCGCGAGCTACTGGAGAAGCTATTGAAAGAGTGATGATGTAGAATCAAATTATCAGAAAATTTAATATTTCACTTTACATCTTCCCTAAAAAGGCTATAATAGGAATTAGTTTTGGAGGTTATGAAGTATGAAGAAGAGTTTTATCCATCAGCAAGAAGAAATTTCCTTTGTCAAAAATACCTTTACCCAATATTTAAAAGACAAGCTGGAAATTGTAGAAGTGCAGGGACCAATCTTGAGCCGTGTCGGTGACGGCATGCAGGATAATCTTTCAGGGGTTGAAAATGCGGTAACCGTCAATGTCAAATTGATTCCAGAAGCGACCTATGAGGTTGTGCATTCCTTGGCTAAATGGAAGCGGCACACCCTAGCGCGTTTTGGCTTCAATGAGGGGGAGGGCTTATTTGTCCATATGAAGGCCCTGCGTCCAGATGAAGATTCGCTTGATCCGATCCACTCGGTTTACGTAGACCAGTGGGACTGGGAGAAGGTGATTCCAGATGGTAGACGGAACCTCGCTTATCTGAAAGAAATGGTTGAGCTGATTTACAAGGCTATCCGTTTGACGGAGTTAGCCGTTGAAGCCCGCTATGATATTGATGCTGTTTTACCAAAGCAGATCACCTTTATTCATTCGGAAGAACTGGCAGAGCGTTACCCGGCTTTGACACCAAAAGAGCGCGAAAATGTCATTGCAAAAGAATATGGGGCTGTCTTTTTGATTGGAATTGGTGGCGAGCTAGCGGACGGAAAACCGCATGATGGTCGTGCTCCCGACTATGATGACTGGACCACTCCATCTGAAAATGGCTACAAGGGATTAAATGGTGACATTTTAGTCTGGAATGAGCAGCTACAATCCGCCTTTGAACTGTCTTCTATGGGGATCCGGGTGGATGAAGAGGCTCTGAAACGTCAAGTTGCCATTACAGGTGATGAGGATAGGCTGGCATTTGAATGGCACAAGGCATTGTTAAACGGGTTCTTTCCACTCACTATCGGTGGCGGAATCGGACAATCCCGTCTGGCTATGTTTCTCCTCCGTAAAAAACATATCGGGGAAGTTCAATCAAGTGTCTGGCCCCAAGATGTCCGTGATACATTTGAGAATATCTTGTAAGGAAAAGAGAGCGATTAAGCTCTCTTTTATGTTCCAGTTTTTAAGAATATTTCTATTTCACCTACGGTTGCTTCGCTCCCTTTTTTCAAGTAAGCCCTTGTTTCTCCCTCCTTGTAATAAGTCAAATGCGGAACGGTGGTTATACCTTGCGAATCAACAAAATGACTTGCTTCTGCACTATCTTCTTCATCTGTGTTGAGATAAAAGACAGGGACTTGTGTCCTTTTTATTGCTTCTTGTAATTTGGGCTCAAACTTACGACAATGAGGACAAGTTGGACGACCAATATAGGCATAGAAGGTCTCTTTATTAGCCAATTTTTCACGAAGTTGTGCTAGACGAATTGGTTCAGTACGGATGTCAGTTGTGCTATTCTGGCTGGAGCTAGTGTCGATAGAGGGAGCGGCTGTCGCTTGACAAGCAGAGAGAAGAGTGAAAAGTAATAGTGGTAGTAAGCATAGAGAAATTTTCTCTATTGATTGCATATTTCTATTCACAGGCAATACCATCTCCGTCCCTATCTAAATGTCTAGCGTATCCTGGCTGTCCTTGATAAATTGGAGCAGCGCCAGCAGCACGAACGGCAGCACAATTTTTGTAATAGGTTGTATCGCCAGCAGGAGCTGCAGGGGCAGGAGTGGCTTGCGTCTCTCGACTAGCAGCCTCTTTAGCAGCTTGCTCTGCTGCAGCTTGTTCCTCTTTTTGGGTGATGGCTTGGTTGACTGCTGCTATTCGGTTGAGGAGGGTAGATTTTTGTTCAGAATCGGGTAATCCTTGGACTTGTTGACTAGCTGTCTCACTGTTTTCTTTGGTTTGATTGTCTTCTAAGTTCTTGACAACTTTTTCAGCTTCTGCCAATGCTTTTTCAGTTTTTTCTTTTTGGGCAATCTGTTCTTGAACTTTTTGGATACGGTTTAATAAGTCATTTTTCTTTGTCTGGTCAGATAATTTTTCAACCTGTTGTTTGGTGGTTTCAATCTTATCTTTTGCAAGTGCTTTTTCCAAGTCAATGACAGCTTTTTCGGCTTCTTTTAATTGTTGTTCCTCTTTTTGTGCTTGTATAGCAGTTTTACCTGCCAAAATAAATTCTTTATTTTCTGTTTTGTAGGTTTCAAATTCGTTTTGTAGGCTTTCATATTTTTCTTGCAAAGCCGCTAACTCTTCAGAAGTTGCTGAGGATGTAGCTTGTTCTTGGATTAAATGATTTTTAGTTTGACCGATTTGGACAATAGAAATTAGAAATAGCAAAGTAGGGATAGCGATTGGGAGAATCTTTTTAAGAGCAGTATTTTTGTTCTGTGTTTTGAAAAAATGTTCTAACTCCTTTATCTTTTTTTCTGCGAACTTTGTCCATTCTGGCTTCATTTCTTAAATCTCCTTTTAATTTGATAATTCAAAATGATTATATCAAACTCATGGAGAAACGACAATGGCTATATATATGTTGTTGTACATTTCAACTCATAAAAAATAATCCACGACACTTGCTTAAATGTTTTTACAAGGAAATTAGCAATGGCAGAATCTTTTGTGTAATGGTGTATATTTCGCTAAGGGAATGATAAAAAATGGCAAGTTCTGGGAAAGGGGTAAACCCGAATAAATATACTAATATAAGGTAAAAATATGGAATGGTCTGAAAATTTGTGATACAATAAACAAAATCTTTTTAATTTGGAGGGATGGGATGACAATCTATAATTTTTCTGCTGGTCCTGCGGTATTGCCAAAAGCTGTTTTAGAAAAAGCACAGGCTGAATTTTTGAATTATGATGGCTCTGGCATGAGTGTATTAGAGATGTCGCATCGCTCCAAAGAGTTCGATCAGATTATAAAAGGTGCTGAGGCGACCTTGCGCGAGTTAATGGGGATTCCCGGCCACTATAAGGTCTTGTTTTTGCAGGGCGGGGCGTCGCTTGCCTTTACCATGATTCCCCTTAATTTTGCCCGTGGAAAGAAAGCCTACTATCTAGCAGGTGGTTTATGGGGAAAAAAGGCATATACCGAAGCGGTGAAACTCTCAAAAACAATTCCTTTTGAACCTATTTTACTGGGGTCAACAGAGGAGATTACCTATGCGGAATTGCCAAGTTTTGATAAGGTAGCCATTGATCCCGAGGCAGCCTATGTCCATTTAACGACCAATAATACTATTGAAGGAACAGCGGTTTATACGATTCCAGATACCAATGGTGTTCCTGTCATTGCGGATATGTCTTCTAATATCCTAGCAGCTCGCTATCAGGTGGAAGATTTTGCCATGATTTATGCAGGTGCTCAAAAAAATATTGGTCCTGCTGGTGTGATCGTTGTGATTGTCCGGGAAGATCTTTTGGCTGGTGAGCCAGTCTTGTCTAGTATGTTGGACTACCGCATTCAAGCAGAGAATGAATCGCTCTATAATACGCCCCCAGCTTATTCGATCTACATTGCCAAGCTCGTCTTTGAGTGGGTCAAGGAAATCGGTGGGGTTGATGAAATGGAAAGGCTCAACCGTGAAAAATCAGGTCTGTTGTATGACTATATTGACCAGTCTGATTTTTATAGCAATCCTGTTCGCAAGGTGGAAGAACGCTCTTTGGCCAATATTCCTTTTGTGTCTCCAAACCCAGACTTAGACGCTAAATTTGTCAAGGAAGCAACGGCAGCAGGTTTTAAAAATATCAAGGGGCACCGTTCAGTAGGTGGTATGCGAGCAAGTCTCTACAATGCCTTTCCCTATCAAGGAGTAGTTGATTTGATTGCCTTTATGAAGAAATTTGAAGAGGAGAATGCCTAATGGAAATTCGACTTGCTCATCCTAACGAAGTGACTGCGATTTGTCAGATTTTTGAAGAGGCGCGGGCTTTTCTAGCCCAGTCAGGGAGTAGCCAGTGGCAGGGAAGCTATCCAAGTCAGGAAGATGTCTTTGATGATATCTTATCAGGTCGTGGTTATGTAGCCATTGTTGAGGGGCAGGTAGCTGCCTATACAGCTGTTCAAGTTGGCAATGAACCAGCCTATAACGAGATTTATGACGGTAAGTGGCAGCACAATAATTTTCTTTATACGACCTTTCATCGCGTAGCTGTTGCTCAAAAATTCCGCGGTCAGCAGATTATCCAGACCTTTTTACAAGGCTTGATTGAGGGGGAAAAAGGTCCAGATTTTCGTTGCGATACCCATGAACAAAACCTTCCGATGCAGCATATCTTAGAAAAATTGGGCTTTGTCTATTGTGGAAAAGTGCCGATTGACGGGGAGCGCTTGGCATATCAGAAGATTAAAACCAAGAAAGAGAAGAGCCTCTATCAAGAAATTGCTGAGGATGACCGTTGGCTACTTGGTAGAAATGATTGAGTGTAGGACATCTTGTCCTTTCAACTTTAAATAAGAACAGAAAGAGGGAGAATGTCTTAGTAGCACTCTCCTTTTAGGGAATAATATGGTATTTAGTGTACGAACGTTTAATAATATCAATCAGATTGGCTTGAAGGAATTAGGAAATAAATTCCAGATTGACGGGGATCAGGCAGTCAATCCAGATGCCTTCATTGTCCGTTCTGAAAATTTGCACGGCTTTGCTTTTCCAGAAAATCTGAAAGCTATTGCTCGAGCAGGGGCAGGAACCAATAACATTCCGATCGAGGAGGCAACAGCCCAAGGAATTGTTGTTTTTAATACACCCGGCGCCAATGCGAATGCTGTAAAAGAAGCGGTGCTTGCTTCTATTCTACTTTCTGCGCGTGATTATATCGGTGCTACGGCTTGGGTCAATACCCTGTCAGGGGATGATGTACCCAAGCAAGTTGAGGCAGGGAAAAAACAATTTGCAGGGACGGAAATCACAGGCAAGACCCTTGGTGTGATAGGGCTTGGTGCGATTGGTGCACGGATTGCCAATGACGCTCGCCGTTTGGGGATGAATGTCTTGGGATACGATCCCTATGTATCTGTTGAAACAGCCTGGAGTATTTCAAGCCACGTTAAGCGAGTGGATGATTTGAAAGAAATTTTTAGGCAGTCAGACTATATCACGGTTCATGTGCCCCTAAACGATAGTACCCGCGAATTGTTTGATGCGCAAGCTTTTTCCATGATGAAAAAAGGCACCACTATTATCAATTTTGCTCGCGGTGAGTTGGTCAGTCATCCAGCTTTGTTTGATGCGATTGCAACTGGTGTTGTCGGTCACTATGTGACAGATTTTGGGACGGACGACTTGCTCAACCAGCCTCACATTACGGTCTTTCCACATGTAGGAGGCTCCACAGAAGAGGCAGAATTGAACTGCGCTGTTGCGGCGGGTAAGACGATTCGCCGTTTTATGGAAACAGGTGAAATCACCAATTCGGTTAATTTCCCCAACATGCACCAAGCACTTTCAACGCCATTTCGGATTACTCTCATCAATAAAAATGTGCCAAACATGGTGGCAAAGATCTCCACGGCAGTCTCTCAGCTCAATATCAATATCGATAATATCTTAAATCGTTCAAAAGGGGACTATGCCTACACCATACTGGACTTGGATGAGGCAGACAGGGAAAAAATCACGGCTCTTGCGCAGCAATTTGAAAGCGATGAAAATATTGTCAAGGTGCGCATCATTGAAAGTAGGAAGTAAGAATGGATAAAAAAGATCGTAAAGAATATGTGAAAGAATTAAAAGAGCGATTTGAGGTGTTTCAAATCAACCTTATGACAGCGCTGTGGGTGGATAGGGAAACAGGTGTCGAATACTTACATGTCGGAGAAAGCGAGTTGCAGCCGCTGCTCGATTCAGAAGGAAAGCCAAATATCAACAAGAAGTTTAAAGATGACCTACTATAAATGCCTCTATCAGTCGCCCTTAGGTCCCCTATCCCTTATTGCGACTGATAAAGGATTGCGGGGTATTTGGTTTGAAGATCAGAAATATTTTGAGCGGGGTGTGACAGAGACACCCATCATGGTAGAGCATCCCATTCTTAAGCAAGCGACGCTCTTACTGGATGCCTACTTTGCCGGTCAAGCAGTTGATTTGTCTCTTCTATCGCTGGATCTTTCAGCCACTCCGTTTCAGAAAGCTGTGTGGCAGTTCTTGCAGGAGATTCCCTGTGGGCAGACGGTGACCTATGGGCAAATTGCAAAATCCCTAGGGATACTTTCTGGTCAGGCTGTCGGTGGAGCAGTCGGGAAAAATCCGATTTCCATTCTCATTCCCTGCCACCGAGTGGTGGGCAGGAAAGGACAGCTGACGGGTTACGCAGGTGGAATAGAAAAAAAGCGCTGGTTGTTAGCGCATGAAGCATTGATGAAGAAAGAGGAAGAAGATGTTAGTATTTTATGAATATCCAAAATGCTCGACTTGTCGAGCAGCCAAGGCGGAACTGCAGGCTCTGGGTCTCGAATTTGAAGCGATTGACATTAAGACGAATCCGCCAAAGGCTAGTCAGTTGAAGGAATGGATGGAGGCTACAGGGCTCGAACTCAAGAAATATTTCAATACATCTGGTAATAGCTACCGAGCGCTCGGCTTAAAAGATAGGTTTGACCAGTTGAGTGTGGCTCAAGCCTTGGACTTATTGGCGAATGACGGTATGCTGATTAAACGTCCTCTCCTGATTCAGGACGGAAAAATATTGCAGATTGGTTATCGCACAGCATATAAGGACTTGGGGTTGTAGTCCAAGTTCAGCAGATACGCTTTAAAAATCAAACTCTGACGTTGGTAACTCACCTTGCTGAGTAAAAAGCTCTAGTGGAGGTTTTTAGCCTGTTCCCTAAAAACTAGATAGAACGAGTGTAACTCGTGTCACCCAGTCAAGGAATAGACTGTTGAAGGTTGGAAATAAAACGAGTGTAACTCGTGTCAAGTGTGGCTACCTTTGAGGAATAACTGTTTTAGCTTTAGCCAGTTCCAGATTTTGATTTTTATAGAGTAGGAACCTAGACCCCATATCCAGATGATGTCGAATGCTAGGTACGATAGTTCATAGAAAAAACCGCAGACTTCCTACCGATTTTCGGTGAGGTAGTTTCTGCGGTTTTGTTGCTTATTCAGATGTCCGAAGCGTAGTAAGGCTATACTAGCTCAACCAGTCTGGGGATAGACTGGTTGAGGTCGGAAATAAAGAAAACGAAGTTTTCGTCAAACCAGTCTGGGGATAGACTGTTTGAGGTCGGAAATAAAGAAAACGAAGTTTTCGTCAAACCAGTCTGGGGATAGACTGGTTGAGGTGGGAAATAAAGAAAACAGATGATTTTGGGCTAGGAGGCTTTTGCTTCTTTCTCCCGCTGTTTGTCCTATTATGAGGTGGCTTCTCTCACAGCAATGTAATTTCCCTCATGATCTGCAAAGGTAAAATGTCGCATACCTTGGTAGTCCATGATAGGGTTTGTCGCAACACCTGCTTGGGTCAACCGTTCATATTCTGCTTCCAAGTTATCTGTTTCAAATAAGAGGCTTGGAAAGCCGACATTCATGCCAGGATTGGCTGTTGCCACCCATTCTTTATCATGAATGCCAAATTTGGTGGCAGAATCAGCTGATGGCGCAATTTCATAAGAAATTGCTTCACCATGGTCGGCTGTGTCCAAGAGGACAAAGCCGATTTTTCCTGTCCAAAATTCCATGGCAGCCTTGGTATCTGCAACATAGAGCATAGTCGTTGATGTTGTAATCATTGTTTCTCCTTATAGGTCAATCTCCATGACGATCGGTGTGTGATCTTGGCGGGTTCCCGAGTCAATCATCTCCGACTTGGTCACCTTGTCAGCCACACGATTGCTTGTCAGCCAGTAGTCAATTCTCCAGCCAGTATTATTGATTTTGCTAGTCTTGCTACGCTGTGCCCACCAAGTATACTGATGAGGAATGTCGCCGTGTAGGTGGCGGAAGGTATCGGTGAAGCCTTTTTCGAGTAGATTGGTAAATCCAGCCCGCTCTTCATCGGTAAATCCAGGCGACTGCCGGTTGCTTGCAGGATTTGCCAGATCGATTTCATGGTGGGCAACATTGTAGTCTCCGGTTGCAAGAACTGGTTTTTGCTGGTCTAGTCGTGCCAGATATGTTGCATATCGTTCATCCCACACTTGGCGATCGCTCAAGCGTCTTAATCCGTCTCCCGCATTTGGAGTATAGACTTGGGTGACAAAGAACTGGTCAAATTCCAAGGTGATGATCCGCCCTTCCAAGTCCATGGTCGTCGGTGCTCCGATTTCGGGGAAGGTGATGATAGGGGTCAAGCCCTTCTTGTAGAGAAACATGGTTCCCGCATAGCCCTTACGAGCTGGCTCGACAGAAGACCGCCAGGTATTTTCATAGTTTGGAAAGAGTTCTTCCAGAATGTCCAAGTGTTTCTTGGTCGGACCTTTGGCTGATAGCTTGGTTTCCTGAATAGCGATAATATCTGCATCTTCTGCGATCAAGGTCTGTAAAACAGCTTGTGACAGTTGCGCACGAGCAGAATCGCTGGTCAAGGCCGCATTGAGGGAATCAATATTCCATGAAATGAGTTTCATAATGTATCCTTTTCTCTTATACTCTACAATAATCCAAACGAAACCTTGTCTATTTGTTTGGGTGTTATTGAGTATAGTAATTTCTTCTTTTTGTATTATATCAAAAGTATAGAATATGGGCTTGTTTCTAGCTCATGTGTCTAGGAAAGACGGTTGAAAACGGTGTGAAATTGTCGTATAATGAACAAAAAATAAAAGGAGGATATGATGAAGTTCTATTCCTACGACTATGTTTTGAGCCAGATCAGTAGTGCTAACTGGATGCTAGCAGGTATTGTGTTGCTTATTTTAGTAGCGGCAGCTGTTGTAGCTTTTCAATACTACCATGAGAAAAAAGACAGTAAGTACCGCGAGCTGTTTATGATTCTACTTAATGGCTTACTTGTCACAGTGCTGATTGGACTAAGTCAATTCCAGAGTAATCAGGCTTCAGATAGTCAATACCAGACTTCGCTCCATTTTATTGAGCTTGTATCAAGTCAGTTACAGGTGGATAAATCAAGGGTCTATGTCAATACATCTGTTACAACAGATGGGGCGATTGTGAAAGTCGGCAACCAGTTTTACCGTGCGATTCGTGGCAGTGAGCCAGACACCTATCTCTTAGAAAAGATGGACTTATATAAGGCGGATGTTGAAGTAGTGGAGGTGGAAAAATGACATTATCTTATCTGGATATTGCGATTAAACTAGGGTTAGGTCTGCTCTCTCTTATTTTTGTGATCAATGTGTCTGGTAAGGGCAATCTTGCGCCTAATTCGGCTAGTGATCAGGTACAGAATTATGTTCTTGGTGGAATCATCGGAGGTGTGATTTACAGTCCATCCATTTCCATTTTGCAATACAGCATCATCCTCCTGATTTGGACAATGTTGGTCTTGAGTTTGAAATGGGTGAAGACCCACAATCATTTTCTAAAACGCATGATTGATGGACGGTTTACGATCCTCATTAAAAATGGAAAGGTAGATGTAGAAGCCTGTCGTTCGGTGGGATTGACAGCGTCAGATGTAGCTTTAAAATTGCGAGGACAAGGGATCTATCAGCTAAAGCAGGTCAAACGTGCCGTCTTGGAACAAAATGGTCAATTGATTGTCGTGCAGGCAGGAGAAGAAAATCCTAAGTACCCTGTTGTTGCAGATGGAACGATTCAGACAGATGTCTTGGAATCCATTGATCAAACAGAAGAATGGCTCCTTGAAAAACTGGAAGAAATGGGTCACCAAGAAGTGACGGACATTTTCATTGCCGAATATGATAAAGGCGACCTCAATGTCGTGACCTATTAAGATACGAGGACGTTTGACACGAGTTCCACTCGTTCTATCCCTAACCTTCAACAGTCTATTCCTAGACTGTTGAAGCGAGCAAAGCAAAAATAGGGGATTGACGCTGTGTTCCATGAACACGAGGAAATCTATACCTAAAGGTAGCCACAGCTGTAACTAGCTGAAGCTAGTTACAGCTGCGTCTCTTTTTTCCGAGCTTTTAGCCTGTGTTCAGTTACACCAAGATACAAAGCCCGTTAAAAACTCAAAGCGCACCTCTTTATGTATTAACAGTCACCTCCCTGACTGTTAATACCATATCCATAAGCGGGCATAGTCCGCAACGGCTACGGCAAACTAGGAAATCTGACGCAGAGTTTTTAGATGAGAGTTTGCTCCGCAAACTTCTATTTCCCGCCTCTAAAGGTATCCATACCTTTGAAGCTAGGAAGATTTATCCCTAAAGGAAGCCCCAGTTGTAACTAGTTAAAGCTAGAACACCTGCATCTCTTTTCGCACAGAGTTTGGTCGTGTTCAGTAAAAGTAAAGCAAACGATTATAAATAGCAGAAATTTATGCTTTATCAACAACTTCTTTTTGTGATATAATAAAACGATAGCACTGGGTTTCATTTGCCCTGAAAGGAAAACACATGACGGAAAAGAATTTTTACATTACTACCCCGATTTACTACCCTTCTGGAAAACTTCATATCGGAAATGCGACGACCACGATTGCCTGTGATGTATTGGCGCGCTACAAGCGCCTTATGGGCTATGATGTCTTTTATTTGACAGGCCTTGATGAGCATGGTCAAAAGATTCAAACCAAGGCAGCAGAAGCAGGGATTAGCCCCCAAACCTATGTGGATGGCATGGCTGTTGGGGTCAAAGAACTGTGGGAACTCTTGGATATTTCCTACGATAAATTTATCCGCACGACCGATGATTACCATGAAAGGGTTGTGGCAGAGGTCTTTGAACGCTTGCTCGCCCAAGACGATATTTACTTGGGAGAATACTCTGGTTGGTACTCTGTATCAGACGAGGAATTTTTCACGGAAAGTCAATTGGAAGAGGTTTTCCGAGACGAGACAGGTAAGGTTATTGGCGGGATTGCTCCTTCTGGTCATGAGGTGGAATGGGTATCAGAGGAGTCTTATTTCTTGCGATTGAGCAAATACGCAGACCGTCTGGTAGCATTTTTCGAGGAACATCCTGACTTTATCCAGCCGGATGGACGGATGAATGAGATCGTGAAAAACTTTATCGAGCCAGGTCTGGAAGATTTGGCGGTTAGCCGCACTTCCTTTACTTGGGGAGTTCCTGTCCCATCTAACCCCAAGCATGTTGTCTATGTCTGGATTGATGCCCTTTTAAACTATGTGACAGCCCTTGGCTATGGTCAAGAAGATCATGCGAATTTTGATACTTTCTGGAATGGCACTGTTTATCATATGGTTGCAAAAGACATTTTACGATTCCACTCGATTTACTGGCCTATCATGCTTATGATGCTCGACTTGTCTTTACCAGAGCGTCTGATTGCCCACGGTTGGTTTGTCATGAAAGATGGCAAAATGTCCAAATCGAAAGGGAATGTCGTTTATCCAGATATGCTGGTGGAGCGTTATGGACTGGATCCCCTGCGTTACTATCTCATGAGAAGCCTGCCTGTCGGATCAGACGGAACCTTTACACCAGAGGATTATGTCGGACGTATCAACTATGAATTGGCCAATGATCTTGGCAACCTGCTCAATCGTACAGTTGCCATGGTTAACAAATACTTTGACGGACAAGTCCCTGCCTACGCAGGAAATGTAACTGCTTTTGACGAAGATCTAGCAGGTGTGGCGACAGCTTCTATCGCTCAATACCACAAGCAAATGGAAGCGGTGGATTATCCGCGTGCCTTGGAAGCAGTATGGACCTTGATTGCCCGTACCAACAAATACATTGATGAGACAGCTCCGTGGATCTTAGCAAAAGAGGAAGAAAAGCGTGCTGAACTTGCTTCTGTTATGAGCCATTTGGTAGCTAGCTTGCGTGTAGTAGCCCACTTGATTGAGCCATTTATGATGGCAACAAGTGCTGCTATCCTAGAGCAATTGGGTCTGCAAAAAGTCAGCAGCTTAGAGGTCTTAGCGCTCGCCGATTTACCAGCAGGATTGACCGTTGTTGCAAAAGGTCAGCCTATCTTCCCTCGTCTAGATATGGAGGAAGAAATCGCCTATATCAAGGAGCAAATGGGTGCAGGCAAGCCTGCGATTGAAAAGGAGTGGAAGCCCGAAGAGGTTGACTTGACTTTGAACCGCAAGGAAATCAAGTTTGATGACTTTGAAAAAGTCGAAATCCGTGTTGCAGAAGTCAAGGAAGTCAAAAAAGTCGAAGGTAGTGATAAACTACTCCAGTTCCGTCTGGATGCAGGTGATAGCGAAGATCGCCAAATCCTATCTGGCATTGCTAAATACTATCCAAATGAGCAAGAATTGGTCGGTAAAAAGGTTCAAATCGTAGCCAATCTTAAACCGCGCAAGATGATGGGGCATATCAGTCAGGGGATGATATTATCAGCAGAACATGGTGATAGCTTAACCCTCTTGACGGTTGATCCTAGCGTGCCAAATGGTAGCGTGATTGGTTAATGCTTTGTTATAGTCATTTAGTTTATATTTTTTATTACTTCGTTAACTTGTCTTGCTGTACCCCAGTACTACCTGCGACTCGTTGCCTAGTACTAAAAATAAACTAAACGGCTATATTATTAAAGAAAAACAAGTTACACACCAGTAGCTTGTTTTTTGGCGAATAAATAGGTAGGAGGGCTTATGTTAGTTGCTAAAAATGAGCGAGGACAGTCTATTTGTTTATACCCGTTGACAAAGTATTCTTTTGAATTTCAAGGAGCAGTCGTTGAAGAGCGAGCCATGATGGGAGAGCAGTTCTTCTGTCCTGGCTGCGGCAGTCCTGTTCGTCTGCGCAAAGGACGGGTCATTCGTCCCCATTTTGCCCATGTCTCCTTGAAGAATTGTGCTTATTTCTCTGAAAATGAATCCGCCCAACACCTTGCATTAAAGACAAGTCTGTATCAATGGGCAAGTAAGCATAGCAAGGCGGAGCTGGAAAAGCGACTGCCCGAGATGGAGCAGATTGCAGATGTACTGGTGGAGGATAAGCTGGCTTTAGAAGTGCAGTGTTCGCGACTGCCTCTTCGGCGTTTGCAAGAGCGGACACAGGCCTATCAGCAGGCGGGGTATCATGTCTTGTGGCTCTTAGGTGAGCAGTTGTGGCTAAAAAATCGCCTCACCAATCTACAAAAGCAGTTTCTCTCCTTTAGCCAATATTCGGGCTTTTTCCTATGGGAATTGTCGCTAAGGCATCAGCAGCTACGTTTACAGTACTTGATCCATGAGGACTTGCATGGTCGTCTTCAGTATTTGACCAAAGAATTTCCCCTAGGAGTTGGCAATCTTCTTGCCATATTGCGTTTTCCCTATCAACAGAAAAAAGCTGCCGTTTTAAAAGGAAAGCAGGACGTAGATTTGCTCGACTATATTGCCCGTCAACTCTATCATCATTCTCCCAAGTGGTTAGCAGTTCAGGCGCAGTTCTATCAGGAGGGAGGCAATCTTCTTGCCCAAAGTCTGGATGACTTTTATCCCCAAATTCGTCCGCCCCAGTCTAGGTGTGGTTTTGTCCAAATCCAACAGGATTTAAGAGGCTACTATGCTAATTTTCAGACCTATTACCAGCAACTAGACTGTAAAGAGGAACAATATCTTTATCCCCCGATCTTTTATCGAACGGTTCTTGAGAAAAAGCCTATCTGATATTAGAAGCAACCTTGGGTAATTGAACTCGAGCTAAGCACTGTGTGAAAAGAGACGCAATTGTTGTAACTTTAGTTGCTTACAGGTGTGGCTCCCTTTAGGGATAAATTGCCTTGTGTCTTGAGACACGGCATCAATTTCCTATTTTCTACCATTTGTCAAGTATTTCAATGGTTTTCGGGTAAAAAATTTATAAAGTTACTTGATATTATCCTCCATGCTCTCCATGTTTGGTCTACATTAGGAGAAAAAATGCACACCAAAAGCACACCTTATTTTGCCATTTTTTTCATAAGGTGTTACAATAATATGGCATGGACAACTTTAATGATTTTGGGTTGAACCGTAATCATAAAGTTTGTTATGCGTTATGAGGTAATACATGGTCCTTGTGAGACGATGTATAGAGGCAATCGCATGTGGCTTAGTGGAACTAGCTTGCGATTGTCTTTTTCGTTTCTCATAGAAATCAGCGATATGGCAAGGATTGGTATGACGAGCTGAAGCGATGTTATGGATGCACTTAAAGAGAATCTTTCTGGCATAAGGATTGCCTC
>NZ_MSJL01000003.1 GCF_001921825.1 Streptococcus acidominimus
CTATTTTGGCTATAAAAACCATATTTGTGTCGATAGAAAATCAAAACTTATCAAACATTATGAAGTCACAACAGCTAGTGTACACGACTCCAATGTCCTAGCTCCTCTTTGTGATGGCAATGAAGCGTTTTTTGATGACAGTGCTTATGTTGGAAAATCAGTACCAGAAGGTTGTCGCCACCACACGATTCGTCGTGCTTTTAGAAATAAACCGTTGACTGAGACTGATAAGGTCATTAATCGACATATTGCCAAAGTCCGTTGTCGCGTTGAGCATGTTTTTGGCTTCATTGAAACGAGCATGAAAGGTAGCATCTGTCGAGCAATTGGGAAGGCACGAGCTAAAACCAATGTGACCTTAACCAACTTACTCTACAATATCTGTCGTTTTGAGCAAATCAAACGACTGGGATTGCCATCATGGGCTTAGTGCGCCCAAAAATAGGAAAATAAGCAAAAAGTAAGCTTCGAAAGCGAAGCTTACTGGAATTAATGCTTACAAATAGGGCTTACTTAACAACTACTTGAAGTTTTTAGAGGTGCCCAGAAATATATCAACAATTATAGTAGAAATGTTCCTCAGAACCAAAAGAAATTTGAAAAGCTCCTTTTGAATAGATACAATATTTAAAAATGCTTTCTAAGGAGAATTTTGGATGGATACTCGACCTATCGATGAAAGAGATTTTGTATCAACATTTAGAAAAGAAAATCAGCAAAAATTTTTTCAATTCCTCGAGCAGTACGAGAATTATATTGCGCCAATTATGCGTGCGAGAGGCTATCGCTGTAAGGATCGAATAGAGAGAACTGTATTATTTACCTTTGGAGAATTAACCTTCTCACGTAGTCGGTGGTATAAGGGAAAGCAGTGTCGTATTCCCGTTGACGAAAAGCTAGGGCTTACCAAGCATGTCCGCTACTCTCAAGAATTGATGTATCAGGTCGCACGGCTTTCTCAGAAGGTTCCTTATCGAAAAGTGCCAGAAATTATTGAAATGATGTATGGCATTTGTATTTCGAAAGATACAGTCAATAAGGCTGTTCAGATGACCGCAACCTTACTGGAAGAGCGAGAAGATTATCGTTTTTATGAAGAGGAAGCAACACCTGAAAAAATTTCTTCTCCAATCATCTACGTAGAAGGAGATGGTAGTTTTCTCAAATCTCAAGAAAAGGATAAGAAAAGTATAGAGTTCTCCCATTTTGTGATACACACAGGAAGCAAAGAGGTTGGTAAAAATCGTTATGAGCTACAGAATAAGATAGAGATTAGTTCGTGTAGTAATCGCAAGGCAAGAGAACGTGTTCTTGACTATATTTATAATCACTTTGAGATCACAGAAGATACGATACTGGTCACGAACTCCGATGGAGGGAAAGGCTATACTCCTTACGTTTTCAAAGAGCTAGCAAAAGCTCTCAAGATTCAACGTCATGAGCATTTCTGGGATAAATATCACGTTTTTCAAGATATTCGTCTTCTTACAAGGAATTATCCTACCGAACTAAGAGCTAGTTTTTTCCGTGCAATCCAAGTTCACTCGAAGGCGGAATTAAAAACTTGCTTTGATACCCTAGAATCTTTGATTGAGATTGACTCGAAAAAAGAGCTTGAGCGATTTGAACAATACAAGTCAAAGTTTATGAAAAACTTTCAGTATACAAAGTCAGCAGAGCTACGAGACCTTTCGCTGGAGGGGGTAGGAATCATGGAGAGCCAACATCGAAAAATTACCTATCGCATGAAGAATCGAGGCATGTATTGGACAAGGCGTGGAGCAGAAGCAATGAGTCAGATGCTTATTCTGGATGCGGAGGAATTACGAGAGTTATTCTTTGGGGAATGGAGAAAGGAATACGAGTATTATCGTAACAATTCTTCAAGCGCAGGACGAGCTGATCGAGTATTTAAAGAAACATCTTCAGTACGGACCTATAAAGCATATAGGTCTGGCAAGAGGCGAAGACGAGGTCACTAATAATTAGGTGTGTACATATAGGACCTTTTAAAAAATTGTTTTTTTAAAGGTTTTTTTGTCATGCAAAGACTTGCGTTTTAGGGGAGTTTATAGTATAACTAAGATATCGAAAAATAAAAAAAGGGTGTAGAAGCGGGAACTTCTACACCACCGATTAAGTCAAACTAGACCTTTGCTTAATCAGTCAAACAGTATTGTACCACACAAAAGACAATATCGCAAGACTGAGGCAAAGGAAAAAGATTTGTCGCAGTCTTTTTTTAAAACAAAAAACATCAGTTTTCTTAAGTTTTAAAGGGTGTCCAAACGTTCCCAAAAAATTAGACACATTCGTCCAGCGAGAATAGCTTGACAAAGCAGGAAGAATCAGATAGAATAGTAAAGTATGTTTAGTAACTGATCAAAACTAGCCGGCTAAACGAATACAAAATCTATGAGGAGGTATTCATCGTGAAACGTACTTTTCAACCAAGTAAAATCCGTCGCGCACGTAAACACGGATTCCGTAACCGTATGTCAACTAAAAACGGCCGTCGCGTGTTAGCAGCTCGTCGTCGTAAAGGACGCAAAGTGCTTGCAGTGGCATAATAAAATGATAAAAAAGCCAGCAGAAACTCGAGTCTGTTGGTTTTTTTATGGTAAAAGCGGTATAATGGAAAAACAAGATACAAAGCCCGTTAAGAACACACAGCGCACTTTCCCATGTATTCACAGTCACTTCCCTGACTATTAATACCTTATCCGTAAGTGGACCAAGTCTGCAACTGCTATGGAAAAATAGGGAATCTGACGAGTATAAGTTCGGTCAAGCAAGATACAAGGGTGTAGGATACTAGATATGTGTGAGTTACGTTAATCATGGAATATGAGATTGAGAGCTGGTTTATCCGTTCTCTCATTTTAAAAAGGTAGGAGAAAAAGATGGTTCAGATTTTTGATACCCACACTCACCTCAATGTCAAAGAGTTTGAGGGACGAATTGAGGAAGAATTAGCTTTAGCCGCAGAAATGGGTGTGACCAGAATGAATGTGGTAGGCTTTGATGAGCAGACGATTAAATGTGCTTTGGATTTAGCAGAGCGGCATGAGCAAATCTATGCAACCATTGGCTGGCATCCGACAGAGGCGGGCGCTTATAATGATGAGGTGGAGCAGCGTCTGCGCAGACAGCTCCAGCACGAAAAGGTGGTTGCTCTGGGCGAGATTGGGCTGGACTATCACTGGATGACAGCTTCCAAAGAGGTGCAGGAGCAGGTATTTCGCAGGCAGATTGCCCTCTCTAAGGAATTAGAACTTCCCTTTGTGGTCCATACTCGAGATGCCTTAGAGGACACCTATGCTATCATCAAGAAAGAGGGTGTGGGTCCGCGTGGTGGCATTATGCACTCCTATTCAGGGTCTTTAGAAATGGCAGAGCGGTTTATCGAGCTTGGAATGAGCATTTCATTTTCAGGAGTTGTCACCTTTAAGAAAGCGACCGATATCCAAGAGGCAGCGACCTACCTGCCACTGGATAAAATCTTGGTGGAGACAGATGCGCCCTATCTCGCACCTGTTCCCAGACGTGGACGTGAGAATCGCACTGCCTATACCCGCTATGTCGTGGATAAAATTGCCGAGCTCCGCGGTCTATCGGTCGAAGAAGTCGCAAGTGCAACCTACACCAATGCGCAAAAGATATTTGGTATGTTATAAAAATAATAGAGGTAGAGTATGTTAAGAAATAATAAAAATATTATTAAGGAATATCATGCAGTATTTACGAAGGAAATGATAAAAGAATCTTTATTTGTGTTAGATGCTAATTGTTTATTATTTCCATTAAAAGATTATATTATAGGGGATAAAATACTTACAGCCTTAGAGAGTATCAAAGGACGGACCTATATTCCATTTATTACCCAGGTAGAATTCTTAGAAAATGAGATAACTGTACTTGCTGATAGAAAAGGGAACATTGCTCGTTCGGATAAAGCTATTCATGAGATAAAGGATAAAGATAAACTTTTAAATTTAGAGATTAGAAATCATATACAAAATAAATTATTTAATAGTATTGAGAAAGTGAAGAATGAAGATAATATGCGATCTTTATACAAGAAGATTGTAAAATTTAAGAAGCAGTACTTTGAACAAATAGAAGGGGTGCTTGATAAAGTAGATGATTTTCTACAGGATATTGAGAAAGAATTACTGTTGAAGAAAAATAAGATTCAAGAACAATTTGACTGGCCTAGGTATACTGTTATAGAGGACATCAGAGAACAATTGTTTAAATGGTTAGATTCGGTTCAGCTAGGTACTGCATATGATAGTGATACATTAACTAGATATAGAGAACAGATTGCAAAACGTTATGAAAAAAAGGTGTCCCCAGGCTTTATGGATCTTGAATCAAAAAAAGGTCAAGTCATTCAACTGGGAACCCAAACATTAGAGAGAGGATATTCAGATGCAGTATTCTGGTTGGATATACTAGATTATATTAACAGTAAGTCTTTTAAACAATATAAATATCTTGTAATTGTATCTAACGAAACGAAGCCAGATTGGGTCATTAATAAGGAACCTTCTAAATTAAAGATTGATTTATTTACAGAATGTCATGAGGAAACGGGGTTAATAGCAAGAAAAATGAGTATCTGGGAACTTCTAAAATTGACAAATTCTGCAACTAAGGATGAGATAAGTGAGTCTAAATTATTAGCGAAAGACTATAATTTCAGTTTATATGGGGAGTTCTATGCTGCAGATAATCAGGCACGAATGATGGAAAAAATATTCGAGAAAATTCTTAGCAGAGTAGATGCGTCTATGTTTAGTATACCATGTATATTATCAACATCTGATTCATCTTGGGAGGAACAAAAGAATTCTACATTTGATAGGTACATTATTATAAGTGATAAATCTAGTAAAGATTATGCTGTTGGGACTTCATTAAACTTTCTTCAGAAATTAAGATACATATATGATTTGTTAGAACAAAGGCATGCTGGTAGTTCAGGACAATTAAAATTCTCCAATATTGAAAATCAAGAACAGTGGGAAGAAATATGTCAGAAAAGAAGAGTAGGATAAAAATATCAGAAATCATTGTGGTTGAGGGGCGAGATGATACGGCAAATCTCAAACGCTTTTATAAGGTAGAAACCTATGAAACCAGAGGTTCGGCTATCTCACAGGCAGATCTGGAGCGGATTGAACGCTTGAATGACCTACATGGGGTGATTGTCTTTACTGATCCAGACTTTAATGGGGAGCGGATTCGGAAGTTGATTATGACAGCTGTTTCAAGTGCTAAGCATGCTTTTTTGAACCGAGATGAGGCGGCACCCAGTTCCAAAACCAAGGGAAAGTCACTCGGTATTGAGCATGCCTCTTTTGAGGATTTAGACAAGGCGCTTTCCCAGGTATTGGGTGGTGCAAGTGAAGAACCGTCTAACTTTGACATCAAGAGGAGCGATTTGATTCGCTTAGGCTTTCTTGCAGGTGCTGATAGCCGTAAGCGCAGGGAATATCTGGGCAATCAACTTCGGATTGGTTACACCAACGGCAAGCAACTCTTGAAACGCCTTGAGATGTTTGGGGTGATGTTGGAAGAAGTGGAGAAGGTCATGGAGGGATATAGTAATGGATGAGAGAGCCTATCAGCAGCTTCTTAGTCAACTGGAATATAAGGGTTCAGATCTTGTCTTTTTAAACGATGAGGATAGTTGTAGACAACACAACATTCTTCTAGCGTGTGAGAAAGATATTATTAGCTATCTGCAAGATTTGAAAATAGATACGCCTGAATTTTTTAGCCACAAAAATTATCGATCTATAAAAGAGGGTGACTCCTATGTATGGTTTTACCAAGCACAAGGAATGGAGATTTTGTTGACAAGGCGGAAAGAAGGAAAGAAATTGAAAACAACAAGAGGCTCAGCTGCGGGAATGTCCTATGGACGAGGAAAGGGAAACAATTCAGACTTTTATCATAGGTGCCATTTATTGGGGGAGCAGATTTTTCCAAATAGAGCAACATATCTCAAAGGAGAGTATATTGTTGGTACTGCCTATTTAAACATAGATGCTAAAGTGAGTATGCTAACTTATGAAAACAAGATTGTGAACATTCTCAAGAAACAGGAAAGTAAGATATTTTATAAAGTCACACCTATTTTTAAAGATGGTGAAGTAATTGCAAGGGGTGTGAGAATGACTGCTAGAAGTTTTAATGATGAGTGGAAAGAAACTGAAGAATGTCGGTTTGATGTTTATTTATTTAATAGGAGCCCAGGTTATCGAATAGATTACAAAACAGGAAGCATAACGGAGTACAAAGAAAAGATATGAGAATTGCAGATTATAGTGTGACGCGTGCGATTTTAGAGCGTCACGGTTTTACATTTAAGAAGTCGTTTGGTCAGAACTTTTTGACGGATACCAATATTTTACAGAAGATTGTGGATACAGCAGAGATTGATGCGTCGGTGAATGTGATTGAGATTGGACCTGGGATCGGTGCTTTAACAGAGTTTTTGGCTGAGCGGGCAGCGGAGGTCATGGCATTTGAAATCGATGAGCGCTTGGTGCCGATTTTGGCAGATACGATCCGCGATTTTGACAATGTGACCGTGGTCAATCAGGATATTTTGAAGACCAATTTGAAAGAACATATCCAGCAGTTTAAGAATCCAGACCTGCCAATCAAGGTGGTAGCCAATCTTCCTTACTACATCACGACCCCGATTCTGATGCACTTGATTGAAAGTGGTATTCCTTTTAGCGAATTTGTCGTGATGATGCAACGTGAGGTGGCAGACCGTATTTCGGCAGAGGCCAATACCAAGGCTTATGGTAGTTTGTCAATTGCGGTACAGTATTACATGACCGCAAAAGTGGCATTTATCGTGCCACGGACGGTCTTTGTGCCAGCGCCAAATGTGGATAGTGCTATCTTGAAAATGACCAGACGACCTGCTCCTGCGGTAGAAGTGACAGATGAGAAATTTTTCTTTAAGGTGGCAAAAGCTAGTTTCACCCACCGCCGCAAGACCCTGTGGAACAATCTGACCAGCTATTTTGGCAAGGCTGATGATGTGAAGGAAAAATTAGCAGCCGCACTTGAAGCAGCGAACCTCCAGCCATCTGTCCGCGGTGAAGCCTTGACCTTGGAAGATTTTGCACGTTTGACAGACGCTTTAAAGGCAGAAACCTTGGATTAAAAAATAATGGAAGAGAATTAAAGAGATGTAAAAATGAGGTAGGGGACAGACATGCATAATGTCTGTCCCCTACCTCATTTTCTATGAATAGGAAAAGAGTAAAGTGTAAGACAGTCTTTTAGATTTTTACAAATTGGGGAGTATTAAAGAGTATCAACTATCTGCGACTTTTAACGAAAACTTGTTTTTTTCATTTCCCACCTCAACCAGTCTCTCCCAGACTGTTTTAAAGAAAACAACTATATAACGCTTCTTTCGTAGCTTTTGATACTTTTCCTACACCCAAGATTGGTTTAAGGCTCAAGTTTGTGAATGACATTTTTTTCATAAAATTTGCAAAAACTTGTTATTGCTTTTGTTGTAAGCCATAGTTGTATATGATAGACTGGAATATATAAGCAAGTGTTTCCTAGAGATAGAAAGGAGCTTTCCGGTGAAAAATGAAATCATAAGGGTAAATGGTGGCGAGATAGGGCTTTCGAAGCTTATTTTGGGTTCGAGTGACTATCTGAAATTAAGCGAGATGACCAAGGTTCACATGATGTTTGGGGCTTATGTAGATTCAGGTGGGATAACCATTGATACTGCCCGCCATTATGGGGAGAGTGAGGCGGTCATTGGTGAGTGGCTCAAGGGGAAACCGCGGTCTGCCTATACCATTATTAGCAAGTGTTGTCACCCTGTTCAAGAAGCGCCTCAAACACCGCGAGTGACACCAGAAGACATTGTTCAAGATCTGACAAAGAGTCTGGAAATGCTGGGTACGGACTATGTGGACATTTTGTTGCTCCACCGTGATGATGTCAACTATCCTGTCGGTCCTCTAATGGAGACGCTTAGTCAGCTGGTTGATGAGGATAAAGTCAAGGCTTTTGGGGTATCTAATTGGACCTTGCCTCGGATTAAGGAAGCTCTTGCTTATTGTCAGGAGCATGAGCTACACCCCCTATCCTTTAATAGTCCCAATTTCAGCTTGGCTGCTGTTAATTGCCCGCGTTGGAATAATGCGGTGACAGCTGATCAGGAAATGCTTGACTGGCACAGGGACACTCAATTTCCCTTAATCGCCTGGTCTGCACAGGCGGAAGGATTTTTTGGTCATCGCTTTAAACAAAAAGACAAGGATAATCCAGAATTAAAAGAATTTGTAGAAGTGTATTTTAACGACTTGAATTGGAAACGCTTGGCTGTATGTGAGCGTTTGGCGCGTGAAAAGGGGGTAAAACCAATTCAAATATCCCTAGCCTATGTGTTGAGTCAACCGTTTCCGGTATTTGCGACGATTGGTCCAGAAGAAGAGTGGCATCTTCGAGATTCACTTGAAGCATTGGACATTCCCCTTTCAGATGAAGAAATGGAATCGTTGAGGAAAGGAGAGTAGAGGCAGTGGAGAAAAAGAAAATAGCAGCACAACTCTATTCCGTTCGCAAGGAATTGGCTAGGAATCCAGATGAGACTTTTAAAGCATTGAAAGAAATTGGATTTGAGGCTGTGCAGTTGGATGGAATGTGTGGTCACTCTCCTCAGGAAATCAAGTCATTAGTAGATCGCTATGGTTTTGAGATTGCAGGAATGCATATTGAGCATGACCGCTTCTTTCATGATATTGATGGAATTATTGCAGAAGCTCTTCTCTTCAATTGCAAGACGATCTACGATAAGTACATTGATGATGAAGAGCAGCATGTGGAGGGCTATATCAAGACCAAGCGGCAGCTTTTAAGGGTTCAAGAACGGTTGAGAGGGAGTGGTTTTCGTATTGGTCTCCATTGCCCAGAGTATGACTTTAACAATCAGATAGAGGGAGTGACAGTGTTAGACTATATTACCGCTCCAGAGTATGGTCTAGGCATCTATGCTGAGCCAGATACGTATTGGGTATCTGCTGCAGGCAGGGACCCTGTGGAAGAGTTTAAAAAATTCTCTCATCGTGCTCCTATCGTGCACCTTAAGGACTATATAAAAGGCTATGACCCAAAAGATATGGCTCATAATCTGACAGAGTTGGGTAGTGGCGATGTAGACTTTGAAGAAATCGTTGGCTGGGGAGAAGCAAATGGCGTAGAGTATTACTGTATCGAACAAGATTACTCGAAGATTGGAATGCTACATAGCTTAGCAAAAAGTTTTGAATATTTACGGTCAATTTAAAAAGTGAGGAAATAGAGATGAAAAACAGATCAAGGTGGACATTGCTGGGTGGCGTATTGCTAGGAGGAGCCTTGCTTAGTGCTTGTGCCAGTAGCTCGGCACCATCAAGTAACAAGGTATCCTTATCCATTAACTATTACCATGGTGCCATCAGTGATACAGCGATTGAAAATGCCAAGAAGGCATTTCCAGATTATGAATTGAATTTCAAGCAACTTCCAGCAAATGGAGATTTTGATACAAAATTGAAAGCCAGTCTCAATTCAACGTCCGCTCCAGATATCACAGCTATCAATAGCAACATTGCAGACTATATTCCTTATAGTGACCGCTTTGTAAACTTGCTGGACTACGGCACCGCTGATTTGGCTCAAGACTATGTTGAGTGGAAATGGGATTCTTGTTTTACTAATGATAAATCAGCACAGATCGCTCTACCGCTTGATATTGGCCCAACTGCCCTCTTCTACAATACAGATGCCTTTCAAAAAGCTGGATTACCAACAGATGATCAGGCAGTCAGCGAGTTGTTGATTAGTGATGAGGCTTATATGGAAGCAGCTAAACAGATGAAGGAGAAGGCAGATATGCCGATGTTCCAATCGTCAGTATCTCTTCTTCGACAACGCTATCGCGCGATGACCCAGCATATCTATGATAAAGATGACAACTTGACTTATGCCGACGGTCAATTGAAAAAGGCATGGGATTATGCTGTTATGGCAGAGAAGAATGGCTATACCCTTGGCGCAAAGGGGAACAGTGCTGAAGGTGCAAATTCTGTTCAACGAGGTCTATTTGGCGGTATGATTGAAGCATCTTGGGGAATCAATGATTTGGCAGAAGATGGTGCTTCTCCTAAGCAATGGTTAGTGGCTAAATCTCCTTTCTTGCCATCAAACTATGGCGGTTCTTATCTAGCAGTTATTAAGACGACAGCTCATCCAAAAGAAGCGGCTGATGTTGTGAAGTATCTCACCAATGAAGAAAGCCAGCGCGTAAACTATAAGGAGTTGGCCCTCTTTCCAGCCAATAAAAAGGTTTTTGATGATGACTTTGCAAATGTAAAGCATGAACTATTCGGTGATGAGCAGTACAATCACTACTTTATCGAAGCGGCAAATGCCTTAGAATATATCCCCTTTGATCCACGTGAGTCTGCTGCCTTTGAAGCATTTGAAGATCAGATGACCCTCGTCGCAGAACAAGGAAAAGACCCCGAACAAGCATGGAATGACGCGAAGAAGAAAGTAGAAGAAATTTCTAAGTAAATCAAGATACGAGAGCGTAAAGCAACTCCTGGACAAAATAGGAAATCGAAGCAGGTTGTCTTGCAACCAATGAGATTTATCTTTTTGTCAGAGAGTTGTAGCTCGAGTTCAGTTACCAAAGATACGAGGACGTCAAAAAGCGACCGAAAATTAGGAAACATGACGAAGAGATTAGAGAGAGTTTGCTTCGCAAACTTCTATTTCCCGCCTCCAAAGGTATCCCATACCTTTGGGGCTAGGAATGTTTATCCCTAAAGGGAGCCACAGCTGTAACTAGCTAAAGCTAGAACACCTGCGTCTCTTTTTTCCGAGGTTTTAGGCTGAACTCAATTCCCTAAGATACGAGAGCGTTTGACACGAGTTTCACTCGTTTTATCTCCAACCTTCCACAGTCTATTCCTAGACTGTGGAAGCGAGCAAAGCAAAAATAGGAGTTTTGACGCAGAACCACAAGTTCTAGGAAAAACTATCTTTTTTGCACAGCTCGTAGCTCGAGTTCAGTTACCAAAGATACGAGGACGTCAAAAAAGCGACCGAAAATTAGGAAACATGACGAAGAAGCTAGAGAGAGTTTGCTTCGCAAACTTCTATTTCCCGCCTCCAAAGGTATCCCATACCTTTGGAGCTAGGAATGTTTATCCCTAAAGGGAGCCACAGCTGTAACTAGCTAAAACTAGAACACCTGCGTCTCTTTTTTCCGAGCTTTTAGTCCGAGTTCAATTTTAAGATACGAGAGCGTTTGATACGAGTTTCACTCGTTTTATCTCCAACCTTCCACAGTCTATTCCTAGACTGTGGAAGCGAGCAAAGCAAAAATAGGAGTTTTGACGCAGAGTTTAGAGAGAGTTTGCTTCGCAAACTTCTATTTCTCGTCTCTAAAGGTATACTATACCTTTAGAGCTAGGAAAAACTATCCCTAAAGGGAGCTACAACTGACACGAGTTTCACTCGTCCTATCTCCAACCTTCAACAGTCTATCCCTAGACTGTTCGACACGAGTTCCACTCGTTCTATCTCCTACCTCCAACAATCTCTCCCCAGATTGTTTTGACGAAAACTTCGTTTTCTTTATTTCCCACCTTCCCCAGTCTATTCCTAGACTGGGGAAGCAAATAGAACTTTGTTCTTTCTTGTTTTAAGGGAACGGGCTAAAAACCTCCACTGGAGCTTTTTACTTAGCGAGGTGAATGAACGACGTCAGAATTTGATTTTTGACGAGTATAAAATAATATGAAAAGACTATCTCTTTCTAAGAAGAGGTGAAAGGCAGGACCATGAGTAAGAAAAAGGACATTGATAAGTATGCTCCCTATCTTTTCATTTCTCCATTTTATATCCTATTTTTGATCTTTGGTCTCTTCCCCATTATTTTCGCAGGGATTTTGGCCTTTCACAAATGGGATGGTCTGGGAGAAATGAGATTTGTCGGATGGGGAAATTTTATCCGATTGCTACATGATACGGATTTTTACCTATCTGTGAAAAACACATTGATTATTTGGGTGGTCGGCACCTTCCCCATGCTCTTTCTTGCTTTAGTGCTGGCGTTTATGCTGAATCTAAAGTTTGTGAAGCATAAAGAATGGTTAAAGGCGATTTTCTTTCTCCCAAATGTTACCTCTGTTGTGGCAGTCACCATCTTATTTGGTCTGATTTTTTCCAATCTGGATGGTCTTGCCAACAGCTTGCTACAATTCCTAGGTCTGTCTCCTATAAAATGGGTGACCTCGACATTCTGGGTTCGAATTGTCATTGCACTTATCAATATCTGGATGTACCTAGGGTATAATACGATTATTTACCTGACTGGAATCATGAAGATTCCTAAGGATTATTATGAGGCAGCCATTATGGATGGGGCGACCAATTTTCAAATTTTCCGATACATTACGATTCCCCAACTAAAGCCGATTATCTTATTTACAGTGATGATGTCGACAATTGGTGGCTTGCAGGTATTTTCAGAAGCACAGGTTCTAGTACCGCAAGGAGCGACACCAGAGGGTGGCGCAATGACCATTGTCTATTACCTGTATCATGCTGCTTTTTCAAATAATGATTATGGATATGGGTCAGCGCTTGCTTGGGCCTTGGTGATCATTATCATGATTTTCTCGTTATTAAACTGGTATTTGACGACCTATCGTATCAAGGGAGAATAGGTATGGGAAATAAGACCTTTCGATTATTTGTGAGAATTTTTTTAGGAATTGGTGCGCTGGTATCGATTTTCCCATTTTACTGGATGTTGGTGATGGCGAGTAAGCAGAATAAGGAAATCTATCAGATTCCCCCAGATCTACTACTGGGTTCTGAATTGTTTCATAACATTGAGACTGTTTTTAGAGAGACAGCCTTCTTCCATTCGCTGTTCAATACCCTTTTTATTGCGATTATATCAACTGTGCTTATCTTGTTCTTTGATTCTTTGGCAGGATTCGCTTTCGCCAAGTTAAGGTTTAAAGGCAAGGGGTTCTTATTTACATTTCTATTAGGAACCATGATGATTCCGGGACAGCTAAACATCATCCCATCTTTCTATTTGATGGACAAGCTAGGTTGGGTCGGTTCCTATAAGGCACTGATTATTCCAGGAATGGCCAACGCCTTTGGTATTTTTTGGCTCAAGCAGTACTGTACGGATGCGATTCCCGACAGCCTCATTGAATCAGCCAAGCTAGATGGTTGTTCAGCTTTTAAAGTATATGTTGCAATTGCACTTCCTATCATGAAACCAGCGCTAGCTTTCTTGGCTTTGTATTCGTTTATGGGCTCATGGAATGACTATATGTGGCCCCTGATTATTTTGAACGATGAATCAAAGTACACCTTGATGTTGGCGCTCACTCAATTAAAAGGTCTCTACACGGTTAATTATCCCTTGGTCATTACAGGAACGCTACTGGCAACGATTCCGCTCTTGCTTGTTTTTGCGGTCTTTAGTAGGCAGTTGATTACGGGTATTACAGAAGGGGCTGTGAAGCAGTAGATACGATAGTATAGTCATTTAGTTTACCTTTTATAGTCATTTAGTTTACCTTTTATAGTCACTTAGTTTATATTTTTATTACTTCGTTAACTCGTCTTGCTGTACTATTGAGAAAAGTTACACTTTTCTTATCTATCACTTGAAATAGTTATCAACTATTTCAACTACCTGCGACTCGTTGCCTAGTACTAAAAATAAACTAAACGCTATATAATTGAACACGAGCTACGAGCTGTGAAAAAAGAGCGAGAACTGTTTCAGTTTTAGCTGATGATGGCTCTTTAGGAAATAGGCTGAAAACCTCCACAGGAGCTTTTCACTTGTCAAAAGTCGCAGGTGGTGCTGGGTTCAGTTGCTTTTTACCGCTCTCCATATCTTGGGTTTGTCAGGCGGTGATTGGGTGATTGATAGAAGAGTAGAAGATGATGAAAGAAAAAGTAATGAGGTGGCAAGCAGGCTTGCTGGATACCATTATCGTGAGCGTGATGGTGGTGTTCGGCTTAGTGACGCTACTTGGCGGTGTGTATGGTCTATTGAGTGCCTTTGTCTACCTAGCTCCTCTGTCAGATGGCAAGTGGAGAGTGATGAGGAATAAAAAGGTTATTCTTGTTTGTGTAGGAGCGCAATTGCTTGTGTATGCCCTCCTGCTCATTCTTTTCTTAAACCTTCAACTTCTTCCTGTACTGCCGAAAGCTCTGGTTGTCGTGATTAGTTTTTTACTGACGGTGCTAGGTGTGGTCAGCTTTTCACTCCTGACAATAGCAATATGGCAATTGGCAAGAGGTCATGATCCGTCTAGGCTTCTTCTTTATCAGGGTGTTCAAGGCTTTATTCTAGGAGTTCCATATTGGATTGGTCTCTTTATTTTGCTGCTAGCAGTTATTTTGGCAGTGATGGCTTATCCACCATGTCTGGTGGTAGTGGTAGGTGCCTTTCTTCAACTGCTCAATAAGACGAGTGAGCAGCTGATGTTAGGAAGAAGAGAGCCATAGTGCTCTGTGAATGGTCCCTTTGTTTTTCATGGAGTATAAAATGATGGACATGCAGATAAAGCGAGAAAAAGTTCAAGGAGCTAGAAAATGAGTTTATTTTATCGAACAGAGAAGCTACGCGCTCGGATCAGTGAGTTAGAAAACTACCGCTTTCATACGATTCAAGTGATTTCAGAATGGAAATTATTAGAGGATCGGTCCAAGCAAGAAAAATACCCTCCCTCTCCCTTTGTAACTACTGCTTCCTTTGTCCTAGGAGACAGCTGGAAAGGGAGAGATTACTACTTGTGGATCCAGCAAGAAATCACAGTACCGGATGAAGATGACCTGTATCTATACTTGGATTTTGGTCATACTGGCGGTGGCTATAATTCGGGCTTTGAATCTCTTTTATTTATTAATCGGGACATTTACCAAGGGGTTGATGCTAACCATAAGGAAGTCAGGTTGGCGGAGGGCTATCGCAATCAGACCATCATACTTTCGCTCAAGTTGTGGTCGGGCTTAGAAGGTGGTGGCGAAGAAAAAATCCAGACACATGAATTTCGGAGAGCCGATCTGTGCCGTCTGAACCCTTCAGTAGATGGCTTGATCTATCATGCGGATATACTATATAAGACAATGGTAGAGTTGGGAGAAAACAATCCGCTCTACCATCGTTATTCTACTCTCCTACACCAGACCTTCCAATTGCTGGATTGGTCAGAACCCGGCAGTGAGGCTTTTTTTCAATCGGTAGAAAGTGCCTACCACTATCTCAAAACAGAGCTATACTCCATGCCCAAAGATAGCCCGATTACAGTGACAACAATTGGGCATACCCATATTGATGTGGCTTGGTTGTGGAGGCTCAAACATACTCGGGAAAAGGTGGCAAGGAGTTTTGCGACGGTGCTCCGCTTGATGGAAGAGTACCCTGACTATATCTTCTTGCAGACCCAGCCACAACTCTATCAGTTTATCAAAGAAGACTATCCAGAACTTTTTGAAAAAATCAAGGAGCGCGTGGCGGAGGGGCGCTGGGAAGTTGATGGTGCTATGTGGCTCGAAGCGGATTGTAACATTCCGTCAGGAGAATCGTTGACCAGACAAATCTTACATGGTTCCCAGTTCATTCGCAAGGAATTTCAAAAAGAGATCCACTACCTCTGGTTGCCGGATGTATTTGGCTATTCGTGGGCACTGCCACAAATCTTGAAAAAGACGGGTATCGCTACCTTTATGACAACGAAGATTAGTTGGAATCAGTTCAATCGAATGCCTCATGATACCTTTATCTGGAAAGGCTTGGATGGCTCTGAAGTCTTGACACATTTTATTACAACGCCTGAACCGGGGGAAGAAAATGAATGGGAGTCCAACTGGTATTATACCTACAATGGCGAATTAGAGCCAGAGACAGTTCTAGGGGTCTATGAAGCCTATCGGGACAAAATAATCCATCAAAACCCGCTCATCTCTTATGGATTCGGGGATGGTGGAGGCGGTGTCACGCGAGAGATGCTGGAAAAACGCAGGGTTATGGATCAAGTACCCGGTCTGCCACATGTAAAGACGGGGCGAGCCGACGACTATTTTGCGGCATTGCAAGAAACCTTTCAGACCACCTCAAACTATGTTCATACATGGGATGGGGAACTCTACCTAGAGTACCATAGAGGAACCTATACTTCTCAAGCCTTTGTGAAAAAGACCAATCGGCAGTGTGAATTACTCCTACGCAGATTGGAATACCTCTTCTCCTTGTTAGAAATCAAAGGGAATGCCAACTATCCGCAAGAGGAATTATATACCCTGTGGGAAACGGTTCTACGCAATCAATTTCATGATATTATACCCGGCTCATCAATCAAAGAGGTCTATCAGGATTATCGCCTAGAGATGGGCAATGTGCTGGACAGGTGCGAGCGATTACTAAGCGAACTAACAAGGTCTTCCACAGGTATTACGGTCTGCAACACCAGCACTTGGGAACGGACGTCTATCCTAGCCCTGCCACTGGCACCTGCTGGTTATGCCTACACAGATTCGGCAGGCAAGGCTTTGCTTAGCCATCAGACGGGAGATAAGACCTACGTTTTGATAGAAGGTCTTCCAGCTTATGCTACGGACATTCTGCAAATAGCTCCGATTCAGATGCTTCCGAAAACCGAGATAGCAAGTGCGGAGATGACCTCCTTTTCTATTGAGAATGAATGGTATCAGATTCAATGGAATGAGGAGGGGCATTTGACACGGATTTACGATAAAGAGTGTCAGAAAGAAGTGCTTGCGGGGCAAGGAAATGTCTTTCAGCTCTTTGAAGACAAGCCGATGAACTTTGACGCTTGGGATATTGATATTTTCTACCAAGAAAAATACAGGACATTGGTGGTGGATAGTATAGAAGTCCTACCGACCAATCCGCTCTACGACAGTATTTGCTTCCGCTATCTCTTTGGGAAATCAAGTCTCCTGCAGGAGATGAGGCTCTATCATCATACAAAGCGGATAGACTTTGTGACAGAAGTTGATTGGCAGGAGCGCCAGCAGTTGCTGAAAGTCAAATTTGACGTGAATATTCGAAACACCTATGCAACCTATGATATTCAATATGGGAATGTCCGCCGTGCAACGAACTGGAATACTAGCTGGGAACTAGCTAAATTTGAGTCGGTTGTTCACCAATGGGTTGATCTATCGCAGAGAGATTATGGGGTGAGCCTGCTCAATGATTCTAAATATGGTTGTGATGTCAAGGGGCAGACCCTACGCTTGAGCTTGTTAAAAGGAGCCATTTTTCCAGATCCGACAGCGGATATTGGCATGCACCAGTTTACTTATAGTCTTTATCCTCATAGGGGTGACGCGATTGAGGGAGAAACCGTAAAAGAAGCATGGGAAATCAATGATCCCTTGCTAACTGTGAACGCAGCTCTTACAATGCCGAAGATAGCCATGACAGGTGGGAAGTATGTTGCCATGGATGCTTTTAAAAAAGCAGAAGATGGAGATGGCTACATCCTTCGCTTCCATGAGTATGCTGGAGGGACAGATTTCCTAGAGCTTTCACTTGAAAATAGTCAGTGGTGGCAGGAGGTCGATCTGCTGGAACGACCAATCGGTGCTAAGCAACAAGGGCTGCTTGCTTTAACCTTGCAACCGTATGAGATTAAGACAATTCGCCTTGGAGTGAGGGAGGAGAGGGAAGCTGGCAAGTAGCACTCAAGTTCTATCTGCGATTGCGTTGCCTAGTCAGATTTTTATAGAGTATAGGCTTTCTCGGAGTGGCAGTTGGGTCACGAATAAACATACTATATAAAAGACGGTGGCTGGGTTCAAATCCAGCCTTTTAAAAATACTTCAGTCAAAATCGTTTGACACGGTGGTTGACTAGGCACAAATCGGTAGCTTTCACAACTCCTTGTTCGTTGTTGTATTTTAGGATTGCGCTTCAACAGTCTATCGCCAGACTGTTGAAGCTATTTAGGGGGAATTTTTCGCTGATGATGCGTCCTCAACAAGAGCTTGGATAGGCGACCAAGGCTCTCCTGCTTCGCAACAGATCACCTGTAAATAGAGGACTTAAATTTCCATTTTTACTCTCAAAACCAACTATTTTGCCCGATTTTTGATATAATAAGGGCAGATATGCTTGATGAAAGAACAAGTCCTCCTGTTTGATTTTTGTTGAGGAGACAGGCTCTAGGAGTTGGTTTCTGAAAGTAGATGATGAAAAAGGAGCAGATTTGCAAGGTATTATTATGAAAGCTCTTGCGGGATTCTATTATGTAGAGTCGGAAGGGCAGGTGTATCAGACGCGGGCGCGCGGAAATTTTCGGAAAAAAGGGCAGACGCCCTATGTAGGGGATATTGTCGATTTTTCAGCAGAGGAGCAGTCCGAGGGCTATATCCTCAAGATTCACGAACGCAGGAACAGCCTAGTACGACCCCCGATCGTCAATATTGATCAAGCGGTAATCATCATGTCTGCTAAAGAGCCTGATTTCAATGCGAATCTCTTGGATCGATTTTTGGTTCTGCTCGAGCAGAAAAGTATAAGACCGGTTATCTATATTTCGAAAATGGATCTACTGGAACATCGAGATGAACTGGACTCTTATCGGGTCATCTATGAGAAGATTGGTTACCCGTTCGTCAATAGCTTAGAGGAGCTGATTCCCCTCTTGAAAGACAAGGTGACGGTATTTATGGGGCAGACGGGTGTTGGAAAGTCCACCTTGCTCAATAAAATCGCCCCGGAATTGCAGCTGGAAACAGGGGCTATTTCAGATAGTCTGGGACGGGGACGCCATACGACACGGGCTGTCAGCTTCTACAATGTCTACGGTGGAAAAATCGCAGATACACCGGGCTTTTCTTCACTAGATTACGAAGTAAAAGAAGTAGAGGCTCTCACGGACTGCTTCCCAGAAATAGCAGCAGCAAGTCAAGGTTGCAAATTTAGAACTTGTACCCATACGCATGAGCCAGACTGTGCTGTCAAGCCCGCAGTGGAAGCACAAGAGATTTCCCAAAGTCGCTACGACAATTACCTACAATTTTTAACAGAAATTCAGAATGTACGTGAAGTCTATAAAAAAGTAAGCAAAAAAATAAAATAGAAAGTTGGAATGCTATGTCACATTATAAAATTGCCCCCTCTATCCTTGCTGCGGATTATGTGAATTTTGAAGCAGAATTAAGACGCCTAGAGGCGACAGGTGTTGAGTATGTTCACATTGACATCATGGACGGACATTTCGTGCCCAATATCTCTTTTGGAGCAGATGTGGTGGCTGCCATGCGCCCACATAGCAAGCTGGTTTTTGATTGCCACCTAATGGTGTCCAACCCAGAACAGCACATTGAGAATTTTGCGCGGGCAGGTGCAGATATTGTTACGATCCATGCCGAAGCGACCCAGCATCTTCATGGCGCCCTGCAAAAAATTCGTGCAGCAGGTACGAAGGTAGGCGTTGTGATTAACCCGGGGACACCGCTTGTCGTGATTGAGCCTGTCTTAAATCTGGTCGATCAGGTTCTCTTGATGACGGTCAATCCAGGATTTGGTGGCCAAGCCTATATTCCAGAAGTGGCAGAAAAGATTGCTGCCTTGGCTCAGCTTCGTGAGGAAAAAGGTTTATCCTTTGACATCGAAGTAGATGGTGGGATTGACGACAAGACGATTTTATCTGCCAAGGAAGCTGGAGCCAATGTTTTTGTGGCGGGGTCTTACTTGTTTAAGGGTGACTTGCAGACTAAGGTCGATACCTTGAAAGCGGCTCTCTATGATTAAGATTGCCGTAGTTGCAAGTGGTGATATTAGCGGGGTCTCTCCCGGCTACGATCTCTTTGTGGGGGTAGATAAGGGGTCTCTCTATCTATTGGAGCACGGTTTTCCACTTGATCTGGCTGTTGGTGATTTTGATTCGGTGACGGCTGAGGAACGAAAGCGAATTCGCCGAGAGGCAGGTGTTTTTGTGCAGGCGCCAGCTGAAAAAGACGATACGGATTTGGAGCTTACCTTAAAAGAAATCTTCGGGCGCTGTCCGAGGGCAAAGGTCACCATTTTTGGAGCCTTTGGTGGGCGCTTAGACCACATGATGAGCAATCTCTTTCTAGCCAGTGAACCCGATTTGATGCCCTATATGCGACAGATAGAGCTGGTTGATGACTTGAATATTATACGCTTTTATCCAGCGGGTCAGCACCGTATTTCCCCAATTGAAGGGATGAGCTATGTGTCTTTCATGCCAGCTGATGAGAGCCGTCTAAGTATCTCCCATGCTAAGTATCTCTTGAATGAGAGTAATTACTTTTTAAAAAAATGTTACAGCAGTAACGAGTTTATCGGAAAAGAAATCGAATTTACAATAGATAAGGGCTATGTGGTTCTTATTTATAGCCGTGATAGGAGGTAGAATGGCGTATATCCTAGGCTTTATAGCAATAGCTGTCTCGGTTCTTACCCTGCTTTGCTTGGATCAGCACATGAAACGCATGTCAATGCAAGCAGAAGATATGGCGGATCATCTGTCAGATCAGCTGACCTATCTTTTTGATCAAAAAAATCAGCAGACCTTTGCCCAGCAACAAGTGTTGCACCAAGACATGACGGAATTGCGCAAGGAGCTTTACCAGCAGTCGACGGCGCTTCGGCAGGAAATGCACCAGCTTCTATCGCAAAACCGTGATGTGGCAGATCAACGCTTGCAGGCGATTCAAGAGTCCAATGAAAAGCGTTTAGAGGAGATGCGCCAGACGGTAGAAGAAAAACTAGAGCAGACCTTGCAGACGCGTTTGCAGGCCTCTTTTGAAACGGTGTCGAAGCAGTTAGAATCGGTCAACCGTGGGTTGGGAGAAATGCAGACGGTGGCGCGTGATGTCGGCGCCCTCAATAAAATTCTCTCCAACACTAAGACGCGGGGAATCATGGGAGAGTTGCAACTGGGGCAGATAATTGAAGATATTCTAACCCCGTCCCAGTATGAGCGTGAATTTGCTACGGTAGCTGGTTCTAATGAGCGGGTAGAATACGCAGTGAAACTACCCGGTCAGACCAAGGATGATTCGGTCTATCTTCCGATTGACTCCAAGTTTCCCCTTGCAGATTATTACCGTCTAGAAGAAGCCTATGAAGCAGGAGATAAGGAGCAGATTGAGCTACACCGCAAGCATCTCTTGGCTTCTGTCAAACGCTTTGCCAAGGATATTCAGCAAAAGTATCTCTCTCCACCAGCAACCACTAACTTTGGGATTCTCTTTTTACCGACAGAGGGCTTGTATTCAGAGGTGGTTCGCAATCCAATTTTCTTTGATGAATTGCGGCGGGCAGAGCATATCGTGGTGGCAGGTCCCTCAACCTTGTCTGCCCTCCTAAATTCCTTATCTGTTGGCTTTAAGACCTTGAATATTCAACGTTCGGCTGATGATATTAGTAAGGTCTTAGGCAATGTCAAGTCAGAGTTTAGCAAGTTTGGGACCGTCTTGATGAAAGCCCAGCGCCATTTACAGCACGCTTCAGGCAACCTAGATGATCTTTTGACGCGGCGGACCAATGCCATTGAACGAACCTTGCGCCACATTGAATTACCGGACGGAGAGCCACCGTTTGACCTATTACATTTCCAGGAGGAAGGGGAAGAAGATGAAAATTAACCAAATGAAAAAAGATGAGCCTTTTGAGGGTTTCTATCTGATTAAGACCGCCGACATTCGGCAGACCAGAGCCGGGAAAGACTATCTTGCTTTGACCTTCCAGGATGATACAGGAGAAATTGAAGGGAAAATCTGGGATGCCCAGCCCGGCAAGATTAAAGATTTTAAGGCGGGCGTTGTGGTTCACATGCAGGGGCGCAGAGAAGTCTATAACAATACACCGCAGGTCAATCAGATTATCCTCCGACTTCCTAAGCCGGGTGAACCAACTAATCCCGCTGATTTTAAGGAAAAACCACCTGTCGATGTGGAGGATACGCGCAAGTATCTTAGCCAGATGATTTTCAAAATTGAAAATGCTGTCTGGCAGCGGATTGTGCGAGCCTTGTACAGCAAGTACGAACAGGAATTTTATTCTTATCCAGCTGCCAAGACCAATCACCATGCCTTCTATTCAGGCCTGTCTTTCCATACGGCGACCATGGTGCGTCTGGCTGATAAGATTGGCGATATTTATCCACAGCTCAATAAGAGCCTGCTCTTTGCGGGGATTATGCTACATGATTTGGCCAAGGTGATTGAATTATCAGGGCCTGAAAACACCAATTATACCGTAAGGGGCAATCTCATTGGTCATATCTCCTTGATTGATGAGGAGATTACCAAGGTGTTGATCGAGTTGGGCATTGATGATAGCAAGGAAGAAGTGACCGTTCTTCGTCATGTTATTCTTAGTCATCATGGTTTGCTCGAATACGGCAGTCCCGTTCGTCCGCAGATTATGGAAGCAGAAATTCTCCACATGATTGACAATATTGATGCGGAAATGATGATGATGCTAACCGCATTGGATAAGATTGGACCCGGCGAAATGACCAGTCGCATTTTTGCCATGGATAACCGTGCCTTCTATAAGCCGAATATCGACTAATTAAAATTTTAATCAAAAATAGGATTTAGGAGGCTTTCTAGCCAAGTCGTTCCGTCTTAGCAAAGATGTTTCATCATCATTAAATGGTGGAGCTAAAGGGCTATTAGCTGCAATCGTAGCCTGTTGAAGTCGGCAGGAGGATGTGTTTGTGTCCGAATTGTTTGAGAAAATATCAACAAAGAAAAGGCTGCCAGTTGCTAAATCGAAATAAAATACGAAAAAAGCGAGCTAATGAATAAAAAAAGTTCGTTTTTTCCTTTTTTGTGATATAATGTTAAAAAGCAAGGAAGGATTGACTATGAAATTAAGAAGAAGTGAACGAATGGTGGTTATCTCTCATTATCTTATCAATCACCCTTATGAATTAACTAGCTTAAATATGTTTGCGGAGAAGTACAGCTCTGCTAAATCGTCGATTTCAGAGGATATTGCGATTATTAAAAAAGCCTTTGAAGAAAGTGCTATCGGTCATATTGAGACCATTACAGGAGCGAGCGGTGGTGTAATCTTTACTCCTTCAATTTCAGATAAGGAATCTCTTGCTATCGCTGAAGACTTGCGCAGTCAAATGGCAGAAAGTAGCCGTATCCTGCCAGGGGGCTATATCTATTCTTCTGACCTACTGTCAATGCCTCATATTTTGAAAAATGTTGGTCGGATTATCGCGAATAGTTTCAAGGATGAGCAGATTGATGCTGTTATGACGGTCGCAACCAAGGGAGTACCCCTAGCGAATGCAGTTGCTAATGTCTTAAATGTCCCTTTTGTCATCGTGCGCCGTGATCTGAAAATTACGGAAGGCTCAACGGTCTCTGTTAACTATGTATCTGGCTCTAGCGACCGCATTGAAAAGATGTTCTTGTCAAAACGCAGTCTCAAGGCAGGCAGTCGCGTGTTGATTGTTGATGACTTCTTGAAAAATGGTGGCACCATCAACGGGATGATCAGCCTCTTGTCGGAATTTGATAGCAGCTTAGCAGGCGTGGTGGTCTTTGCTGAAAACCAAAAAGGTGCCCGTAATGTAGCCAATTACAAATCGCTTCTTGCTGTCACCAATATTGATGTCAAAGAAAATAAGGTTGATGTCGAATTGGGAAATATTTTTAAATAATACTCAAAGAATATACAGCCGTTTGGTTTATATTTAGTATTACCTCCAACAGTCTGGGGATAGACTGTTGGAGGTGGGAAATGAAGAAAACGAAGTTTTCGTCAAAAGCCGCAGGTACTTGTCCAGTTGCTAACTATTTCAAGTTCAAATATACAAGATGAGTTAATGAAGTAAACTGAGCGACTATAAAAATATAAACAAAATGACTATAACAGAACAAGCCCTGTCGAATGACAGGGCTTTTAAGGAGATCTTTTCTTCATCAGACGATGAAAATCCATGTCGCCTGACGAAAGATGTGAAAAAGAAAAGTTTTTAGGATAGATATAGTATATCTTTTCAACCTTAATTTTTTCTTAAATGAATATTAGGGAATACCCCCCACCGCCTTATTTGTTCATTGATACCCTTTATAGCCGTTTAGTTTATTTTTAGTACTAGGCAACGAGTCACAGGTAGTACTGGGGTACAGCAAGACGAGTTAACGAAGTAATAAAAATATAAACTAAATGACTATATCGCAGTCGCTCTAAACTGTGGGGGATAGGAGAGTGGAGACAATGGATTACTGGTACAAGTTGGTCAAGCGTATAGAAGCCAAATTGATGACGATTATAGTTAGGCTTTTCTTTGTGAAACATTACCTCATCCACAAGCATTTTCTTTTAGCATACTCCTAAAAATTGAAAAAAGTTCGGAAAAAAGAGACGCAACTGTTGCAACTTTAGTTGCTTATAGGTGCGGCTCCCTTTAGGGATAAACATTCCTAGAAGCTACGCTTCTTCGTCATGTTTCCTAATTTTCATTCGGTTTTTAACGGCTTCACATCTTGATGTAATTGAACTTGGACTACAACTCACTGACAAAGCGTAGTCAAAAAGTTGAGTAAATCCAGATGACATCACAGTAGGCATCTGATTGGCGCTTATACGCCAATCTAGTTGCCTTTGTGGGGGTCTCACAATGAAGCTATCCGCTTCTGTTCGGCCGCCTATTTTGTCTAGGAGTTGCTTCAACAGTCTAGGAATAGACTGTTGAAGGTTGGAGATAGAACGAGTGCAACTCGTGTCAAATGTCCTCGTATCTTATGTAATTGAACTCGGACTACAACTCACTGACAAAAAGATAAATCTCATTGGTTGCAAGACAATCTGCTTCGATTTTCTATTTTGTCTAGGAGTTGCTTAACGTCCTCGTATCTTGTGTTAAAACGGCGAGTGTTTGATAGGGTTTGAGGGTGATTGTTTTGCTGATGGTGGTGTCTGCGTAGTTGCTGATGAGGATTTTACCGTCTGCGTAGTGGGCGGGGATTTCAAGTTCAACTTCTTTGCCAAAGAAGTTGTTGAGGACGAGAAGTTTTTGGTCTCCGAGGCTGCGTTCAAAGGCGTAGACGCTGTCGCTATCCTGATAGGCAGCGGTGTAGTCGCCTTCAGCAATGATTGGCAGGGTCTTGCGTAGGCGAATGAGTTCTTGATAGAAGGTGAAGATTGGTCCTGTCTTTTCAGTTTCAACGTTGATTTCTGGGTAGGATTTTCCTGCCTTGAGCCAAGGAGTACCAGTCGTAAAGCCAGCGTGTTCGCTTGCATCCCACTGCATTGGCGTGCGGGAGTTATCACGCGATTTGGCTTGGATAATGGCAAAGGCTTGCTCCGGTGTTTTGCCTTGCTCCAGCATGATTTGATAAGCATTGAGACTTTCCACATCAACATAATCTGCCATTGAATCGTAGTCGGGGTCAAGCATACCGATTTCTTCGCCCATGTAAATGTAAGGTGTTCCGCGCGAGAGGTGGATAGAGGCTGCCAGCATGGTTGCGCCTTCGCTCCTGAAATGTTTGACATCAACAAATCGGTTAAGGGCACGGGGTTGGTCATGGTTGTTGTAAAAGAGTGCGTTCCAACCATCACCCTTGCTCATGCCCTCTCCCCATGTATGGAAAAGGCGTTTTAATTCTGGGAAATCAAAGTCTGTAATGGTCCATTTTTGCCCATCCTGATAGTCGACTTTGAGGTGATGGAAGTTAAAGGCCATGCTCAATTCCTCACGGTCAGGTGCGGTATACAGGATACAGTTTTCAATGGTCGTAGCCGACATTTCCCCAACCGTCATAAAGCCGTCTTCAGTTCCGAAGGTCGCCTGGTTCATCATCTTGAGGTATTCATGCGTGATGGGGCGATCGGTATAGGCAGGTTTTCCGTCATTGATTGGACAATTTTCTAGGACTTCATCTTTTCCGATAAGGTTGATCACATCAAAGCGAAAACCTTTGACTCCCTTGTCTTTCCAGAAATTGACGACCTTGAACAGTTCCTCTCGAACATGCGGGTTGCGCCAGTTGAGGTCTGCCTGGGACTTATCAAAGAGGTGGAGGTAGTACTTACCAGTCTCGCCAAAAGGTGCCCAGGCGCTACCACCGAATTTTGAGATCCAGTCGGTCGGTTCATCGCGTAGGATAAAGAAATCTTGATAGTAGCTGTCACCGGCAAGGGCTTTTTGGAACCATTCATGATCGGTTGAGCAGTGGTTGAGCACCATGTCAAGCATAAACTCAATGCCCAATTCTTTTCCAGCCGCAATCATCTTTTCAAAGTCCGCCATTGTTCCAAAAGCAGGATTGACCGCTGTGTAGTCTGAAATGTCGTAGCCGTTGTCGCGCTGTGGACTAGGATAGAAAGGATTAAGCCAGATCATATCGATCCCTAATTCTTTCAAATAAGGTAGCTTCTGAATAATCCCTTGCAAGTCTCCGACACCATTTCCAGTCGTATCCTTGTATGATTTTGGGTAGATCTGATAGACGACCTTGCGTTTATCAATAGTCATATTGTTCTCCTATTCTATTGAAAGGTATAGCTCGTTTCGTTTATTTTTTAATTGAACACGGGCTAAAGCTCGGAAAAAAGAGACGCAACTGTTGCAGCTTTAGTTGCTTACAGGTTCGGCTCTCTTTAGGGGGACGCAGATATTCTAGTTTTAGCTAGCTACGGCTGTGGCTACCTTTAGGTATAGCCTTCCTTGCTCCAAAGGTATGGGTACCTTTGGAGGTGGGAAATAGAGGTTTGCAGAGCAAACTCTCATCTAAAAGTTCTGCATCAGTCTCCTATTTTTCGGTCGCTTTTTTAACGCCCTTTGTATCTTAGGGAATTGAGTTTAGCCTAAAACCTCGGAAAATAGATAAACATTCCTAGAAACTACGCTTCTTCGTCATGTTTTCTAATTTTCAGTCGGTTTTTTAACGGCTTCACATCTTAACTGAACACGGGCTAAAAGCTCGGAAAAAAGATAGCCTTCCTTGTGTTCGTAGAACACTATGTCAGTCTCCTATTTTTCGGTCGCTTTTTTAACGCCCTTTGTATCTTATGTAACTGAACACGGGCTAAAGTTACAGGCTTAGCCAGCTTCAATTGCAATATAGTCATTTAGTTTATCTTTTATCTACTTTGATAACTCGTCTTGTATCATTGAACTTGAAATAGTTATCAGCTAGACAACTACCTGCAACTTTTGACGAAAACTAAATTGGGCTATCTAAAAGTAAAACCGAAAGACGATAATAGCAGAAGCCGAGTTCTTCCAGCCAAGTTAAGAATGGGGGAGGAGAGAGCTCAGCTTCAATTGTTCATTTAGGGTATTATGCTTTAAAAATTGTTTGTCCGCGTTCCACTTGGCGTGGGAGGTCTCCGATAATTTCCGTTGGAAACTCAGAGTAGTTGGTGATGATGACAGGTGTCTCTACCACCAGTCCAGCTTCTTTGATTGTCTCAATATCAAAGCTGATTAACTTGTCCCCAGCCTTGATCCGATCACCTTGTTGGATATGTGCTTCAAAGCCCTTTCCTTCAAGGGAAACAGTATCCATGCCGATATGTATCAGCATTTCAACTCCGTTTGTAGCGGTGATACCAACCGCGTGCTTGGTTGGAAAGAGGACAGAAACGACGCCGTCAATCGGTGCGGTCAATTCACCCTCACTTGGTTCGATCAGGACACCCTGACCCATTAGACCAGAAGCAAAGACGGGATCAGTGGCAGTTGCGAGTTCTTTTGCCTGACCAGTCAAGGGGCTGATAATATCAGCAGGAGCCTTTGTTTCGCTTTCTTCAGTTGAGGCTATAACTTCTTCAGTAGCTTCTTCTTTTTTCACGAATAGACCTGTTTTGGCAAAGACCAAGGTCAAGATAAAGGGTACGACAATGGCAATCACCATGGTCAATACAAAGGCACCCAAGTATTTAGAATTGATAGAAAGAAGGGCTGGAAGTCCTCCGACCCCAACGGCGTTGGCTTGGATGTTTAACATGACACAGACCAGACCTGCAAGAGAAGAACCAATCATTCCTGCGACAAATGGATAGATATATTTGACGTTGACCCCAAAGAGGGCTGGCTCTGTGACACCAAGATAGGCAGAGATAGTAGCGGGAAGAGCCACTTGTGCTTCGCGTTCGTTGTGACGTTTCATGAAGAAGTAGGCAAATACAGCAGAACCTTGAGCGATATTTGACAGTGCAATCATTGGCCATAGACCGGTTGTGTGAGTGGCAGTATCAGCCACGAGTTGAGTGTCAATCGCGTTGGTCATGTGGTGGAGACCCGTGATCACAAATGGTGCATAGAGGGCACCGAATACAAGACCGAAGAGCCATTTGAATGAACCGGTTAGACCAGCAAGTACGACTGTCGATAGTCCTTTACCAATCGTCCAACCGATAGGACCAAGCACTGTGTGGGCAAGGATGAGGGCTGGGACAAGCGAGAGAAAAGGAACGGCGATCATGGAAATCACTTCTGGAGTGACCTTGCGCCAGAATCTTTCAAGATGGGCGAGTGACAGTCCCGCAAGGAGGGCTGGGATGACTTGCGCTTGGTAGCCTATACGGGTAATGGATGCAAAGCCGAAGTTCCAAGTCCATTTTTCTGCAATTTCTGCTGCTGATGTGGTTGGCACAGCGTAGGCATTGAGCAATTGTGGTGACACCAGACAGATACCAAGAACGATACCAAGGATTTGAGTAGTGCCCATTTTACGGGTGACAGACCAAGTGATTCCGACAGGCAAGAAGTGGAAAATCGCTTCACCTGGTAGCCATAGGAAGTTGTATATTCCATTCCAGAATTGAGAAATATCGGCGATAGTATTGTAGACGGGTTCTCCTTGCTCATTGACCTGCTTAACGCCGTCAATGATTTTTCGACCGAGCCATTCCATCTGCATCTCTCCAAGGACGTTACGGAAACCGAGGATCAAGCCCCCAACGACCAAGGCTGGAATAATCGGTGTGAAGATTTCAGCAAGCATGGTCATCACGCGCTGGATCATGTTTTGGTTGCTCTTTGCTGCAGATTTTGCGGCTTCTTTTGAGACTCCTTCAATACCTGAAATCGCGGTGAAGTCATTGTAGAAGATAGGGACATCATTTCCGATAATGACTTGGAACTGACCTGCGTTGGTGAAGGTTCCTTTGACAGCAGGAATGGTTTCGATTGTTTTGACATCTGCTTTTTGGGGATCTCCCAAGACGAAACGCATCCGCGTTGCGCAGTGTGTAACGGCTGTAACGTTTTCCTTACCACCGATTGCTTCAAGGAGGGTCTTAGCCTCTTGTTCAAATTTTCCCATTGATCTGTTTTCCTTAGACGATAGCTGAACTATGTCTCCTTTCTTTTTCGTAAAATTTGTACGGACAAATTTAAAAGACAAAAATATTGTATCCGATTTCAAGATGGATTGCAAGCTTTTTTTTCAAAAAAATTTAGATTTTGTTATAATAGGAGCAGTTGTATGATAAAAAGCAGACCAATGGAAAGAATGATGAAAAAATATCAGGAAATTTTCAATAATATAAAAGAAAAAATTGAAGGAAATATCTATCCAGCAGAGCATGTCTTGCCGACGGAAAAAGAGCTGCAGCGTCAGTATCAGGTCAGTCGTGATACGATCCGTAAAGCATTGGCCATGCTGACAGAGCGCGGATTGATCCAAAAGGTACAGGGAAAGGGATCATTGGTTTTAAGGCAGGAGTTGCTTGATTTTCCGGTGTCGGGACTTACCTCCTATCAAGAATTGACCCAATCGCTTCATGTGGACAGTCATACGGAGGTGGTGAGCTTGGAGCTTCTGACCGTTACGAGCACTTTATCCCAGTTGACGGGTTTTGAACCTTACAGTCAGGTTTGGAAACTTGTCCGTATAAGGTCGATTGACGGTAAGATTTCGGTCCTTGATACGGATTATCTGTCGCATGATCTGGTTCCACATTTGCCCAAGGAGATTGCTCAAGTTTCCATCTATGCCTATTTAGAAGGGGATCTGGGTCTGGATATTGCTTATGCCCAAAAGGAAATCACGGTTGAGCCGACCAATCGGCAGGAAAGAGACTTGATGCAGACTAAGGATGATTACTTGGTTCAAATTCGCTCACGTGTCTTTTTAGGCAATACCCAACAGTTCCAATACACAGAAAGCAAACATAAGATTGATAAGTTTCGCTTTGTTGATTTTGCGCGACGAAAGAAAATGCTGTGATTTCCGTCAAGAGCATAGCATGCCGATTAGCCAAACGGCTGATTTTAGGATATAATAGTAGGTGAGGTAATTTTATGGCAAATTTAAATCGATACAAATTTACATTCGGAGACAAGCAGTTGACGCTCACAACAGAGCATGACAATCTTTTTATGGAAGAAATTGAGCGGATTGCGCAGGAAAAATACCAGGCAATCAAAGAAAAGATGCCGACAGCAGATCCTGAGACGCTGGCCTTGTTGCTTGCGATCAATGCCTTATCTGTCCAATTGAAACGGGAGATGGAGCATGAGAAAGTAGAGGCTGAACTGGCGAGTATGAAAGAAAAAGTTCTCAAGAAAAATCTAACCCTTTTAGATTTAGATGAACTTGAGGATCCGTCATGATAACATTGCTTTTACTGATAATCTTATTATGGAGTTTTTATATTGGTTATAGTAGGGGGATTGTGCTACAAAGCTATTACACCTTTGCCAGTATCTTTGCTCTTATCATTGCGGCAGGTCAGTTTAAAAAACTCGTCCAGCTACTCTACTTGTGGGTACCGTTTGCCACAGCAAGTCAGGGAGCTAGTACCTACTATTTTGATAGCCAATACTTGTTCAGCTTAGATAAGATTTTCTATGCGGGCCTAGCCTTTTTGGTCGTTTATATACTTGTCTATGCGGTGATGAGACTGCTAGGGCTCTTGATGCACTTGGTACGTTTTGCTGATCCAGATACGACAGTAACCAATGTTGTCAGCGGGAGCTTAGCGGTTATCGTAGCGCTTCTCTCCTTGCAGATTGTTCTGACCATTGCAGCAACCATTCCGCTTGCATCAGTGCAAGAGACGCTCCATAAGAGTTGGCTGGCGAATGCGATTATCCAATATACGCCCATTACGAGCAGCCTGTTTAAAAACTTGTGGATTGCTGTGATTGGATAATAGGAGACTTATTTCGTTGAAAAGGGGTTGAGCACATGTTGCCCAGTCCCTCTGTTTTTACAGGTAAGACTGATACAGGTCATAGGAAGATAGGGACGAAAGAGGATACGAGACTTGGTGGAGAGGAGCTGCACTAGCTAGAAACCAGTATGTGTTACTTTAGGGAGCTAGTCTAATTGGCTATTTTTAGGAAATAAGTTGAAAATCCCGCAGGAGCTTTTTACTCGTCAAAACTCCTATTTTGCCGTAGCTGTTACGAGCTTGCTCGTTGTACAGATACGGTATTAACAGTTAGGAAAGTGACTGTTAATACATAAATGGGGTATGCTTTGCTCGCTTCAACAGTCTAGGAATAGACTGTTGAAGGTTGGAAATAAAACGAGTGCAACTCGTGTCAAACAGTCTAGGAATAGACTGTGGGAGGTTGGAAATAAAACGAGTGCAACTCGTGTCACACGCTCTCGTATCTTGTATAATTGAACTCGGATTAAGAGCTGTGTAAAAAAGATAGATTTCCTCGTGTTCATGGAACACCACGTCAATCTCCTATTTTTACTTTACTCTTCGCGTCCTCTGTATCTACACGTCCTAAACTCTGTGCGAAAAAGAGACGCAGCTGTCTAGGTTTAGCTAGTTATAGCTGTGGCTACCTTTAGGTATAAATCTTCCTAGCTCCAAAGGTATGGGATACCTTTGGAGGCGGGAAATAGAAGTTTGCAGAGCAAACTCTCGTCTAAAAGCTCTGCGTCAGATTTCCTAGTTTACCGTAACTGTTGCAGGCTATGCCTGCTTTACAGGTACAGTAATAACAGTCAGGGAAGTGACTGTTATTACCTGAAGAAGTGCGCTGTGAGTTTTTAACGGGCTTTGTATCTTGTTGGAGAAAGAAAGATGAATCAAAAAATAATGGAAACGTTGGAGTTTCAGAAGGTCAAGGCCTTATTGGAACCCTTTATTTTGACAGAACAGGGGGCTCTTGAATTGCAGGAGCTTATGCCCATGACAGATGAGGCGCGGATTCAGCAAGCCTTTGATGAAGTGGTAGATATGGGCCAGCTCTTTGTGGAGCGTCCCCACTTTAGCTTAGGGGCTACGGTTGATATTGCGCCTGCTACCAAACGTCTGGACTTGGAAGCAAATCTCAATATTCCTGAACTTTTGGCGGTCAAAAAGGTCTTAGAAGTGTCAAAGGATTTGGTAGATTTTTACCAGCAGTTGGAAAATGTAGACTTGGTTCGCCTGCCGTCTTTGTTTGAAAAAATTGAACTTTTCCCCCATATTCAAGGGAGCTTGCAGGCTATCAATAATGCGGGCTTTGTAGAAGATTTTGCTAGTGAAAAGTTGGCGCAAATTCGTAGAAAGATTCGCGAATCGGAGGAGCAAATCAGACAGGTCTTGCAGGAGCTACTCAAGACCAAGAGTGATATCTTGACGGATACGGTTCTGGCTAGTCGGAATGGTCGCAATGTCCTTCCTGTCAAAAATACCTACCGTAACCGGATCTCGGGTGTGGTTCATGATATTTCAGCGTCTGGGTCAACAGTCTATATTGAGCCACGTGCGGTCGTCTCTCTCAATGAAGAAATGACCCATGCTAAGGCGGAGGAACGGCATGAAATTAGCCGTATCTTGCAGGAATTATCGACCATGTTGCGACCGCATAGCCGGGTTGTGCGCAATAACGCTTGGGTGATCGGTCACCTTGATCTTATCCGTGCCAAGCACCTATTTGCCCGCACTTATCAGGCTACCATTCCTAGTTTGTCCTCGACCAAGGATATTGCCCTCTTAAATGTCCGCCATCCGCTCTTGGCACATCCTGTGCCCAATGATTTGTATTTCAGGGAAGACCTAACCGCTATCGTGATTACTGGTCCCAATACGGGTGGTAAGACCATTATGTTAAAGACACTTGGGCTAACTCACATCATGGCTCAATCAGGTTTGCCCATTCTAGCGGATAAGGGGAGCCGAGTTGCTCTCTTTCGTGAGATGTTTGCAGATATTGGGGACGAACAGTCGATTGAGCAAAGTCTATCGACCTTTTCCAGTCACATGACCCACACGGTGGGTATTTTGGCGACTGCTGACCAAGATTCTCTCATCTTATTTGACGAATTGGGGGCTGGGACTGACCCGCAGGAAGGTGCCTCTCTTGCCATGGCTATCTTAGAAGACTTGCGCTTGCGGGGGATAAAGACGATGGCGACGACCCATTATCCTGAATTAAAAGCCTACGGCATTGAGACGGTCGGTGTAGAAAATGCCAGCATGGAGTTTGATAGTCAGAGCCTGCGACCAACCTACAAATTCATGCAGGGGGTTCCGGGTCGCTCCAATGCCTTTGATATTGCCAAGCGTCTCGGCTTATCGACAGCTATCATTAGTGATGCCGAAAGGATGACGAAGACGGACAGCGATGTCAATCACATCATTGAAAAGCTAGAAGCACAGACGGTGGAAAGTAGGAAGCGTCTTGATACGATCCGTGAGGTAGAGCAGGAAAATCTCAAGATGAACCGGGTCTTGAAGAAACTCTATCATGAATTTTCACGGGAGAAAGAAGCAGAGCTAAACAAGGCACGCTTAGAAGCCCAAGAGATTGTCACCCTAGCACTGGCAGAAAGTGATGATATTTTAAAAAATCTTCATAGTCAGGCCAGTCTAAAACCGCATCAGATTATCGAGGCGAAGAGTCAGTTGAAAAAGTTAGCGCCAGAAGTTGTCGATCTTTCTAAAAATAAGGTTTTGAAAAAGGCTAAGAAAGAAAAAGCGGCGCGCGTGGGTGATGATATTTTGGTGATCAGTTATGGCCAGCGTGGTACTCTAGTTAAGCAGCTAAAAGACGGTCGCTGGGAGGCACAGGTCGGCTTGATTAAGATGACACTCAAGGCAGATGAATTTACCTTAATTAAGACTGAAAAAGAAGAGAAGCCAAAACCAAAACAAGTTCACCTTGTCAAACGTGCTTCTGGAAAAGGCCCCAAAGCTCGCCTTGATTTGCGTGGAAAACGCTATGAGGCAGCCATGCAGGAATTGGATGAATTTATCGACCAAGCCTTGCTCAATAATATGTCTCAAGTGGACATCATTCATGGTATTGGAACAGGTGTTATCCGCGAAGGGGTCACCAAGTATCTCCGTCGAAACAAGCATGTCAAAGAATTTGGCTATGCACCGCAGAATGCGGGAGGAAGTGGGGCAACCATTGTGACCTTTAAATAGCTTTGTTTGAAAATGAGTGATACTTAATAACACGATTGGTTTTTCGGCATAAAGGAAAGGAGTAGGCAATGCTCATTAGAAAGTACCAGACTGGTGATGAAAAAGGCTGGGTCTATACCAAGGCACTTAGCTATCTCTTTTCTCCCTTTTTTGATGACAGGGAGACGGTAAAGCCTCCCTTAAATACAGACATTTATGCTCACCGCATAGAGTGGGTGGCAGAAATAGCTGGACAGGTTGTGGGCTTGTTGGACATTGATATTTACAATCAAGAGTGTAGTCAGTCTTATAGATACGCCCCAGCCAATAAGGTAGCCTATTTCACCAATCTGGCAGTTCATCCAGATTATCAAGGGCAAGGCATTGCTCAGGCTCTCTATGCGAAAGCCTTGGGTGAATTGCAGGAACATCAGGTAGAAAAATTAGCTATTTTTACGCGTGAGGGTGATGTCGCCAATCATCTTTATCAAAAATGGGGTGGTAAGCTCGTCTGTGTCGATTACCTCGTTATCGGTCAACCCAAGGATACACCTAAGGTTCGGTTTGGTGTGGAGTTGGACGAGGGGCGCTTATCTTTGACAGATAGGGCTGGGCAAGCCCTACCCTACTATCTCCGAGAGGGGATTTATATCGTTGCTGCTCAGGCAGATTTAGACCTGTTTGACATTAGACTATCAAGAATTGACATATATAGTGGATATTTTGCCGGCGTAGCAAATATTTTGAAAAAGCTTTCTTTTGGTGTAGAATAACAGTACAAAGAAAAAAGGAGAACGAATATGGTTCAAGCAGTTACTGATGCAAACTTTGTCGAAGAAACCAAAGAAGGTCTTGTCTTGATTGATTTTTGGGCAACTTGGTGTGGTCCATGCCGCATGCAGGCACCTATCTTGGAGCAACTAGCAGAAGAAATTCATGAAGATGAATTGAAGATTTTGAAAATGGATGTTGATGAAAATCCAAATACAGCTCGCGAATTTGGAATCATGTCCATCCCAACCCTCCTATTTAAGAAAGATGGAGAAGTTGTCAAACAAGTTGCTGGTGTCCATAGCAAAGAGCAGCTCAAGGCCATTGTCGCTGAACTTGCATAAAAAGAAAAGAGGTTGGGATGATCCCGACCTCTTTTGGTATAGATTGCTTTCTTTGCGTATTATACTCGTCAAACATCAAAATCTGACGTTGTTAACTCGCCTTGCTGGGTAAAAAGCTCCAGTGGAGGTTTTTAGCCTGTTCCCTTAAAACAAGATAGAACGAGTGGAACTCGTGTCAAGTGCGCCCCTCTTTGGGACATAACTGTTTCAGCTTTAGCCAATTAGTATTAAAACGGTAGTTTTCCTGCAAAGGCTCCCAATGTTTTTTGGGTGGCTTGATCAATTTTTGTCAGTGCCTGATTGACCGCTTGAATGGTCATCTCTTGCAAGGTTTCCACATCATCTGCATCAACCACTTCCGGTTTAAAATCGATTGCTATAAGTTTCTTATCGCCTGTAAAGCGGACAGAAACCAAGTCTTGGACAGAGCTTCCCACAAACTCGGTTGCCGCCAATTCCGCCTGACCTTTCTCCATTTGCTTTTGCAATTTCTGGGCTTGCTTCATCATTTGTTGCATGTTCATCATAGTGTGTAGTTCTCCTTTATTTATCAACGTTTCTATGGGTTTTTGTATCTTATAATTTATTGTTTTGGGGCAAGTTTGGGGCAAAAATTATTAAACTTGATTCAGTTTATTTAATAAATCATTGCCCATTTTCTCGGTAACGTGGGTATAAATCTTAATAGTGGTCTCACTATCTACGTGCCCCACCCGTTGCATAACTGCTTTTAGTGGTACGTTTAGTTCAGCAAGTAGTGTGATATGCGCGTGTCTGTATTTGTGAGCTGTCAGCTTGACGCCGAACAATTTATCTGAAGCGTTTTTCATTCGCCTATCAATCGTATTTATAGAGAGATAGTTCCCACGTCGGCTGACAAAAACGAAGTCTCGCTCCAGCTTATGTATTTTTTGGTAGCTACGCTCTTCCGTAAAGATTTCTAAGACGCGTTCTGGGGCGCTAATGACTCGTTCTGAACCGTCATTTTTTGTGCTAGTTGGTTCTGCGTTTGCGTGTCCATTCGTCGAGTAATCCAGCGTGTATTCGATATAGATTAGCTTTTTCTCAAAGTCCACTTTTGACCACGGTAGCGCTAGAAGCTCTCCTGGGCGCATCCCGGTCAAGAAAAGAACCTCGGCAAAGTTTGCAACGTGCGAGCTGTCCGGATGTGACCGTATCTCTTCTATAATTTTCTTAATCTGCTCACTGCCTAAAAAACTATATTCGATTTGATTGGTCCTCTTAGTGCGTTTAGGGCTGATGACTTTTGTTAACGGATTTTCAGTTATGTAGCCCATTGTGACTGCATACCGCAACATAAGATTCAAAGGTTGCTTGATTAGATTGACTGTGTTGTCTGCGTATTTTGATCGTAGATCATCCATAAACCGTTGAAGCAGCTTGACGTCGATATTTTTTACAAGGACCTCTTCTGAAATAAAGTTCCGGATTTTATCAATAGGGTGCTCATAGACTTTCATTGTTCTGGTTTTAACGGTCTTTGAGTGAGATTCCTTCCACTCTTCTACGAGTTTGCCAAACGTGATGTCTCCTATGCCTTTTTCGATAAGCAAGTCCGCTATTTTCTCGTTGAGTAATCGAGAGGCTTTATTGATAGCTTGAGGAGTGCGAGAGGTGAGAGGGACCGTTGCACGCTTGCTTTTATTTGTGTATGGATCTTTGTAGCGTTCAACTAGCCTCAATTTTCCGCTCGGTAGTTCTTCAACATACATGCTATCACCTCCTTTTTCTCCTCACACTCAAGCTTGCCGGCGGAGAGTGTGGGGAGTTTTTTGCTTGCATTATCTATAAAAATATCATATAATTAGTATAGCTAATCCATACGATGACTGCCAGTCAATCGTTAGCTCTGAATCGTTCGCGCTTACAAGGCATCGAACGATTTTTTTATTTATTGAATTGTACTAGGTCTTGTTTATATTTCTTATTTATTAAGAAAACAATGTAATTCTTATCTTTGAACGCAGAATCGATAATCTCATAATAAATTGGCAACATTATCCAAATTATTCCGTGAAGTACATCTTCTAAATCTGATAGCATTTCCAAGTAAGAAACGGGATCGTAGCTTGTTTCAAATTTAGAGTATATAAAATCAATTTCATTTCTAAAGGAGATTCTTTCTAGATTTCCATGGACGTAAGAGCATGCTTTTGAATACTGTTTATTGTATATTCCATTTAAAATTGATTTATATTTTGTAGGAGTATGAGTGGCTTTGTATATATTTTCTAACTTTTCTTTATTGGCATTGAATGACCTTGTATTTGGGTTTGGGGAGTTGAGCATTCTTAGTGCGTTTTCTAGTATCGAACGGAGGTTTAAGTAGAAATATCTAGGATTATTTTTTTCTATCTCTTGCAGAGAAAATAGAGTATCTTCAAGTAAGCAATAATAATACTTATTACTATCTATATGAGGGGAATTATATATTGTTTTCAGAAAAATAAATTTTTTTGTAATTCTAATCAAACTGCTTTTTTCTTCTATAAGTTCATCTTTACAAAGATTTTCAAATGCTTTCAGGGCTTTGTTGATGTCTATTTTTAGTGATTCCAAAGGTTTCATAAATTAATACCACGACAGAAGATTGCTACCGCCTTCTAGTTTATTTTGTTTTTTTTCTACATTGATAGATTTTAGATATTTTAACATTTTCTTCCTGACGAGATTGATTTGTTTTTCGTCATATTTGTAGATCTCTCTGGTAAGGCGTGCGACAATCATTGTGCGTGAACGCATTACATATGGAAGAAATTCTATACTAAATACTTGAGACAAATACATAGATATTTCACTGTTGTGTTTGAACAAATCTTTCGATAATAGTAGTTCAGAATTTAGACCAATTAAGCTATATTTTTTTAAGTCGCTCCTATTCAAAATATTTATATAGTGTAAAATGCTAGTCATTAGTAAGCTCCTTGTTAATTTTTCCCTCTAACTCAATGGCTATAGCTCCAATAGAATCTTTAGACTCGAGATATTCGATAGCTATATTTCCTTTGGCACCATTCTCTAGGTTACTATTCCTAAACATCTGTGATTCAAATATGGATATATTGCGTTTTTCTCGATTTTTTTCTTCGAAGGCATCTTTTATTTTTTGGGTCTTTATAGGTAATGTTTTAGGTATTCTGCTATATACCACACCTAAACATTTCAAGTTCAATTCTTCGTCTCGGATTAATTTGTCAATCACTTCCATTAAGGAGTTGATTCCTAAGATAGAATAATACTCAAGATGATTGGGAACCAAGTAATAGTCAGATGCGATTAAGCAAGCATCAGTATAAGTAGTTAAAGTTGGAGGACAATCAATAAATATGTAATCAAAACTTTCTCGGGAATTTTGTTCTCGTAAGAATGTTCGAATTTTTTTATTATTATTGCCTTGGACATATACTAAATCTAGATTTCCTGCTATTATGGAAAGATTCTCGCTTAACTGTGTTATCGTATCGCTGTTTATAGGCTCTGGACTACTAGCTCTAGCCGTAGGTGTCGGGAAAAGATTGAGAATATTTTTAGCTCCTTTTAATATATACTCCTCGTAAAAATATCTATCAAAAGGCGTTTCTTCACCATCACTCATATCTTCTTTCCATCGCTTTTTTATCTCAGAGTGAAATTTTTGGAGCTGTTTCTTATTGCTACCATAATAATTCATTAAAGATTGAGTAGCATTAGATTGTGGATCTCCGTCAATTACTAAAACTTTTTTCTTTTGCACTTCTGCAAAAAATGTAGCAAGTCCAATTGTTAAAGTAGTTTTACCCACTCCGCCCTTCATATTGATTATGCTAATCACTTTCCCGTTTTTTGTCATTGTGGCCCCCTTTAGTATTTTTATTTCAAAATTATTTAACTAAATTATAAAATTCCTCTTTAACCATAGCCTCATCAGCTATGGTTTTTAATTTTCTCTATAAACAGATACAACCTCGCCGATAATTCGGAAGTCAGTATCTGCGTCAATTGGCATGTCTGGGTATTCGGGGTTGAAACTGTGCAAGTACGCCCCGTCCTCGTCTATAACCAGTTGTTTTATATAAGCGTCTCCGTAGTAGTCAAATACGCCAATATCGCCGTCTTTTAAGTCAACAGATAGTTTTACAAAGACATAATCGCCTGTGTAGTATTCTGGCTCCATAGAACGACCGTAAACAGGAATGACAAAATCGACATCCACATCTATCGGAAGTGATATAGTCTCTTTTTGAACATCACCAAGATATTGTCCTGTCCCAGCAGATATGGCACTATCGTAAAAATCGTAGTCGTATTTTGGAGGAAACGCAATGATTTTATCCGAATTGTATTCAGCTGGTTCTTCTTGGATTTCCCTAGTTGTTTTTTTCTGCTCCTCCAGTTGCTCTGTGGCGTACTCTAGGACGTTTTCTTGGCGCTTGGGGTGTAATTGTATCGCCGTATCGTTTATCGCTTGTATGGTGTCATTTTTTGCGTCTGAGGAGGGGATAGATTGATTTTCTAATTCTAGTCCTAGAATATATTCTACAGTTGTATTCAATTTATCTGCAAAAATTTCCGTTTTATTTACTGGAAATTGCCTATTCTTATTTAAATATCGAGAAAGAGAAGACTTGGGCATTCCCAGTTTCCGTGCGAATTCACTTAAACTCCAACCTTTTTGTTTGTACAAAGAGATAACAATATCTACTATTTCGGAATTTTCTCTCATGTGGGAACTCCTTTCTTTTGTTTTTCTAATTACATTATATACTATTTTGTTCCCAAAGTGAAACTTTTTTATAAAATTTTTGATTTAAATGTTGACATTCGGGAACAATGATGCTATAATATAGCCAAGGTCAAGGAAACGACCTAGTCAAACGAAAGGAGCAAGGCAAATGGTGGAACACATCATAAAAAGCCTAGCAGATAAGGAACTGGTACTTCCGATTATCATACTAGGCTTAGTCAGAGAAGCTAGACTCTGGCACAAACAAATCTTGGAACATAAATCCAAGAAAAAGTAAGAGCAAGGGGCAACAGCCCCAACCTCTTATCTTTAGTGTACCACCATTTGCCCGGGAAATCAATATGAAAATTTTAGCTGTATTGTTGCTAGCGTCATTTGTAGCACGGCAGATTGTGAAACGGAGGAAGAAGTGATGGGAGCGAAAATCAAGTATACTATCTTCTCTAAAAATGCGGATGAGGCTATTGATATAAAAAATAAGATTATTATCAATACGACAAACGTAGAAGAACTTGAAATAGACATATCAATCAATGAAGCTTATGTGTTTTATTAGAGTAAGTCGCGTAATAATGCCATGGTTGATTGTCGAATAGTTGCAGGTATCTCATTCTGTTTATTGCTTTCATTAACAGTATAAGCAAAATCCTTTAGCATAGAAGGGTTTAATGTGAATATATCACTGTATTTTTTGCCGTGCGTATCTTTATATTTAATTTCTACAGTCGCTGATTCTTTGTGATAAGGATGTATGCTAGATGTTAATTTTTGACCTGGTGCAATCATATTTCCGATAAGAGATTGAAAAAGTCGTCTATCATTAAACTCGTCAAGTCTTCCTGAGATTACTTTGATAGAGGTGATATAGGCTGGCGTTTGTCCAAAGTTTTTTATGACATAAACTTTATTGAGGCTTTTAACGGCTATCCCTTCCACATAGAGATTAACATAGGGCTTGGCCATATCCTCAGTAGCTTTCTTAGTTTGCCATAAAGAAATGACATTGAATAGAAAACCTATGAGTGAAATAGCAACGGTTACATACAACGTCCAAATTTGGACATTATCGTTGGTTATATTGGGCATGATACCTCTCCAATCATTTTATTTTCATTATACCACAGAAGGGAGGTGAGAGGGTGCAGAAGATGACGTTTAATGTTAATAGGTTAAAAGCGGAACGAATAGCTGCTAATATGACGCAAGAAGAAGTAGCTGAAAGATTAGGTAAAAAACGAACATGGTATGCAAAAAAAGAAAGTGGCATAACTAATGTTGGGGTAGATGACCTAGCAGCTATTGCTTCTGTATTAAATGTAACAGATGTATCTATTTTTTTTACAAAGAACGTTCCCGAAACGCAACATCTATATAAAAAGGAGTAACATGAATGAACTAGTATTATCTGACAATCTCGCTCAGCTTGAACTAGAAATCAATCGAAAGCTGGAACAAATATGAGGGCTGATAAACGTAAAAAAGCCCTTGACAAAATCAAGGACTTACCAAAAATAACTATTTAGATTATATCACAAGAAAGGATAAAAAGCTATGGAAGTAACGCTAGTAAAAGAAGTTATTATTACGCCACTTCTATTAAGCGACGAAACCGCTGCTAAAACCTTCAGTATTACAAAGGAGCACGCAGGGACGTGTAGACGTGAAATGAAAGATATTCCGCGCTGGAATGCGCTCCTGTCTGATCACGGAAGGCTAGTGGACACTAAGGTCTTCAAGCACTATTTAGATTATAGAGGGAGTTTGGAGTGGAAAAATGAATTGGACACAAATAGAAAGAAATTAAGGAGATTAAAGAAATGATCGGATTTTATGCAATGGCTGTTGTGGCTTATACTGCTATCCTATATGGATTTAAGCTAACCAAACAAATGAACTCTGATGAGTTTAGGGAAGAAATTTACAAAGAAGAATTAAAGTTAAGATTTGGGGGAGGGAGTTCAGATAATGATCGGAAAAATGAACATTATTGATGAGATTGAACGCTATGTGAAGCTACAGGGGCTGTTCGTCTCAAAAGCGCAGCGAGAGGAGCTGGAAAGCATGTCACAATATGAGGTCTTGCTGATTCGGAATAGGGAGAGGGAGCTAGTCGCATGAAAATAACAGTAGTAGATACCCTAACAAACTCAAGAGGTTTTTATTGGGTAGAAGGCGACATAGCGTTTCTGGCAAGCTGGCTGACAGAAGAACAACGGAGAAAAATTATTAAACGATTGGAGGAGAAGTATGAGTAAAGCAGAACAAATACGTGTTTATTATCGTGAACATCCTAATGCGACGTATGAAGAAGTGGCGGAGGCTTTAAACTTTGACATTGGGTTTGTGCGTTCAAATGTTAGTAGGGATGTAAACCAGTACAAAATATGTGCTCGTCGAGAGGACGGTTCGCTTGATTATGATTATTACTACAAGATAAGCGAAGAAAAGAAAGAGTTCCTCGCTTACACGAAGGAAGTTTTACTAGAACTTGTTGAGCAACTGCGTAGTGCGAATCGGCGGGAAACTGATAGTAATCAAATCCGTTTGAACTGTAAAGAAATCCGCTCACTATTACAGGAGATTGCAAAGTTATGACACAAGATGAATTGATTGAGATGATGAACAGCGATGTGGCAATTGGCATCAAAGAGTGGATTCAGTTACGTGACCATTATTTGCAATGTATCATGAGTTTTGAAATGGGTTATCGACTATCTTATATCACAGAATACGTCAAATTCTTAGAAGACCATTTTATGGAGGATTTATGAAGTTTTATGTAACAGAAAATAAACGACTCATCGTAGAAATGCACTCTTACGATAGATTTGATACACAAGCTACTGGATTTGTACCTGCTCCTAATGCAAAGATTCTGATTTCAGAGAAAAATTTTCTTGAAGAGTTAACGGTTAAAGTTCGTGAAGCAATCGCCTCTGTTTTGAAAGAATATCAACCTACATTTGCAGAGCTTCCTTTAAAACAGGTATTTGATGAGAAGCGCAAACAAATTCAACAGTCTTATGATACAGAAGAAGCAGTCGCTGATATTATTCGTACTTGGGACTGCGCTACCTTGAGCGGGGAGGAGTGGACATGAAAATTACAAAAGCAACCGACATTGAACGGACTAAGAATTGGCGTGTGTTGCTGTACGGAAAACCAGGGCTTGGTAAAACAAGTGTGATCAAGACTTTGAAAGGTAGGATATTACTTCTTGATATGGACCATTCCAGTAAGGTGCTTGGCGGTACAGAAAATATCGATATTATCGTATTTGACAGAAACCATCCTACTGAATTTATGAATACATTTTTGACAGAAGTAGACGGAGTGCTTGAGGAGTACGACAACCTTGTCATTGATAACCTCACTAGCTTCCAATCCGACTGGTTTGTGGAAGCTGGAAGGACATCAAAAAATGGTATCTCGAACGAGCTACAACATTACAACCAATGGACAAATTATTTCTTGCGGGTATTGACGGCTATTTATTCTAAGTCGGTTAATATATTTGTGACAGCTTGGGAGGATACGAGGGAGTTGTCGCTGGACTCGGGACAGTTAATTACGCAATATGTACCACAGATTCGGTCAAACGTACTAAACCAATTACTTGGTTTAACAGATGTTGTCGGTCGTATCATCATCAACAGTAAGACGAGCAATCGCGGGGTTGTCTTAGAAGGTTCAGAAGGAACATATGCGAAGAACCGTTTAGATGGCCGTACGGCTTGTTCTATAGAGGAGTTGTTCAGCTTTGAAAGGAGTGATGACTAACGGCTTACGAATTATTTGACTATCAGTTGGATTTGATTGAACGGGCACGTACTCATATAATTGACAAGAATGTGATGATTGTCAGTCCTCCCGGGAGTGGTAAGTCCGTAGTGATTTCAGAAATTATTAAACGTGCTACAGATAAAGGTGGCAGAGTGTTATTTCTAGTTCATCGGAAGGAATTGATTGAGCAGATAACCAATAGTTTGGTCGTTCACGGAGTGAACCTTAAGTGTGTAGACCTATTAACCATTGGAAAAGCAAGGAACCGCTTATCGGTATTGCAGAAGCCAACCCTCATAATCACTGACGAAGGGCATCACGGAAAAGCTAGTACCTACCAGGCTATCTATGACTACTATAGCGATGTTCCAAGAGTTGGCTTCACAGCCACACCTTGGAGAATGTCAGGAGCGGGCTTCACGGATACGTATGATGTTATGGTTGAAGGAAAAACCGTTCAATGGTTGATTGATCATCACCGTTTAGCGGATTGTCGGTATTTCAGTCTGTTAGCTATTGATACATCGAAACTTAAAACCAGAAACGGGGAGTATACAAACCGCTCGATTGACGAGGCATTTGGTAAAGCGATTTACGGCAATGTTGTACGTGAATATCGTAAGCGATCAGATGGGCAACAGGCTATCTTATATGCACACTCAATAGAAGCGTCTAGGAGCTTCTCTAAGGAGTTCAACGAAGCAGGTATAGAATCAGTCCATGTGGACTCTAAAACCCCAAAAATCGAACGAGAGAAGCTCATGCAAGCTTTTAGAGATGGCGAGATTAAAGTTCTCTGTAATGTCGACTTAATCAGTGAAGGTTTTGATGTACCGGATTGTTCGGTGACGATTCTATGCAGGCCGACTAAGTCGCTTGTCTTGTATCTCCAGCAATCTATGCGATCTATGCGTTATCAGCCTGGGAAAATCGCAACGATTATTGATTGTGTCGTCAATTGGAAAATACACGGACTCCCCTACACTCCGCATGACTGGGAAACTTATTTTAAGGGTGGATGGAAGAAAAGAAAAAAATCAGAAAATACCATCCAAGCCAAAGAGTGTCCGGAATGTTCAGCGATGTGGCCATTGAATCAATCTGTCTGCGATTTATGTGGGTATGATTTTGGTGAGCGGGAACAAGCTGAGAAAGAACGCATTGAAGCCGAACTAGTTGAAATTAAACGGCAAGAATTTCAACTAATGCGGACAGCTGGACGGAAGTATGGTTCTGATTTGTCACAAAACTGGCAGATTGCGAAAGCAAGAGCCAAATTAAATGGCGGTAAGCCATTATACAAACTGCTATTTTACTATGTCGGCAATACTAAACTGCGTGTATCAGATGATGATATTATTCGCATGACTGGTGTTTCTATCAGAGAATACCAAAACGCTAGACGATGGGTAAAAAAACAAAAAAATAAAATAATAACGAGGTATTAAACAATGGGATTTACAACAGATTTTTCAGAAGTAAAAGAGTTTTCAGATTTTAAGGAACAAGATTACGAAATGATTGTTTTCGATGCGTATGAGGCTGAGAACAAGAACGGAAAAATGCGTGTCGTGATTGACTACGTGGTTCGAAACGATGTGCAGCAAGAAAAACAGAATTCGCACTTATGGGATGAGCAGTACAAATCGTCTCAAACAGGCAAGTATCATACAGGTATCTTAATGGGGAAAGCAAAGGTTCTAGGGATTCCTGAAGGGAAACACTATGATAGTTTTGAAGCGTTTCTTAATGATTTTAAAGGTCGTACAGCTAAAGTTCGTGTGAAGCTAGAGGAATATAACGGCGAGAAATATCCGAAAGTTCGCTATACAAACCCGACAGATATTCCTTCTTGTCACCATGTTTGGAAAGAAAAAACAGATACAGCATCCACAACAATCAATGAAGATGAACTGCCGTTTTAATCGCTAAAGGAGCACTATGAAAGAACTATCCGATTCGCTTAGCCGATTGCTCTATCAAATAGACTGGGGTTCTAGTCTATTTGGCGAATCGGTGTTAAAAGCGGAATTAAAGAAACAGTTATACAAAGTTCATTATGTTGACGATAAAGATCAGGTTTATTACTATTTTGAATCGACGAATGTTGAACCGAAGGATATTGGATATTTCGCTAGTGACGGTCGAAGAACTTATCGTTTTATTTATGGAGAAGTTAAAATGACTCAGGAAACGGACAATCGTCCGTCTAGAGTTACCTATTATGCTGAAAACAACTTCCCACCGTTTGCAAAACTTGTCATCGACTATCTCATCGGTAAGTACGCGATTGCCGACGGATGTTTATACGATGTCAGCAATCGACAATTCCGATCACTGGATGAATATGCGCTACAAACTAAATATGGCTTTAAAGATGCAAACCATATTCTAGAAATCCTATCTGGGATTCATCACCATCTGAATGTGGAACCAATCAATTATATTCAGCACTATCAAATAGCTGGACAAGATTTTATTATTGACCTAGAAAGCAATAAATTACTAAATGAACCACCTAAACAGAACGTATCGTATTTCAAGCATTACCCTGTGAAGTTATCTGATGCACAGAATTCACAGAAAATCGCACAGGAATTTTTGGAATATGTTATCGCTGATAATCAATCGCTACATAATGCTCAACTCCAAGCCTATTATATGGCTCAAGTGGCATGTGGAATCAGACCGAAAACAAATTTCTTTATCTCAAAGTCCGGGGTGCGAACGGGGAAAGGGTTGCGACACATAGCGCTGTCAGGTTTGTTCAAGAAAATTGATGTCGAATTGGATACGTTAAAATCAAACGGCTTTGAAGCCTTGCAAGCCTGGGCGATGTTCTCAGGCGGTGAAATGGCTCTTGCGACAGAACAAGGAGATATTCAAGGGATCGCAATGGAACGGGTATTGAAGATCATTGCGACAGAACGTACACATGTGGCACGTTCTATCGGACAGAATCAATCGCTCGTTCATTTGTCAAGTGTATTATGTATTGATACGAATAGGACAGTTGCCCTATCTGATGAAATGAATGGTCGTAAGGTTCTGATCCAGTATCAAGACAGACCGGAGGATGAGACGGACTTTGAACGCGAGGAGGTATTTGCGAAATACTGGCAGGCGTTTACGAACCGAGATAAATCTCCGAAAATTATAGGAAGTGTAGGTTTTCTACTCAATTCTATGGAGTATTTCAAGCAACAGGGTGAAATGTATCTATGGAAGAATGTGGAAGTGTTCAACAAGATTGACCTAGATGATTTCCAAATTGCTTTAATCAACGCTTTGCAAGAGGTTGATTTTGTGCAACGGACTGGGAACAAGGAAGTAGTCGAACTAGCATACGCAGTTTATAGAGGTAGTAATAAATTGTTAGGTAGAGCTATTTCAGAAATTGGTGTAGAGGCAATCTCCAAGAAGATAAACGGACAAACGGTGAGAGGATATAGCATCGAAAATCAAGAACGTTTTACTAAATTTATTCTTTAGGCTTTAAGGTTACGCATAGGACACGCAATGGTTACGCAATAATAGGTCTATTGCGTAACCACCTTGCGCCTTAGAGCTACAAGGGTTTGGAGAGTTAAAAAAAGATAGGTTACGCAATACTACCAATATCAATAAGACAATAATTGTTTAAGTTATTTATATATAGTATGTAAAGGGTAGAGTAGGGGCTATTGCGTAATTGCGTAACCCGATTAACATTTGGTTATCTAAAGCCTTGGTACAATTGGGATTGAGGCCGGTTACGCAATAGGTTACGCAAAGGAGGTTTATCCGTGTCCAATCATCAAACAGCATTAAATTTCTTAAAAAAAGGCTATCAAGTCGTTCCGTTGAGTCGAAAAACTGGTAGTCCAATCATAAAGTTTAGAGACAGACCTATTACAGAAGAGATTATCAAATCTGTGAATTGGTCAAATTGTGATTATGCGCTTCTTATGCGGGGAGTGTGGGCGATTGATATTGATACGCATGAGCTAGACGAGACGACAGCAAAAGGTCTCAAATGGTTGATTCAGACATGTGGAGCGGATATTTTACGCATCACAACGACGGATCAATACAATAACGGCTTAGATGGGTATAGTTCATTGCTTAATAGTGAATATAAAGAAGAGTTGCTTGATAATTTCAGCAAAACCTTTATTGAGGTCACCGCAAGCGGTGGAATGCACATACTTTTTAAGAAACGCGATGATATTCCGTATTCTCAAAAACCAAAAATTATGCAAGGTATTGACATTAAAGCGCATGATAATAATTATGTGAAGATATTTCCGTCAGAAGGTAGGGAGGTATTACAGGTAGTTGATGGCTTACCTCATTACGAAGGAGAATTTGAAAAACACGTATTTAAACCAAAACAACAAATCATTACGCAGTATTTCAGTGAATCGCTACCAGTATCACTTAATAAAGGTACTCACGAAGGTCGCGAAGCTTACGAACGAGTAACAACTGGGACATGTATGAATCGAAACGATGATTTATTTAAAGCAGCCTGCTGGGCCTTTGAGAATGGACATCCTATTGAGAATTTAGTCACCATTATTGGCACTGTAAAAGGTCGTGATGTATTTACTAGAGAGGAGTTTGAAAGGACTATTGAATCAGCAAGGAATACAGTCAGCTACGTTACTATCGGAACATGATGTGCAGAACTTGATTCGTATAGAACTGGCTAAGCGGAATATTATTTGTTTCCGCGCAAACGTTGGAAAGGTTCGTACAGCAGATGGTCGGTATTTCGATACTGGTCTACCAAAAGGATTTTCGGACTTATTTGGTTTTAAATCAGATGGGCAGATATTTTTCATCGAAGTTAAAAATAAGACAGGTCGAGTTAGACCTGAACAAGCAAAATTTATTGAGCGAGTGCGCTCATTTGGCGCTTTAGCAGGAGTGGCTAGAAGTGTCGACGAAGCATTAGAGATTATAGAAATTGAGGAAATATGATGACTAAAAGTATTAAAATCCCTATCAATGTCTATGGCATGATGAAAAGTATAAAGAGGAAATAAATGAAATTTGAACTTATCAATGATCACTTCGAGAATGCCAAACGATATAACATACCGAGAGCGCAACTAATTATTGCGGATATTCCTTACAACATTGACAAAAATGCCTATGCTTCAGATCCTCGTTGGTACAAAGATGGAGATAACAAAAATGGAGAGAGTAGTCTGGCAGGTAAATCATTCTTTGATACAGATAATGATTTTAAGATTAACAATTTCTTTGATTTTTGTAGCCGCTTGCTAAAGAAAGAGCCGAAAGAAATAGGACAAGCTCCTGCAATGATTGTTTTCCATTCTTGGCAACAGCGAGACGAGGTGATCAAGTGTGGAAAGAAGCATGGTTTTAATAATGCGTACCCACTCTATTTTACAAAAAAATCCAGTCCCCAAGTGTTAAAGGCTAATATGAAAATTGTTGGTGCTGTCGAGGAGGCAACAGTGCTATATCGTGAAAAGTTACCCAAATTTAACAATAACGGAGCTATGATACTCAATCATGCACCGTGGGAGAAAGATAACTCTTACCCGGTTATTCACCCGACCCAGAAGCCTATACCGGTCCTCAAACGGCTGATTGAAATTTTCACAGACGAAGGAGACGTTGTAATCGATCCCGTAGCAGGTTCTGGTTCGACATTGAGAGCGGCTATCGAAATGAATCGACACGCATACGGTTTTGAAATCAAGAAAGATTTTTACAAGAAAGCAAAAGAACAGATGTTATCTAGTTATCAGCCCAGTTTGTTTTAAACAGATAGAGCAGATGACAATCTATGATTTTTTGGAGGAAACAGATGTCAAAAAGAAGTAATGATTATAAAAATGGCTATCGTGATGCTATACGGTTTGCTATTTCAGAAATCGATGAGAATATAGATAATTTTTCAATCGATGAGGGAGTGGGAAATGAAATTGTCGGAAATCTAAAAACAATATTTAGAAAGGTTTATCAAGATGAATAACCAAGAACTTGTAAACAAGATTGATCAGTTGCCGTCACATTTGATTGACAAGAAAGTGGTCATATCAAAAGATAGCGTTGTGGAGCTGGTGAAGCAGTTAGATTGTACCCCAGGACAGGAGAAGTATACTGTAAAAATGAAAAATGTTTGCCACCCAGACTTGGGGTACAATATAATGCACGGTGTCTACTCTTTCTATAATAGAGAACACAACCATAGCGGTATTCGATACAAGCATACGAAATCTCAACTGGAAAAAGCAGGTCTTAGTGGTGTGTTTGGTAATAGTATGTTTGAAGTGGAGGAGATTGAATGATGCAATTTGGAATAAGTAGCGCAGAAGTAAAGACTGGTTGCTGATTTTTTGACGCAGTGTAGTTTGCTTGATGATGATCCGAAATATGAAGAAGGATATCGTCAGGCTGTCGAAGATATGAAAGAGCTTCTTTCAGAGAAAGTGCGACAAAAGGTCGAAGATTTATTTTATGAGGCGGGCGATGAAATACAGCTTATACTTCCAAATCAACAATAACGAGCCAGAATTACAGGGCATATTTAGCGAGCTTGAAAAAGCCTATAAACATATCAGTAAACTGATTGAAGAAAAATCAAGTATCACATATACGGAGACATGGAGATTTTGGAAAAAAGACGGCGTCACCTATATCGATTACGGTGCACATAATGTGTTTTATATGATTAAGGAGGTAGAATGTTAGGTCTATTATTTGGTATATTTCTTTGTTCAGTTGTTTTTATCGGGATATGCATTATATGGGCTATATTTATATCTTTTGTAATGACACTTTTAGAAAAATGAGGAGGTGAAGAATGGTAGCACAGAAATTTAGGGCGTGGATAAAATCAAAGCAAAGAATGGAATCTGTTGCCTCAATGACTTGGCACAAGGATGAGCTAAGCAGGATTACTACTAGGCTAAACGGAGTTTTATCAGCACACCTCCCGGATGACATCGCCCATATGCGATCTACAGGCTTGTTCGATAAGACGGATGTGGAAATCTTTGAGGGAGATATTCTTGAATGGCATTACTCTGAAGTACCTTTACAGCAATGTGGAGTATATGCGATAACTTGGAAAAATGGAGCTTTTCGTTTAGGTTTGAACGATGGAGAAACATTGTTTGACTTTATAGACGATTTAGACTGGTTTGAAGTGGTCGGCAACATCTACGAAAACCCAGATCTATTGGAGGTTGGCGCATGCAACCACTAGACGAGTACAGACCGTTTCGAATCCCATCATGGAAAAACATTGTAATCTTCGAAGTTCGAAAGGGTGTTCTCTACTCCCGTTTTAAAAATGATCACGGCTGGCTGAAAGTCCCTAAATATATACCTACATACAATCGCATTTGGTCTGACATTAAGAAAAAAGGTGTGACATATATTTCAGAAGAAGAGTTGCAGAAATTGTCGCAAGAATTTAAGAATGGAAAGGAGTTGTTAACATGACCACACACATGAAATCAGCCGTCATGTTCGTTGCAATCTTATTGTTGACTACGCTGTTTCTGATGGTATCCGCAATCCAACGGCTACAGTGGCAGATTGACGGTCTGCGACAGCGCAACGAAGTCATCACGCAGCAGCTGCAAGAACTGAATCGCTATGTAGGCTATCCGGGAGGGTGAAAGATGAAAATATTAGATGCTTGTTGCGGCAGTCGCATGTTTTGGTTCGATAGCTAGTTGTATTTGACCCGCCACATCTGAAATGGGCAGGCCCTAATTCGATTATGAAAGCTCAGTACGGCCAACTCGCTAAAGTTACATGGAGAGAGGATTTAGCAAAAGGCTTTGAAGAGTGTATGCGAGTGTTGAAACCGAACGGAACTTTGATTTTTAAATGGTCTGATTGTCAGATAAATGTTAGGGAAATTTTAAAGGCTATACCGTTCAAGCCATTGTTTGGCCAGCAGAGAGGTACAACGCACTGGATGGTATTTGTGAAAGTTGGTGATTAGATGACTAAAAAAGAATTTTTTACGAAATTAAAAAATGCTAGAAGCAGAATGAAGCTCGTTAAAGCCAGCATGCGCTGACTCCTGTGAATAATAAACTCACTAATATTATATCATAAGGAGACAGCGACGTGACTTTTTTTCCAGAAATTGATGAGAAACAGACAATCAAGAATGCTAAGAGAAAACTAAGAGAATATCCACGCTGGCGACGGATTGCAGGCGATGTTGACGGTCAAAAGGTCACCGCTACCTACTCCTTTGAACCAAGACAGTCGCATGGAACGCCAAGCCGTCCCGTTGAGAGGTTAGCTATCAATCGGGTAGATGCCGAGGCGGAGCTTGAAGCGATTGAGTATGCAGTGGGGCATTTATTTAATCTATACCAACGGAAGATACTTTATGAACTGTACTTAGTTAGACACCCAAAATCTAACTTGGAACTAGAGGAAGAGCTGGGGTACGAGAAAACGCGCTATCATGAGATTGTAAACAATGCTTTGCTAGCTTTTGCGGAACTCTATAGAAGCGGAAGTTTAGTTGCTCTGAGCGGAAAAATAGCGGAATAACAGTGGAGTTTCTATACGTTTTTTCGTGATAAAATGGTATTGTCGAAAGATTGGCGAGTATGAGGTGGCTCGCCATTTGGAGAGTTGGCAGAGTGGCTGATTGCGTCCGTTTGCTAAACGGATAGGGTGCAAATCGCTCTCGCAGGTTCGAATCCTGCACTCTCCGTTGCATTTTATGCAAAAATTCCATATTTTTATCAAAAAAGCCTGATGCACTATTGTGTAAAGGCTTTTTTAGTAGTATTATTAAATTGATAAAATGTATGGAGAAAAATCATATGGTGAAAGTAAAAAAAGTGAAATTTTATTATTGCGAAGTGATAGGTCATGAGGATGGTAGAGATGTAGCAGTTGATTTCAGTGAATTATTTGATGAGGTAGCCTCTAGGTATAGAGTGGGGGCGGATAGGTTTGTTTATGAATTGCAGGGGACGAAATATAAATTAGAAAGAGTGTTGCCGCCTGTAACAATAAACTCGTATTATCATATAGTTATTGAGAAGTTGAGAGATTACAATTACCCTAGTAGATCTTCATTGAGGGGAGAATCGAAAGATTTGGATCTTCAAGATGATGAGTTTTTAGGAGAAAAAATGTCGCTTTTGTACGACCCTGTAAATAATATTTTTATGGTTCAGGTAAATCGGAATTCAATAACTGTTAGTAGGATAGAGTGGTTTATGTCTTCTCTATTATCGGAATTTGGTTGCACGTATGATATTAGATTGCCTATTATAATTGACTTGTCACCAAGGAAACAAGTTGACAGTCTTTTAGGTTATAGATCAATATCTATGAAGGCGAACGAAACTTTTAAACAAGGAGGTTTCGTAGGAGATTTGTTTGATGCTATTTCTGCAAAAAGTACCTCGATAGACAGCCCGTATTTTGATATAGAAATAACAATCACTGCTAAGAAAGATAGCAAAGCTAGTAGAGAATATTTGCCAGATTCTGTTGTTGAAAATGTTTTGTCTTATGATATAGACGGTAGTGTCAGTAAGTTGTCTGTTCGTGGACGCGACTTGACTTCAAGAATTGAAACAGTAGATTTAGTTTCTGGAAAAATTAGTGATGAATATGATTTTCCGTTTCATGAATCGAAAGTTTTGAATCCAACTTCAGTATTTGCTGAGATGGAAATTATTTATAATGAGCAGGGAAGGAGTAAGGCGCTACGTAACTTTTCAAAGTAAGGAGAAAAAATGATAAATTTTTTAAGCAAAAATAGGTTTTGGATGGCTCTGTCTGCGTTTTTAGTATTTTCTATTATCTTTAGCTATTTTGCTGTACCATATTTGATTTCTTTCAAAAATCACTCGGACTTTGTTGGAGATGTACTCAATTTCTCATCAATTTTAACGGGTTTTTTAGGTGCTCTATTAGGCATATTGGTTTCCATATCAAAGACATCAAAGGTCATGATAAATATTCTTGATAGTCACATTGCTAAAATGCAGTTTGTTTTTTCCTTAGTGATTCCTTTTGCTTTAGGAATCGTGAATGTATTGGTATGTATGTTTTATAGATTGTATCTCGTGAATGAATTAGAAAATTTACTTCTAGCTCATATATTTGTTGTTTCTGCGATCAACTTTGTATTAATGAGCAGCATGGTAACTTATTTTATCTTCACAATTTATTTTAGAGAAACATCAAAGGCAGAAGAGATAAAAAATGTAAAACCGAAATTAAAAAAATAAAATATGCACTAGTCACACAAGCGTGTGACTTTTTTGATTTGATTGGAGGTGGTGGAAAATTGACGAAACTGACTTTAAAACAGAAACGCTTTGCAGATGAGTACATCATCAGCGGAAATGCTTATAAATCAGCGATTGAAGCAGGATATAGCAAAAAATATGCGAAGGCTCGTTCGTCCGAATTGTTGGAAAATGTCGGAATAAAATCCTATATAGACGACCGACTGAAAAAGCTAGAATCCGAGAAGGTCGCAACGCAAGAAGAAGTTTTATCCTACCTGACTTCGGTCATGCGAGGAGAGCAGACAGAACAGATTCTCCGTGGTCAAGGCGAAGGCGTCCAATCCATAGATGACATCGAGGTCGGCGCAAAAGACCGAATTAAAGCAGCAGAGTTGCTCGGTAAGCGGCACAGACTTTGGACGGATAAGGTCGAGGCTGATGTTACTGCAAACGTTACTTTCGTAGATGATATTGGAGGTTTTGCAGATGACTAGAAAGTTATCAGAACTCTTGCCTCCAAAGTTTCGTACCGTTTGGAGTGCAGCAATCACTCCTCGCTATCTTAACGTGATCTGTAAAGGCGGTCGTGGTTCCGGCAAGTCGTCAGATATCGCACACATACTTGTCCAGTTAGTGATGAGATATGCGAGTAATGCGGTCTGTATCCGTAAGGTTGACAATACACTTGAGCAATCTGTTTACGAGCAAATTAAATGGGCAATCTACGAACAAGGCGTAGAGGCCTTTTTTCGTTTCAATAAATCTCCGCTTCGCATTACATATCTACCGAGAGGGAATTATATTATTTTTCGCGGTGCACAAGAACCGGAACGAATTAAATCATTGAAAGATAGCCGTTTCCCGTTCGCGTTCGCTTGGATTGAGGAGCTGGCTGAGTTTAAGACGGAGGACGAAGTCAAGATTATTACTAACTCACTACTCCGTGGAGAATTACCCGAAGGACTTTTTTACAAGTTCTTTTTTTCATACAATCCTCCCAAACGGAAACAGTCTTGGGTGAATAAGAAATACGAAAGTGTGATTCAGCTTAACAATACCTATGTGCACCATTCAACTTATTTTGACAATCCCTACATCGCAAAAGAGTTTGTCGAGGAAGCAGAATCTACCCGAGAGCGTTCGCAAATTCGATACGAATGGGAGTATTTGGGTAAGGCTGTAGGTTCAGGAGTTGTACCGTTCGATAATTTGACTTTTAGAGAAATTACAGACATGGAGTTCAATTCGTTTGATAATCTACGGAATGGACTGGATTATGGGTATGCAAATGATCCGTTGGCCTTCGTACGTTGGCACTACGACAAGAAGCGAAGGCGGATATATGCAGTTGATGAAATCTACGGCGTGAAGATAAGCAACCGTATGCTTGCCGAAAGTTTGAAGCGAAAAGGCTATCAGCGTGACAGAATACATGCAGAAGTAGAGCCTAAATCAAACGATGAGCTACGTTACGAGTATGGCATATCTCACGTTACTCAGGTCAAAAAAGGACCTGATTCTGTTGAATTTGGTGAGAAATGGCTTGATGACTTGGACGAAATTATCATAGATCCTAAGCGAACACCCAATATCGCCAGAGAATTTGAAAATATTGATTATGCTACAGATAAAGACGGCAATCCTCGCAATCGACTAGAGGATAAGGACAACCATACCATAGATGCGACGAGGTACGCTTTTGAGGACGATATGCGAAACGCCAAGGCTACGGTAAAACGTAAATCCTTGTATGGTTTGTAGAAAGGAGACGCATGCAACAGATTTTAACTTACCCACGAGAGGAATACGATGAGCAGAAACTTGATAAGAAGCTTATTCACAAGCTGATTCAGGAACATGCGACAGAAGGCTCTCGTTTAAAAACGCTAAAGGATTACTACCTAGGTAAACATGATATTTTGAACCACACACGAAGGGAAGGTAAGCCAAACTTCAAGACAGTGTGCAATCACGCCAAGGATATTGCTGATACTGCTACTGGTTACTTTTTGGGGAGTAGCATTAAGTATCAGAATACAGCTGCTGCCGATTTAGAAAAGTTATTGCTAGCTTTTGATGAAGCTGATATTGACCAAGTAGACAGCGATAATGCCTTGAATATGTCTATTTATGGGCGGGCTTACGAATATCTTTATATTCGAGAAGGTGAGAACACTGTAGATGCTGTTAGCCTAGAACCTGAAAATACATTTATGGTATACGATGATTCTATTGAACAGAAACCTCTATTTGCTGTTTATTATTATCAAGTCAAAGATGCGACAGATAGCTCTGTTTCGTATCGCGCAGAGGTGCTGACGGAACGTCTACACTACCACTTGAATTTGAATGATGATTCTAAGGGAATAGCTGTGGCCGAAGAAACGACTGAGCATAAGTTTGCAAACATTCCAGTCATTGAATACCGCAATAATAAGTTCGCGATTGGAGACTATGAACAACAGATCAGCTTGATTGATGCTTATAATTCATTGACAGGAAATCGAGTGAATGACAAAGAGCAAGCGATTGAGTCTATTTTGCTACTCTATGGCGCTCAACTGGCAGATACCGAGGAAGAAGCACACGAGGCTATGCGGATATTACGCGAGGACGGTTTGCTTGAATTGCCTCCGGAAGCAAAAGCGGAATTTTTGACTAACACATTAGACGAAAACGCAGTTGAGGTCTTGCGTAATGCGATTAAAGAAGACATCTATACCTTCAGTCATATTCCTAATTTGACTGATGAAAATTTCGCCGGAAATAGTTCGGGTGTTGCTATGGAGTTCAAGTTGCTAGGTCTGGAAATGGTGACGAAAACGAAGGAGCAATACTACAGACGCGGGTTGCGAAAGCGTATAGAATTGTTTGCGGAATATTCAAACATGGAACGGATTGCCAAAAATGCAAAATCTATCGTTCCGCAGTTCAGTCGTGGTTTACCTAAAAATATTCTGGAACTGTCCCAAATTATCAGCAATCTTAACGGCAAAGTCAGCTTGCGTCAACTTATATCCTTGCTCCCGTTTGTAGAAGACCCCGATGCGGAACTTGAAGCTCTTGAAAAAGAGAAAGAGGAGCAAGAGCCGGCATTTAGCCAGAACTTGCCGTATGAAGAGGAGCTAGAAGATGAAGAGTCTGGACTATTGGAAGAAACGCAAGGCTCAACGAATGGTTCAAGAAATGGACAGAGCCGAGCAGGTCGCAAAGAAGTTTGATGAAGTTTATTCGTTGGCCAATAAGCAACTTACTTCCAAAATTGAGCGGATATTTGAGAGCTACCGACGTGACCACGGATTGACCAAAGTTGAAGCGCAACGAGTTCTGGATAATGTGAAGAATTTGACGAATATCCGAGAGTTGAAACAAGCCCTGCGGAACACAACAGACAGCGAAGAGATACGCCAGTTGCTAATTTTACTTGATTCAGCCCCGTACGCTTCAAGAATTGAGCGCTACGAGCGTCTACAGCAAGAGGTGGGTAAATTATCCACCCGACTGTATAAAGCCGAGAAACGGGCTTCTAATGAGTTTTACGGCGAGTTCATTTCAGATGCCTATTATCATTCAATATTCGATTTGCACCAACAAGCAGGAGTCGCCTTTGCTTTTAACAAGATAGACCCAGAAGAAATCAAAGCAATTCAACACATGCCATGGTTAGGAGCTAACTATTCTCAGCGTATTTGGGGGAACACTCAGCAATTAGCTGATGAATTACAGAAGGAGCTAGCGGTTGGTTTGTTAACAGGGCGATCTAGCCATGAAACAGCAGACGCTATTGACGCTAAATTTGCCAAAGGCAAGAATAACGCTCGTAGACTTGTTAGAACCGAGGCAAACCACTTCCATGCAGAAATGGAAGCTAAGGCTTATGAAGAAGCCGATGTGGAATACTATCGTTTTCTAGCTACGTTGGATCTGAGGACGTCTAGCATTTGTCGAGAACACGACGGTAAAGTTTACAGAGTTAGTGAGCGTGTAAAAGGAAAAAACTATCCTCCACTTCATCCATGGTGCCGGTCAGATACGATAGCGTTAGATGACGATGAGTGGTTAACCAAGGTAACTAGAAGCGCACGAGATCCAGAGACAGGCAAGACGATTCAAGTGCCAGCAGATATGACCTACGATGATTGGTATGAGAAGTATGTTGAAAAAGTAAGCGACAAGGTGTATAATCAAGATAGAGACTACAAGGTTGCAGATGTTGAAATTGAGCGAGCATTGCAGAAACAATCAGATAGCTCGTGGCGTAAGCTGCTAGGTGAAGAACAAAACGCCTTGCAAGAATACACTGGTCCATTTTCAGGTCAAATAAATAGATATTTACGTAATCAACGGTTTCTAGATGACATTGAAATGGACGCATATTATGATATCCCAGCTACTGTAAAGATGCTTGATAACGCATTGAATACTAATCGGTTAGGGCATGACTTACAATTATTTCGTCACATAGACTACAGTGAGTTTATCGCTCTTCAACAAGAGAGTGAGTTTAAAGCATATGTGAGTACTAGTATCTCAGAGTATGCAACAGATAATTTTGGCGAAGGCTATAAGCTTGTTATCAATTCTCCAAAAGAGACCAAAGGCCTGTATGTCGGCGAGTATTCTACTCACCCTTCAGAAAAAGAATTCATGGTAGCGCGAAATACAAAGTATAGAATTTTAAATGTGGACATGGATAGGGGAGTTTTAGAATTGGAGTTGGTAATTAATGAATGAACAATCATTGAAAAAAAGGGTATTAAGTTACTGGTTTTGGCGTAATATGAGTTTTAAAAATGATAAAGAAGCTTTGAAGTTCATCTCTGAGAAACAAGAAGCTTTTTTACGACGTTTTGATTCTATACCGTCTTCTCGCGATGAGTGGCTAGAATTGCCGCCTGGAGTTCAGTATCAAGCTTATGATTTGGGGCTCTTGGTTAGCAGAGAGTATACTCCTGAAGAACTTGAAGAAAGAAAGCAGTACTACTTATCTCTCACGCCTTTACCTAGTTCCAATTTGAGCAAAAAAGCTTGGCAATGGCATGTTGAGCGGCAGTATTCGGCAGCAAGTTTTTCTGACTATCCGGATAAACATTTTCTGGAGTTAGATACCATTCGAAGAATTGGTACACCGCTGTAATCAATATTTTAAAGCACTTAGAATAATCTAGGCGCTTTTCTTATATCCAAAAACAGGAGGAAGTAATGGAAAAACGCATAGAAGGTAATTTCACTGGAATAACAACTAGTCCAGCAATGATTACTATCCCAAAAAGTGAATATGATTTACTTGTAGAGATTAAAAATAAGTTTTTAGGAGTTAACAACCATGAACAAACGAAAGAAAAGAAAGCATGAACTTGAAAGCCGTATGCGAATCGCAGAAAGCACAATTGATTTCTTGGTTGATCAAAATAGTCAACTTTGGAATCTTATTGAGCGGAATGCACTAGCTACAAATAGCGAGCTAAAGATTTTGCATGATGAGGTGAGTACGCTCAAGAAGCACAAGAAAAAATCATTTTTCAATCGTAAATAATCTAACCGTTTCAAAGTTGAGGCGGTTTTTATTTTGCCCAAGCATTGAAGGCACAAAAAGCTATGGAATTCAATAGTCGGGGACGACTTAAAACATAGGAGGTTCGCAATGAACGAAGAAACACAAACAGTCGAAGTGGTCGAAGATGACAATAAGGTAGCAGCTGAACCTGAACAAGTTATTACAGACCAAAAAGGCAAAAAAAAGTACACTGATGCGGATGTTGATGACATCATCAATAAGAAGTTTGCAAAATTTAAGGCTGAGCAGGAAAAAGCTGAATCTGAAGCAAAGAAGCTGGCCAAGATGAATGCAGAAGACAAGCAGAAATATCAGCTTGACAAGCGTGAGCAGGAACTTGCCGACCGTGAAGCAGAGATTGCACGCAGAGAGCTAACTGCAGAAGCTAAAACAATTCTAAGTGAACGTGACTTACCGATTGATTTGGTAGATGTGGTCGATCTTACAGATGCGGACAGTGTACGCAATTCAATCGATGCTCTGCAAAAATCTTGGGAGGCAGCTGTACAAAAAGGTGTAGCAGACAAGATGAAAGGTAGCGCACCGATGAAGAAAGCCCCCGCTGATTCTAACGAAATCACTAAGGAGCAATTTGACAAAATGGGTTACAAGGATCGCAATGAGTTGATTCAAAAGAACCCTGAACTTTATGCACAATTGAAAGGAAAATAGAAAATGGCAACAGGAACTACTAAATTAGCACAGATGATTAATCCAGAAGTAATGGCAGATATGGTATCAGCTAAGTTAAGTACGTTAATCAAATTTACACCGCTTGCTTATCTGGAGCGAACATTGCAAGGTCAACCCGGGGACACTTTGACAGTTCCGCATTGGAAATATGCAGGCGATGCGACCGAAATTGGAGAAGGTGAAGCGATTCCGCTAGACCAACTCGAAACTGGAAAAAGCACAATGACTATCAAAAAGGCTGCGAAAGGTTATGAAATTACTGACGAAGCAGTCTTGTCTGGACTCGGCGACCCGATTGGGCAAGCTGTGCATCAGCTTGGTCTTGCAATCGCAAATAAAATTGATAATGATTTAGTTGCTGCCGCTAAAACAGCGACTCAGAATATCGCAGAAGCACCTACAACACTTGAGGCGATTGATAAAGCTTTGGAAATTTTTGAAGATGAAGAAGATGCTCGCTATGTAGCGATTATTAATCCGAAAGATGCCATTAAATTGAAAGCTGCTGTAGCCAAGGAATGGATTAAGGGTTCAGAACTTGGCACAAATATGGTTGTATCTGGAACCTTTGGAGAAGCTGGCGGCGCGCAAATCGTGCGTTCTAAGAAAGTTGAAGAAGGCAAAGGATTTCTTGTTAAGGTCTCTGCTGCTTCAACTGATACAGACGATGTAGCAAAATACGGCGCTTTCGTTATCATGTTAAAACGCGATGTGATGATTGAGTCTGACCGTGACATCATCAAAAAGACAATAGTTATTACAGGGGATGAGCATTACGGCGTTTACCTCTATGACCCAACTAAGGTGGTTAAGTTCGGAGGTGCGTAATGAGTATGTTATTGCGTCGCCACCATAAGAAACAGGCTCAAGAGGTTAGAAAACCTCTTGACTTGTCTCTTAAGGAATTGAAAGCCTTAGCGAAAGAAAAGAAAATCGAAGGCTATTCCACTATGACAAAAGAAGAACTGCAGGAGGCTCTAAATGCACTATAAAGTAAAAAAAGAATTCACGGATAATGAGCTAGGCTATCAATATCCAGTAGGAGCAGATATTGATATTACCCCAGAGCGTTATAACGAAATGCGAAAGAATGCTGAGCTGCAAGATGTGAAGCTATCTGATTACATCGAAGAAATCAAAGAAAAGAGCGCTTCAACAAAATAGGAGGCTTTTATGCTTAATGATTTAAAGGTTTTAATAGGCGAGAGTGATTATAAAATCCTCTCGTCCTTGCTTTTAAGGGCTAAAAATATTATTTTGATCGAAACGAATCGTACTACATTAACCCCAGCGCTGGAAGGTTTACAATTAGAAGTTGCTATTGAATTGTACAATCGTCAAGGAAGCGAAGGGGAGCTATCACGAAGTGAAGGGGGCGTGTCTGTGTCTTATAAAGACGGGCTATCTGAAACTGTCTTAAGCGGTATCAGAAGTCATAGGCTCGCAAGGGTGTCTGGTCGTGCGTTTGAAGCGGAATAGGTTGAAGCCATATATGATTCGCAAGGTGGTCGTAACTACTAGTGACGAAGGCATAAAGAAAGCCGCGTATAGCGATACTGCAACGGAAATATACGCTGAGATATGGCCAGCAAGTGGCAAGGTACAATCAGAGCTATATGGTCAGCGATTAGCGTATATCCTTAATTGCTTGATAGATAGTGAGACAGTCGTCAAAGAGGGCGACGGTTTTTGTATTGATAGTGAGAAAGTAACTCACAAGGTTGTTTCGATTAAGCGCTACACTAATCATCAGTTATTGGAGTTGGAACAATGTCGGAATTAGTTGGGGCGGATAGACTAATCGCAAAACTGCAGCGCCTGTCTAGCCAGAGGCAGGTTGAGATTACAGGTAGAGCCGTCCATAATGCAGCTAAGAACGTGGTACAGGCAGAGGCTAAGTTGCGAGCGCCTGTTAACTATGGTGACCTACGTCGAGGTATAAAGGTTCGTAGGGTAAATTCTGACAACTTACCGACGGCAGAAGTGGTTAGTACATCAGAACACGGTGCTTATGTTGAGTTTGGTACAGGCCCGAAAGGGGCTGCAAACCATGCAGGTATTTCTCCGGATGTCAATGTTTCTTATCGCAGTACACCCTGGTATGTTCACGAATCGCAAATTGATGTAGGTCCTTATAAATTCCCTAAGCATGGTGAATTTTATAAAATGTATGGTCAAGTTGCTCAGCCCTATCTCTATCCAGCTTTAAAGGATAATACCGATCAAGTGTCGAAGGTCATAGGCCGCTATATCAAGCGAAAACTAATCGAAGAGGTCAGCAAATGATAAATATCAAGCCCATTATTTATAATAAGCTAAAAGAAATCACGGATAATGTGACGGACACATATCCACAGGATTGGGAAAATTTCCCAGTTATTATTTATCTGGAAGAGGAGAATAAACCTCATGAAATTACAGATGATAAAGAACAGATGTCGTATTTACGGTATAAGGTGGATATTTTTCACAATGATAGCACATCAGATTTAGCGGTAGCGATTGATGAAATTTTCTTCTCGCTTGGTCTGAAGCGTACCTCTAGTGTAGATACACCAGACCCAACGCATCTACGACATAAAATTATGCGATTTGAGGGTATCTTGGACCTTAAATCGCACATAGTATATCAATACAGAATGGAAGGTTAATACATGTTAGCAAATGGAATTAAACTAAAAATGAGCGAAACCAAAGGCTCAAATTATGCAATTCTTGAAGGTTTGAAAGAAGTACCGGAGCTTGGTATCGATCCAGAAAAAGTAGAGAATACTACTCTAGCAGATACCATTAAACAATATGAATTTGGTATCGGTGATGCTGGGGAATTGGAATACAAGTTCAAGTATGAGAACTCGAAAGCGGAAGCTAGTTACCGAACGCTGCGTAAACTCGCAGATTCCAAGGCTACTCGCCACTTTGAGCAGGAATATCCGGACGGCACGAAAGTGCATTTTTCTGCTCAAATCGCTGTGAAATTAGGTGGCGGTGGTGTGAACTCGGCTATTGAGTTTACTTTGAAATTGGCTTTGCAATCGGATTTGGAATTTACCGATCCAGTAGCGCTGTAAGGAGGGAACTAAATGTCAGTACGTAAACCTTATACCACATGGACAGTTAAGAATGAAGAATATAAGCTGCGTCTTAGCACACGACAAGTTTGCGAGGTAGAGGAGAAATTAGGTGTAAACTTGCTTAAAATCTTCATGCCGAAACCGGGCGAACAGTTCAATTTACCTCCTCTAAAGGTCATGCTTGTGATTATCCACGGAGCATTGCAAAAGTTCCACCATGGAACAAAACTAGATGATGTCTACGATTTGTTCGATGATTACATTGACGATGGATATGGTCAAACAGAGTTGATGACAGATGTCATTATGCCTCTGTTTGAAGTATCGGGTTTTATTCCGAAGGACAAGGAAACGAAAGAACCGACATTGACAGTAGTCGACTAGGTTCTGAACCTTGTTCAGTGACAGAATTGATTGACGGGTTCTATCCTACTGCTTTAGATGCTGGAATTGCCCCGTTTTCTTTTTGGGATTATACGCTACAAGAGTTGAAGGACTTAGTAGAAAGTTATAATCGCAACTTTATTTCAAGTCAGAAGCTAAGAGCGATGCATGGATATAAACAGGCGCAGATGATTGCGAGCTATGTATCTTTAATGCTCCAAAGCGATGGGAAAGAGCCGGAAGTATGGGATTTTTACCCGGATATTTTCAGCGACGTTCGAGAGCGGACTGAACAACTTAGGGCTGAACGCGAGCTAGAGGAACACAAAGCGCGTATGCGTGCATTTGCAGAACGCACGAGAGGAAGATTCAAATCTTCCGAATAAATGAACATGAATGAAAGGAGGCTATATGGCGACTACATTAGAGGAGCTTCGAGTTATTATTGAAGGTGAGATTGCCCCATTTCAGAAAAAAATAAAAGAAATGGAAGGGAAGCTGAAACAAACTCAATCAAAGGTTCAAGCAAGTACGAGCAAGATGAAAGATACTGTTAGTAAGCATACAAGCGGCATTGGTGCAGCATTTGGAAAATTAGCTAAATTTGCGGCTCTTGCATATGTTGGCAAGAAGATGCTTGACCTAGGCAAGTATTCAACGCAGATGGCTCTTGAGGTCACAGCTTCTATTAACCAAATCAGGCGCCAAATGGGTGAAAGCTCACAAGCCTTTTTAAAATGGATTGATAATAATGCAAATGCTATGAACATGAGTGTCGCAGAGGCGACGAATTACGGAGCGGTCTATTCCAATCTGTTTTCAAATTTCATAAAAGATTCTAATAAGTTGAGCGCCTACACAGGTAAGATGTTGCAGACGTCTGCGGTCATTGCTCAAGGGACTGGTCGAACTATGACGGATGTCATGGAGCGTATCCGTTCAGGGTTGCTAGGGAATACAGAAGCGATAGAAGACCTAGGAATCAACGTCAATATTGCGATGATTGAATCAACCGAGGCGTTCAAGCGCTTTGCGAATGGTCAGTCTTGGAAAGATTTAGACTACAACACCCAGCAACAGATACGCTTAATGGCTATTCTGGAGCAGGCAACAGCTAAGTACGGTAATACCTTGCAGCAGTCTGTAAACGGTCGAATTAGTCTGTTTAAATCTCTGTTGAGTGATGCAGCATTGAATATCGGTAATGCGCTATTGCCAATTCTAAATGCGATAATGCCTGTGCTTAATTCATTAGCTATGGCACTTAAGAACGTTACTGCTAAACTTGCGGAGTTTATCGCCCTAATGTTTAACAAGAAAGCGACTGTGAAAAATGGCGGAGCTATGGGAGCTGTCGCAGACAGTGCCAAGAATGCCCAAGATGCAGTGGGTGGACTTGGTGATGCAATGAGTGATGTTGATGACGCATCTGACGGCACAGCTGGAAATCTCGATGATACCGCGAAAGCTGCTAAAAAGGCTGCTAAGGAGTTACTAGGTTTAGCAGGTTTTGATGAAATCACTACGTTGAATTTAAACAAGGATGATGATTCAGATGGGACTGGTGGTAATGGCGGAAAAGGAAAAGGTAAGGGCGGGGGCTCTCCTGCGGATATCTTACCTGAAATCGCACTTGAAGATATGGACAATCAGTTCAAGAGTATCTTTGATGGTTGGGGAGCGAAACTAAAGCCGCTCTTTGACTTGTTTTCAAAAGGTTTCAACAGTGCTTTTCGTTCTGATGGATTAGAGCGTATAAAAAAAGCTCTTGATAGAATCAAGAAGACATTGAGTGAAATTGTGACAGATGAACGTGTGGTGACTTCGTTTGGCAAAATGACTGAGAAGATAGCGTATGCTTTAGGACAGGTAACAGGTTCTATTGGGACTGTGGTGATCGGTATAGGTGTATTTATCGCAGAAAGTATCGCAAACGGTCTTGAGAGGCAAAAAGAGCGCATCGTTCGTGCGTTAGCTACCCTTTTCGATAACAGTGGTGACATTGCTCAAGCTATCGGAAACATAGCAGAGAGCATTTCGGGGACATTCTACGATGTTATTACCTCGTCAGGAGCTGTCCGGATAGGTAGTGCCTTTGTGTCGGCGCTCTTAAGCGCTGGTAGCAGTATGATGGAAGTTGGAAGCAGTCTTGCAAGGGATGTGTTTAAAGGCTTCGAGCGTATTGTCACTGAGAATATGCCTGCTTTAGGGGACGCGATTCGCGCCTCGTTAGAGAATATTGCCCCAGTCTTTGAAACGCTAGAGCAGTTTGTGGATAGGTTAGGTGTTACACTCACGAAGATATATGATGAGCACGTTTCGCCGTTTATAGATTCTTTTTCGAGTGGTATCTCGGATATCGTAAGAACGTTGGTTGACGGGTACGATACCTATATAAATCCTGTACTAGAGAATTTCGGGAAGCTGTTCTCGGAAGTCTATGACGAAAAGATAGCTCCAGCCCTTGATAATATCGGAAAAGCTATAGGTAGTCTGATTGATATTCTAACAGTATTTTGGGAACAGTCTCTAAAACCCCATTTCGAATCCTTAGCTAACATTCTAATGCCTCTATTAGCCATTATCGGTGAAGTGTTTTTTACGAACCTTATTGAAACGATTGGAACTATTGCCGAAATTATTGGCGATGTCGCTTTAGCGTTATCTGGTTTACTAGATTTTCTAACAGGAGTTTTTACTGGCGATTGGGAGCAAGCTTGGGAAGGTATCAAGAATCTATTCGCTGGTATTATTAAAGCGATTCTGCGTGCTCTAGGGATTGATGTCGATGAACTGATTGGTGAGTTTCAACGTTGGTGGGACGATATTGTCCGTATCTTTAAAGATCTAGGCAAATGGTTTGGCGAACGTTGGAATGATATCAAAAACGCTTTAAGCGCTGCTGATACCTGGATCGGTGAAAAATTCTCTGAAGCTTTTGAAGCGGTCAAGAGAGCTTTCAAAGACATAGGGTCGTTCTTCTCTGGCGTATGGGATACTGTGAAAGGTATCTTTGTCAATGCTGGTCAAGCTGTAGGCGATGCGGTTGGCGGTGCTTTCAGAGGAGCAGTAAATGCTGTTTTAGGAACGATTGAAAATGTTGTGAACGGCTTTATCGATATGATCAATGGTGTTATTGGTATTATCAACGCTCTTCCTGGAGTTTCGCTGGGCTATATCGGTGGTGTCAGTCTCCCGAGATTGGCTCGCGGTGGTATAGTAGACAGTCCAACAGTGGCCATGATTGGTGAAGCAGGTAAAGAGGTTGTTATGCCACTTGAAAATACTGGTTTCTTACAAACAATGGGACGCGTTGTTGGTGGAGCAGTTGTCAATGCCCTTGGTGGTGGATTGTCGCAATCACCAAACTGGCCGAGTGGAGATATTATTATCCAGATTGGTAGCAGAGAGTTTGGGCGCTTTACCATTGATGAAATCAATAAAGCTCAAGAACAAGCAGGACAACTCCTGCTTAACATTTAGGAGGAACATATGAGTAATTTAGTTATTAACGGAGTTACAGTAGTACCTCCTAAAAGTTTTCAAGTTTCAGTCAATGATGTGGACGGAGAGACTGGTCGCAATGCTAATGGCGATATGGTTAGGGATAGAATTACAACGAAGCGTAAGCTAGAGTGCGAATGGGGAATGTTAACACAGGCTGAAATGGTTAAAATTCAGACAGCTGTTCAACCTGTATTTTTTCCAGTGTCCTATCCAGATCCTATGCTAGGACAGACAATCAAGACTTTCTATGTTGGCGATAGGACCGCTCCGGCTTACTCATTCACAGAGAGATTGAAACCTTGGAGTGGTCTAAAATTTAATTTGATAGAAAGGTAAGGTGATTTCTACGGTAACATTTAATCAAGCTATGTTGGCGAGAGATAGGAAACTTGCTATTCGAGCCGGGAAGTATACCTCGAATGACATCAAAGAGGCTAGTTTCAGCTATGGCTATATCAGTGGTGATACGTTTAAGCCTGGCGGAACAGTTGCAGGTTCTGCAAAAATAACTTTTACTTCTATCATTACTACATTCAGAAAACTGGATAAGATTTATCCAGAAATTGGGCTACTGGTTGACAACAACTATGAATGGGTTCAAATGGGCGAATATTTTATCAACGATATTAATATTGACAGAAATAGGAACACAACTGAGCTGGATCTTATGGACGGGATGTTCAAACTTAATCAACCTTATGTGTCAGATTTAGCTTATCCCGCTCAGATTCGAGATGTCGTTCGAGAGATTTGCGCTAAGACGGGCGTTGTTTTAGAGACGGACAATTTAGGTTTTAGAGCGATTCAACACCATATTGAATCTAAGCCTGCTAAAAAAGATATTACTTTCAGGGAAGTATTAAGCCAAGCAATCCAATTACTTGGCTCTTCTGCTTTTTTTAATCGCCAAGGGAAGTTGGAGATCCGGGGATTGATCGAGTCGAATATCACGATCACTGCAGATAATTATTTTTTGCACGGTTTAAGAAAAAGCGAGATTGAGTATCAGATCGCGGGTATTACTTGTAAGAAGGACAAGGAAACTTTGACGGTTGGATTACGAACAGGTCGTTCTTTGGAGTTAGAAAATAGTTTCATGATCCAGAACATCTTAGACGATTTGTACGACGAACTGAAAAATCTTAAATACTATCCCTACAGTCTTGATTGGCAGGGGCATCTCAAGCTAGAAGTGGGGCAGTGGGTAACGTTAAAAACAAACAAGAACGAGACCTACAAAGTACCTGTATTGAGCCAGTCTTTCGTATTCAAGGGTGGTCTAAAATCGAAAATCAGTGCGGATAGTAAAGCTAGCAATGATACACAGTATAGCTATAAGGGATTTCTGATCAAACAAATCCAGCAACTATCCACAGATCTGGAAGCAGAGGTTCAGCAACAAATTGAATACAAGGATAGGGAGTTCGATGAAAAGTTTAGTGCTCTTCAAAAAGGCGTGAAAGAAGGTATCGAACAAGCTAAGGCAGAAGCTGAACAATCTCGAGCTACGCTAGCAACACAAATCGAAAGTAAGCTAGCAGAACAGCGTGCAGAAGCGCAGAGAGATAAGACGGCTTTAGATCAGCGTTTAACAGCCTCAAAGGAGGAGTTGGAAGCCTTGATTGGTGCCGTAGAGCGTAATATGCAATCTGGGATTTCAGAAAGCTATCAATCTTTAAGTCAAGCATTAACAGCGTATGAGACGTTAGTTGGCAAAGCTTCTCAAAATGCTCTTCAAGCGAATACTTTGGCGAATACACTAGCTGGACAGCAGAACACTCTATCGCAACAACTGTTACGCCAACAGGAAGATAGCGAAGGCTGGCGCAACTCTTTTGAATCTACAATATCAGAGGAGTTAGGACGGTATCGAAATGAGCTTGCTCAAGTTCGTGGCAAATTTGATGACGCAGGTAATCTAACGGCTCTTGAGACCTACAAGCGGACACAAGAGGAGAGTGTCCGTGGAGTTCGTACTCAATTAGAAGCATTAGCGCAGGATACGGCGCGGATAAGTAGGATTGAAACCCAAGCGGACAAGGTTGTTCAAACGGTTGAAAGTTTGAATAGTGATGTGCTGAAAAAATCGGAATTTCTGATTGAGGATGGACGTATTCAGTTTTGGTCAGGTAAGGAACTGAACGGGAACAACATTGCAAGTATGCTTACCGTTCAACCAGAAGCGATTCGGGCTATGACAGACAAGTTGGTCATTACCTCTAGACAGACTAACCTTGTAAATGAGAAATACCGCAATGTCTGTACTCGTGTTTCTAGAAGTGAGTATGTTATGGACGTTCCCTTGTCTATTGATGAGAGGGAGTTCCTGATAACAGGAGAAGCTATGCGTGTATCTGGAAGCGGCAGTCTGTACTTCTATTGCGTGGTGTTCTACAGTGACGGCAGCAAGGTCGGAACGGGCTATACATCTATTCTTACGAACACGACCAAGGCACCTTTTCGTCTGACTTCTAAATTTACCACAACCAGCGGAAAGACTGTAGCTGGTATCAGATTCTACATGAATGTATCGTCTTCCGATGTGTGGGAGGTGTGCAATCTGTCCATTATGCCCAAAATGGGTGCAGAGCTGATAGTAGATGGCTCTATCACAGCAGATAAGCTGAATGTGAATAGTGTCCGTGCAGGTATTTTGACTGCCAATTCAATCACATCTAATATGATTCAGTCAAACGCAATCACAGCAGACAAGCTGAGAGTTGATACTGCGCTGATTAACAAGCTGGTTGCAAATGATGCGCTTATCAGTAATCTAGTTTCTAAGCGTGCATTTATCACAGCAGTTCAAGCGGTTGATTTGAGTGCAACACGGATTAAGAGTGGCGTGCTGTCAGCTTTAAACGGAGCAATGGCTATCAATTTGAACAACGCAGGGATCAGCTTCAATCGAAGCGCAACGATAGATTTTAATAGCAGCAATAACGCCTTGAAACGCGTAAAAAATGGAGTCACGTCATTTTTACATTTTAACGACGATATTTATGGTGGTGTTTATGCAGGGCTGGGAGTAACCTCTCATTCTGAAGGAATCAATTCCCAGAGTTCTGGTCGCTTCGCTGGCATTCGTGTCTTCCGTCCGAATAATACAATAGATAAAATCGAAATTTACGGTGATACTGTCATGTTCTGCCATGGTTTTACAGGCACAGGGAATCTGTACTGGAAACACACAGATTACAAAGATCAGTCTTGGAATCTTTTCGAAATTTTGCGAACTTTTAATGATAATTTTAAAAATAATACAAGAATGCATTATAGAACGTTGTAGAAGGAGAACACATGCAATTAACACTTAAAAACAAAGATTTAACTACTCTCATGACAATTCTTGAAAAAGTAGAAGTTCGGAACATGAAAGCTAACCGTGGCCGGGCTAAGTTGTCCGCTCATGCAGCTAGTAAGCTGAACGAGTACTTACAGGACGAAACAGAAATCTTGAAAGAATATGTTGCAGTGACAGAGAACGGCACGTTTAAACGTGATGAAACAGGAAATCTCATCATGATAGATCCAGGCAAAATGCAAGAGGTCAATGAGCTTCTGAACGAATTGCGAGATGAGGAAGTCGTTATCAAGGGTGGCGAATACTCGAAGCGTTATCTGGACTTTCTGGAGTTCTTATCAGAATATGATGGTGAATTAACCCTAGGTGAAGTTGAGCTGGTCGATCAACTACTGGATCAGTACGAAGCAGGAAAAGTAGAAAAGGTGGGGGAGTAATATGGCATTAAGATTATATTCGTCAGCTTCTTTTAATCCAACAACAGGTAAGACATTGGTCGGTGTTAAGGAAGCAGACGAGAGGGAAACTGTATTGTTTATTGCGACATTGGACGGGGATCACACGCAGGCTTCAGATGCGGAGTTGATTAAGCTAGCGCTTGACTGGTTCACGTTGAAGTATGTCAAAGACTTCTCAGACCAGCTCTTAAACGATAAGGTCAATGAGGCAAATCGAGCTGCTAAAAGTTCGCAAGATTCAGCAGAGGAAGCCAAGGCAGCGGTAGAACAGGTCAAGGGAATGGTCAAGACCGTTTCTCTCACCTTAAACGAAGCTCTCGCTATGCTTTTTAAGAGTGAGGAAACAGATATTGAGACGGAGACTTCAGAAAATGAACATGAAGAAGCTATTCAAAACAATTAAAAATATTACAGAAAGAGGAAAAATCATGATGATTAATTTTTATGCTATGCAAATTTTAGAAGACTGGATTACGATTGAGCAGGTGCCGAAGCGATTCCGTAAGCGAGTACAAGAGCTGGTGAAATTGTCAGAAACAGGGTTAGACAAGGAGTAGTCGCAAGGCTACTCTTTTAGATTAGAGGAGGAAACAGATGTCAAAAATAAGCAAAAATAGCACAAGTCTTGTTCAGATTGAAGGCGGGAAGATAATTAAGCAGAACGATTATTCGTCTAACTTTGCCTACGAATTGCGAGATGAACATAAAGAAAAAATCCCTGCACTTGACGGAAAAGAAGCAAAGATTGTTTTGGTTAAAGAGCTAGAGGCTGGGGAAATCAAAGCAGTCTACGAAACAGTTGCGACAGTTGTGGACGGAAAAGTTGAGTTTACGATCACAGAAACTTTAGAGCCTGCGCTCTACTACGTTGAGATTGCCTGCGGAGGCTATATCTTCCCAAGCGAAAACTCTGTCACTATCGAAGTGACTAAATCAGCTTTTGGTAAGTCGGAGCCAAAAGTGGAACCAGATCCAGAAGTTGACGAATCAGAAGTGGAGCGAATCGAAGAAGTGGCATTTTCGTTTGATGAAGAAGTCATAGAAGATAGCAGTCTCTATATCGGCGAAGAGGTCGTCGAACAAGAGGGAGAGGAGGGCTTAGCTCGCCAAATTCTAAAAGGTGATGTGTTGATTTCTGAAGAGCTTTTGAAAGAACCTGTCAAGCGAATTGTTCGTAAGGGCACAAAACTACATAAACATATAGCTTACGCTAATATCGCAAAAGGGGATAATTTAGCGGAATCTAATTTCTTCGAGAACACTTTAGGTGACGGTATGTCGAAAGAGCTTGCGGACGGAAAACAACTTATAACCTCATCTTCATTACATGGCGCAGTCACCTATTCAACACTTAATGATGTTCAAGCAGGAAGTTATGAGATTTTAATCAAAGCTCGCAAGACTAGTGACAAAGTAACCGATATTCGATTTGGCTTTGAGAATTTTGATCAGATGCAGGAGTTCTCTGACATTTCTAGCGAAATGACCGAATATAGCTTCGTAGCTACAGTACCAGAAGACAGGAGTGCTATGTACTACCATTTCCGTACTGATGGTAGCGTAGAGTTGGAATCAGTTCAAATCCGCAAGGTAACCGTCTCTAATCTCTCGTGGGAAGACGCAGGGCAAAGCCACGTTGGTGTGACTCAATCAAGCGAGAAAGAGATTCCACTTGAGTTTAACCGCTTCAAGTGGTCGGAGAGGGGGTAAGAGAATGTATGCCAGAGAATATCAAAGCAGAGTTTTTGCTGTGGCTAATTAGCACAGCTATTCCCGTTTTAGGCATGTATGTTACCAATAAGGGAAAAATTAAAGAGGCAGAACATCGTATGACAGTTCTTGAAATGAAGGTGGAGCAGGCTGAATCAAAGGCTGTGCATAACGCCATACGACTTGATGGTCACGACGAACAGTATCGCGCTATGTATGCAATAGTGGAACAAGTCAAGCATTTGTCTACCACGTTGGAAGAAGTCCGTCACGATGTCAAAAGTTTAACCAGAAAGGATAATTAGATGATTAACTTAAAATTACGATTACAGAATAAAGCGACTTTGACGTCGCTTCTTGCAGCAATCTTCTTGATGTTGCAACAGTTCGGATTCCCAGTTCCAGAAAATTTCCAAGCAGGGGTGAACACCTTCTTGATTATCTTAGTGCTACTGGGAATTATCAACGATCCAACAACTGCAGGATTATCAGATAGCGAGCGAGCATTGAGCTATCCACATCCAAAACGATGAAGTTCGCAAAAACAATACTATTGACTATGTTTATTAGCCTGTATTTTTGGATACAGGCTTTTGAATGGTTATGGAGGAAAAGTAAATGACAACAGTAAATGAAATCGTACAGTATTCTGTTAATTTGGCAAACTCAGGCATGGGTGTAGATAAAGACGGTATGTGGGGCACCCAGTGCGCTGATCTGCCTTGCTTCATTGCCAAGAATTGGTTTGGTGTGGATTTATGGGGCAATGCGATCGATCTGTTAGATAGCGCAACAGGGACAGGTTGGGAGGTTCACCGCATGCCAACCGATGCCAATCCACAGGCAGGGGCAGTATTTGTCATGGCAGTTTCCGACCATGGGTTTGGCCATACGGGTGTGGTTATCGAAGATAGCGACGGCTACACTATGCGAACCGTTGAGCAGAACATTGACGGAAACTGGGACGCTTTGACGGTTGGAGGTCCAGCTCGTTTCAACACTCGTGATTTTACGGGGGTTACAGGCTGGTTCTATCCACCTTATAACCAAGGAGGTTCTACTGCTTCAACAAGTGTAGGCTCTAGTGAGATTGAATTGATTCCAGAGACTGGAACATTCACTCTTGTAGATACAGCAATCAATGTCCGCCGGGCGCCTAGTTTAGATGGAGAGATTGTTCATGTTTACCAACCGGGCGCTTCAATCAACTACGATAGTAAAGGGTCAGCTAACGGATTCCGTTGGATTTCCTATATCGGAGATTCAGGGAAGCGGAATTATATGGCGATTGGTCAAACAGACGAGAACGGCAATCGTATTAGTCTTTGGGGAACTTTGGAATAATACAGCAACACCCCGCTCAGGAAACTGGGCGGGATTTTTTGCTGTTTAAATTAAAAGAAGTTGCAATCATTATTTTTTTGGTATATAATTAGTGTGATACTATATGTGGTGTCAAAATAAACGAGGTATGTCATGGGAAAAGAAAAGGATTTGCAAAAAATAAAAAATAACCCCAAATCTGTTACCCCCTGAACGCTTAGAAGCTCTGTGTAAAAAATACGGTTTTATGTGGAAGCAAGGAACCAATCATTCAATAACCTCTCATGCTTTATTAGAAGAGAGCTATCCAATACCGCGACATAAGCCGATAAAGCCGGTCTATGTAAGGGAAGTTATAAAAATGATTGAGAAAGTGATAGAATTGGAGGAAGGTTTAAATGATGAAAGATAAAGAATATTATCTTGGATTGAGCTATCCGATTTTAATTAAAAAAATTTATGATGAGGGTGAATTATTATTCACTGCTTCTATTAAAGAATTGCCAGGCTTGATTGTTTATGGTGAGTCTTTAGAAGAGGTTTATGAAGAAATTGAATTAGCGAAGGCGGACTGGATTGAGGCGAATCTTGAGTGGGGTAGAGAGATTAAAGAACCTATTGAGGATTCCTTAGAAGACTATAGCGGAAAAGTAACTTTAAGGATGCCCAAAACGCTACATAGGAATATTAAAGAACGTTCTGAAGTTGAAGGTGTTAGCTTAAATCAAACTATAGTACAATTAATTAACGATGGATTACTCAAGCAAACTCATAATGTTATTGAACAGCTAGCTAATCAAATTGAAAATACGACTAAGCGATTTAGTAAAACTATTGAGGAAAAAGTTTCTGTTCCAGAGCAACATATTTATTTCACCTTGAAAAATCAATCTAAAAGAATACAACCGTATAAGGAGCAGAATATGCCTGATAGTAGGCTACTTAATAATAAAGTAATTTCAGGTTTTATTGGAGATTAAGAATGAAGTCAACAAATATAGAAATAAGAAGAATTGCATTTAGTAAATTCGAATTTAATATTGGCAATACAAGAGGAGAAGAAAATGAGGGGAGGGCATCTGTTAATGTGGGTCTTCCTGATAGAGAGGAAGGGCAAGAGAATCAGCTTCTTTTAATGAAGATGATAATCTCTTATCCAGATAACCAGTACCAAGTTGATGCAGAAATTGATGCTGTATATTCTGTCTTAATTTCGGATTTGCCCGAGGATATTTCGCAAGATGGTGAATTTCAACAAGCGCTTGTCGAACCAATGATAGAAAAGCTCAGGTTATATGTCGGTTTGTTTTCTGAGGGAGCGTATGGAGCAGTTCAAATTCCTAATATGAATTTTAATCAAGATTAGACCTATCCAATCCTAAAAATTTTTCATAACTCCTACGCCAGCCTTGTGCTGGTGTTTTTTATACTGGACTTATTTTTATCAAATTGATGATTTTACCAATTTTTGAAAAAATATTTAAATTTTTTTTATTTCCAAAATCGAATTTTTGGCATTTTTGGCGAATTGGTTAGATGAGGAGGGCGTAAAATGAGAAACGACATTTTAGATGAATACGAATATTTGATATCTGATTTAGATATAGTCATTGGTTCGCTGAAAATAATCCACCATTGGCTGGACGGCAATCTGGATTACTATGAGAGAGATTTTAGAATGGGAGCTAAAAAAGACCCTTTAGAAAGGTCTTCATGGGGCAATTTTGGGGCAAAAAAATTCAAAAGTATTCAAATTCATTAAAAATTAGTAGAAACCAACCCGTTAGAAACATTGATTTTACAAGTTTTTCAAAACTATTTAAAATTAATGAAAAGCTGGAGTTTCATTTGTTGCATGTTCATCATAGTGTGTAGTTCTCCTTTATTATAAACATTATATATCGAGCTGATACGGTATTATTATACCATATTTTGATGCAGGGAAGTAGTGCCAGTAACAGAAGGGGGACTTTTAATATATTAACATGTTTTATATTGACGAAAGCGCTTTTATAGAGTATAATAAAAGAAACTGGTTATAACCACTAAAAAAGGAGGTTCTATGTTTCATTTACCAAAAGAAGACCTGGAAAGACTAGGTGCGGTGATTACAGCACCGGAGATTTATCAGCAACCAGGCTTGTGGAAAGAAACTTATCAGCTTTACCATGATAAGTTAGAAGCGATTACGGCATTTTTGGATGCTATTAAGGCTAAGCATGACTTTGTTCAGGTCATCTTTACAGGTGCAGGGACATCTGATTTTGTGGGTCAAAGCATTGCCAATCATCTGAATCGGGTCAACGATACGAAACATATCCGTTTTGTAACAGTTGGTACGGTTGAGATTGTCAGTCGCCCCTATGATTATTTACAGGCAGATATTCCGACTGTCCTTGTTTCCTTTGCACGGAGCGGAAATTCTCCAGAAAGTTTAGCCGCTGTTGAGATTGCAAAACAATTAGTCGATACCTTGTATCAAGTGACGATTACCTGTGCGCCAGAAGGAAAACTAGCACAGGCAGCAGCGGACGATGCGGCAAGTCTTCTCTTGCTTCAGCCTGCCTTGTCAAATGATAAAGGATTTGCAATGACAGGTAGCTATACCTGTATGGCATTGACAGCCCTGCTCGTCTTCTCGCCAGAAGCAGTAGAAGTGAAAGCAGGTTGGGTAGATACCATTGCCCGCCTTGGTCAGGATGTGCTAGATCGCGAAGATGATGTACAGGACTTGGTGAACCTAGACTTTGAGCGTGTGATTTACCTAGGGGCAGGTGGCTTTTATGGTCTTGCCCATGAAGCTCAATTGAAGATTTTGGAATTGACCGCTGGAAAAATTGCGACCATGTATGAATCGCCACTCGGCTTCCGTCATGGACCAAAATCACTCATCAATGAGAAGACGATTGTCCTGCTCTTTGCTTCAAACGACGCCTACACAAGACAATATGATGTGGATTTGGTCAATGAGGTCTATGGCGATCAGATTGCAGCTCGCATGGTGGTCTTATCGACGGATAAACTTGCAACGGAGGCTCCGAACTTTGTTCTTGCCGAAGGTGGGGCGGAATTACCAGATGTATTCTTGACCTTCCCGTACATTTTATTTGGTCAAACATTTGCCATTATGACCGCTATAAAATGTAAAAATCTCCCAGACACACCATCTCCAACTGGTACTGTTAACCGTGTCGTACAGGGAGTTACCATTCATCCCTTGTAGGATTCAAAAAGGTTGTTTTCCAGAGGAATGGGCTCGCTTTACCCTATTTTAATTACTTTCTTCTTGGACTATGACTTTAGGTTGACAATCGTATTCTCTGATTTTCTTTGAATATAGGGCTACTGAATTGAATAGAAAAAGGAGCTGGCTCAAGGCCTGCTCCTTTTTAGGCTTTTTATAGAGCCCGTTCCCTTAACAAGAAAGAACAGTTGAGGTCTTATCAATCACTTGAACTATGTCAACTACTTAGACTTATAGGAGAGTAGATTCGCTAATCTTATCTCCAACCTTTATTTTTGATTTTCGTTGGGTATTATTCATGTGGTAGGCTGACTGTCGAATGGCTTAAATCAATGTCGAGCTGCCAGTCGCTATTGTCGCGAATGGTGCATTCAAAGTCTGTCGTATAAAGGACGATACGGAGGGTGCTATCCTTACCTAGCTTGTAAATAGTCGGCTGCAATTCCCATTCCAGATCAATCCATTCATTGGCAGGAACTTCTTCAATCGTTAAGAGATTGCTGCGGTTTTGGAGGTTGAGATACCCTTTCGTGATGACGCGGTAGGGGCTTTCTACAAATGGGAGCTCCATCAGGTGTTCGATAGCGTAGAAACGACCGTTGTCCAGACTGGAGCGGGCTTTCATACTAGGAAGTGGAGCCAGACGTTTGGCAGAACCTAGGTCTAAGACCTGTGCAGACAAGAGGCCTTTAGCCACGCTTGATTTGACCCGGAGCTTGAGGCAGGCACGCCCGTTTAGGTGCAGTGCTTCTGAAAGGGGGAGATCAATTGTAATCTGTTGAGCCTTGTCCTCAAAGAGGTCTTTGAGGAAGGATGGATAGGCCTTGCCGTAGCTGACAAATCTATCTTCGGGATACTGGTTTTGAATCGTGCGAATCTCATTTCCGAGAGAGAAGGTCTGCTCGTTTTGTCCTCCGAACAGGGACAGTTCCGTCCAGCCTTGTTCCATACTATTATCTTGCCAGATGATTTGAGGAAGTAGGTAATGGTTATCCAGTCCGAGTAATTTTTGGGTCAGTAAGGCATTCATTGACTCCCTGAAATCAATGGACTGCCAGTTGTTCATGTAGACGTGAGCGCCATTGTGGAAGAAGAGGTGCTTGGATACTCCTGCTGGCAAGGCATGAAACATATTCCAGACGTGAATCGGCTTGACATTCCAGTCTTGTGAGCCGTGGGTAAAGACAACTTCACACCGAACCTTGTCTGCATGAGGGAGGTAGTTACGGTCATGCCAGTAGGCATTGTAGTCGCCTGATGTACGGTCGAGTGCTTGTCTTTCTGTCTCCAATGCGGCTTGGTATTGGGACTTGGTTCGTAGGAAATCGCCTGCCTGTAAACTTCTTGAGTAGGTCAAGGCAGTTAAGCTATCCAGATCCTCGCCGGGATAGCCTCCCGGACTTGTCACAAGTCCGTTTTCCCGATAGTAGTCGTACCAAGAAGAGATCCCCGCCTCGGCGATAACGACCTCTAGTCCCTCTACTCCGGTAGTTGCAAGGGCATTGGACATAGTCCCCAGATAGGAAAGTCCTGTTGTCGCTACTTTTCCGCTTGCCCAATCAGCAAGGACTATATGTGAGCGAGTGTGGTCTGTATAGGCTCTTGCGCGACCGTTGAGCCAATCAATCACGGCCTTAAAGCTATATACCTGCTGATAATCCCCAGAGGTCATCATACCTGTTGAGCCGAGGGTTCCCACACCTGAAACGTGGATGCTGGCAAAACCGCGTGCCAAGAAATAATCATTGAGCGAGTAAGAGCCGATATGACCGAGCTTTTCTGTCGCCTTGCTGACAGGAAGTGTGCGCTCATCTGTCGCTACGGTTGTAATGCTGGTTTGCTCTAGTTCAATCCGTCTAGCTTCTTTGATGGCTAGTTCGCCGTCCATCTTATGTAAGGCCTTGTCGCTCGCTTGGTCGTTTACTCCTTGGTGATAGGGGCTATTGGTGATGATGGCAGGAATCTTCCCTGCGAAATGAGGACGTAAAATGGAAACCTTGACTAGGTCGGTCTGGCCAGCCTTACTGGTGTCAACAGGCGTTTCGACATAGACGACCTCGCGGACTAGCTTGCTGGTTGAAAAGGTCGCAAGTGCTTTCCCATTGAAGAAATGATAGTTTTGGTCTTCGGGGATAAATCCGTCGCTGACCAGCTGGTCAATCAAGGTATTGCCGGACTTTGTTCGTGTTGCGAGCAACTGGTAGAGATTTTCGATCAGACTGTGCGAGCGTATCGGAAATTGGCTGTTAGAGACAAATTCCATCACATTAGTATAATCGAGACCAGGGACAAATCCGAGTAGCTGAAAGGCTACTTGATAGAAAATGGGCTCGGTCAATTCCTCATCTGATTGAAGGAAGGTCAGGAGGTCAGTCTCCCAGTCTGCAAGGAGGTTAGACAGAGCGATGTCCGTATTTGCTGGTAAAAATAAGACCCTCCGGACAAAGTGTGCCAAGTTTTCCTTGTCACTTCTTTCAGGATGAAGAGAAAATCCCAGATCCACCAACTCTTTCAGCATGGTTTCCTGAGGTGTTGGGATATAAGAAAATTGATTAAAACGCATACATTCTCCTAAATGATAAAATAATTCTTTACATTACCTATTATAGCTGATACAATAGTGTTTGTCTAAAAATTATTGGAGGATATGACAAAATGGATGTAGCAGTACATATTAAGTACCTTACAGAATTTCTTGCAACAGCTCTGCTCATAATCTTAGGAAACGGAACAGTGGCAAATGTTGATTTGAAAGGCACAAAAGGAAACAACTCAGGTTGGATCTTGATTGCAATCGGTTATGGTTTGGCGGTGATGATGCCGGCCTTGATGTTCGGAAACGTTTCAGGAAACCACATCAACCCAGCCTTCACTCTTGGTTTAGCCGTATCTGGTTACTTTGATTGGGCTTTGGTTCCAGGGTATATCGCAGCACAAATACTCGGTGCGATTGCTGGTCAAGCGGTCGTTGTCGGTATCTACCGTCCCTACTTCTTGAAAACAGAAAATCCAAACCATGTCTTGGGTTCATTCTCAACGATTTCAGCCCTTGATGACGGTACAGTGGCTAGTCGTAAAGCTTCATGGATCAACGGATTCTTGAATGAGTTCTTCGGTTCCTTTGTCTTGTTTTTCGGCGCAATGGCGATTACTAAACACTACTTTGGTGCAGAAGTGCTTGGCTTTGCAGCAAAACAAGGAGTAGATTTATCCGAACCAGCCTTGAAAGTCCAAATGAGCCAATTTTTAAGTCCAGGTTTGAACGTGTCTCACTTGGCACTTGGTTTCTTGGTAATGGCGCTTGTAGCGGCTGTCGGAGGTCCAACTGGTCCAGCGCTTAACCCAGCCCGTGACCTAGGTCCGCGTATCTTGCACCAATTGTTGCCACAAGCGGTTCTTGGTCAAGCGAAAGCAGACTCAAAATGGTGGTACGCATGGGTACCAGTTGTTGCACCAATCGCAGCAGGTATCAGTGCCGTGGCACTTTACAAACTAATCTACGGATAAAAGTAAGAGAGTGGGCTAAAATCGGAAACTCGCAAGAGTTGGATTTTCCCCATTCTTTTATAGTTGTTTAGTTTACTTTTAGTACTAGGCAACGAGTCGCAGGTAGTACTGAAGTACAGCAAGACGAGTTAACGAAGTAATAAAAGATAAACTAAATGACTATAATTTTAGGTTCGGGCTGGGCTTTGGGCTCTCAGCCTCTTTTCGTTTATTTTTCGGACTAATTGGGCTCTATAAAAATCGAAATCTGGAACTGGCTAAAAACTCCCTCACTCATCAAGGGTCTGGGTAAGTGTGGCTTTACTTTCCTCTTCCTTTGATGACCATTAGTAGGGAGTTGGGGCTGGTCAAGTGGCAGTTGAGGAGTAGGAGATTTTGCCCTAGATGTATAGCCAATTAGTTGTAAATTTTACCGTTTTCCATTACAATAGAGAAGTACGAAGTAAGGGAAATGGATACGATAAAAATGAAGAAGATGATTCCAGCTATTCGGATTAACAATCGTGGAGCCAATCAGCGATTTTTAGAAGATAATCTTGGGTTTAAGACCTATTTAGAAGATTCTGCTTTCGCAGAATTTGGAGATAGGGAAAGTTCAGAGATAAAACTGGTCTTGATTGAGTCTCCAAGCATGCGGACACGCGCTGTGAAAGGTGTGAAAAAGCTCCACCAAATCGTGATTCGGGTGAAGAATCCCGCAGAGGTTGAGGCCTTGTTAGCAGGTGGTGCAACCTTTACCAAGCTCTATAAAGGGCTCAAGGGCTATGCTTTTGAAAGTATTTCGCCGGAAAATGATTGCTTCTTACTCCACGCAGAAGAGGATCTGGCAGACCTCGTTGAGATCTTGCCACCAGTAGCCTTTCGTTCCTTAGATGGTTTTGAGAAATTGACAGCTTTCTCGGTTGAAAAAGTAATCATCAATACACCGCAGCCTGCAGAAAGTCGTGCCTTTTATGATGCCTTACTGCCGGGTCAAGAAATACTGGACTTCCGTGAAGCAGCAGGAGAGGACCTATTGGTTGCAGCAGAAACGACGTGGGACTTGGATAGCTTGCGTATTCCTGTCCCTGCAGATATGGACTGGTCAGAGTTGGAAGCGAAATTGACGGCTCCTTTCTTCAAGGATAAGAAAGAACGTTTTTTGCAGACGGCTGATAGGAGTAATATTGAATTGTGGTTTGAAAAATGAAGACGATCTTAGAAAAAATTGACCAGCAAATAGCTGACAAATTGTATCGAGGAGCAAGTCTAGCCCTCTACTACCACGGCAAGTGGGAAGACTATTATTTAGGCGATAGTGAAGAAAAACGAGCCACACAAACGGGATTGATCTATGATCTGGCATCTGTTTCAAAAGTTGTCGGAGTAGGTACAATCCTCCTTTTTTTACTGCGGGAGGGGAGGATTGGACTGGATCAGTCCTTAAAGACCTACTATCCCCGATTTCATGATGAGACTGTCACCATTCGCCAATTAGTCACTCATACAACGGGTATTGACCCCTATATTCCCAACCGTGACAGCTTGGATTTTGAAGGGTTCAAGGAGGCTATTGAGAGGATTCGGGTGACCGCTGATAAGATCTTTCGCTATACGGATATCAATCTGATTTTACTTGGTTTTATGCTGGAAGAGCTGCTGGGACAGCCATTAGATGTCCTTTTGCAGGAGCGTATCTTTGAACCATGGGGCATGGCAGAGACCCAGTTTGGGCCAGTTGAGACGGCGGTTCCAACTGTAAAAGGAGAGCTGGCAGGAGTGGTCCATGATCCCAAGGCCAAGGTCTTGGGAGTACACTGTGGGTCGGCAGGCTTATTTTCAACTATGGGGGATTTGAAACTCTTTCTCGAGCATTATCTGAAAGAGGATTTTGCGAGAAGTTTGGCACAAAACATCAGTCCTTCAAAACCTCGCTCTGTTGTCTGGAACCTTGAAGACGGTGGTTGGCTAGACCATACAGGCTATACGGGTCCCTTTCTTTTGATCAATCCTCAAAAGCAGCTAGCCGCCATTTTTCTCACCAATCGCACCTATGATGAGGACGACCGCCCTTTGTGGATTGAGAAACGCAGAGAGCTGTATCGAGTGATTGTGGCAGCTCTAGAGGAAACGCTCGATTCTTAATTTTTATTGCGTCTGATGTGCTTCCTTATTATTTCTTGAGCTTGTCTGGAAGTGACTGGTTTTCAATGGGATATCGATTATAGCCGTTTAGTTTATTTTTAGTACTAGCTCAAACAGTCTGGGGAGAGACTGTTTGAGGTTGGAAATAAAGAAAACGAAGTTTTCGTCAAAACAGTCTGGGGAGAGACTGTTTGAGGTTGGAAATAAAGAAAAGGAAGTTTTCGTCAAAACAGTCTGGGGAGAGACTGTTTGAGGTTGGAAATAAAGAAAAGGAAGTTTTCGT
>NZ_MSJL01000030.1 GCF_001921825.1 Streptococcus acidominimus
AAAGACTTTGCAGGTTTCTTGCTTTGAATGCCCTGAATTTTTATAGGCAATCACACGTTTTCTAAAATCAATTCCATATGCCATAGATTTATTATAACATGTATTATATAAAAAGTGAAAGACTATAAGACCATATCTGTATAGCAGGCATAGCCTACAACAGCTATCATAAGCCATTATGTCCCCTAAAAAAGTCATCAGCTGGTCTGACGTAGGGTAAGCAACACTAACTATGATTTTCAAAGAGTATAGCAGCTTGTCTTTTCTGGCAAAAGCTATAAAAAAGAGCCTAAGAGGCCCTATTTTTGTACAGTTTCCACGCTAGATAAGCACAAGCTATCGATAAGATAACAGAAGCAAAGATACTGCCCTCTGCCCCAAATGCACCGCCCGATAGATAAGTTGGAGCCGAGGTTGGGGAAAAGCGCATCAGAGAAGAGGAAATTGGGATTCCACTCACATTGACACCAAAGACTGTCCCTTGGAAGCAATTCCAAGTAGCATGGATTGCTGATATTCCCCAAATATTGTCGGTCTGCAGGACATAGAGGCAGGCAAAGAACCCAAACAAGGCAATATTTAGCAGCGGAATCAAACCGATTCCATCATTCCCTAAGTGAAGAAGGGCAAATAATAGACTAGAAGCTGCTAGACCAAGCGGAAGCGAGGTTCTCCGTGCAACACTTGGAAAAAGCCAACCACGAGTTGAGAGCTCCTCTGTCGCACTCTGAAGAAACCAGAAAGGAAAGACGAGGAATAGATGTAAAAGATTCCACAGTGAAAAATGGGTCTTGGTCAATTCGATAGCTCCTGTCAGCCATTGCGAAAGGACAACTGCACTAATCAGTACAACTCCAACAACCAAGCCCTTACTCAATTCCTTAACTACTCCCTCCTTATACAAGCCCAGACCAGCAACCGGTCTTCTTTCCACAAATCGCACCCATAGCAAAATCATGACAAAAGGCAACGCAAAGACTAGCAATTGCAAGACCAAGGGATCCACTAGACCAATGACATCCGTCGGTAAAAAGGTCTATGCCATGTGGAGAAGGACTGCCGCCACTATAAAACCAATGTCTAACACCAATTGCACGATAAAGGGCAAGAGAAAAGCGTATAACCAATTTAATTTTTTATTCGGCTGTATCTTAACAGCCGCAAACATCCTTTTTTCTTCCATTCTATACTCCCTTTTTAACTCAATAGATTTATTGTACCTATTTTTTATTCTACATGCAAGAGCAAATGACAAAAACATACAGAACATACAGATGTTATATCTTGTGACATGCACCTTTGCAAATCCAACCCATTTATGGTATACTATCCATTATATTTAGAAACGAAGAAGGAAAATATTCTGAAAAGGTTTTTTCAAGAGACTTCCTCATCGTTATTTTTAATGAAGGAGAATTGAAATGAAGAAAAAATGGTTTATTTTGGCAGCTCTTCTGCCACTATTCTTCCTGTTTTCACCAGTCAAAGCCGACGATACAATCGACATTGTATTTGATTCGACCTATGCACCCTTTGAGTTTAAAGACTCTGACCAAGTCTATAAAGGACTTGATGTCGATATTATCAACGAAGTTGCCAAGCGTTCCAACTGGAACGTCAGTCAAAACTTCCCCGGTTTTGATGCAGCTGTCAATGCGGTTCAATCAGGACAGGCTGATGCCTTAATGGCAGGTACGACGATTACCGAAGCTCGCAAAAAGGTCTTTCTATTTTCCGATCCGTACTTCGACACCAAGATCGTTGTCGCAACAACCAAAAAGAATAGCATATCTGATTATGTTCAGCTAAAGGGAAAAACAGTCGGAGTTAAAAATGGAACTGCTGCTCAAACCTTCCTCGACCAGCATAAGAGTGAATACGGCTACACTGTTAAAACCTTTGATACTGGTGACACTATGTATACCAGCTTATCTGCTGGTACTGTGGATGCGATTATGGATGATGAAGCAGTCATTCAATATGCGATTCAAAAAGGGCAAGATTTGGCGATCAACATGGACGGTGAAGCGATCGGCTCATTTGGATTTTCAGTCAAAAAAGGGAGCCAGTATGAATACCTTATCGAGGATTTCAACCAGGCACTTGCAGCCATGAAAAAAGATGGCACCTATGATAACATCAGAAAAAAGTGGCTCGGAACTAGCACTGCTTCTGATCAAGAAAAGACATCAGACTACGGCTCTCTCCTTTCCTTAACAGGGAAACTTGGAGCAACCGCTACTCCTGTCAAATCTTCTTATACTATCGTATCTGACTCTTCTTTTGCCCCCTTTGAACAACAAGGAAAAGATGGTAAATACACAGGGATTGATATCGAGCTAATCAAGGCGATTGCAGAACAACAAGGATTTACTGTGACGATCCAAAACCCTGGTTTTGATGCCGCCCTCAATGCAGTCCAAGCAGGACAAGCTGACGGGGTAATCGCAGGAATGACCATCACAGATGCCCGTAAAAAAATCTTTGATTTCTCTGATGCCTACTATACTTCTAACATCCGCCTCGCAGTCAAAAAAGGCAGTGGGCTTGCCAGTTACGAGGACTTGTCCGGCAAAACTGTCGGTGCTAAAAATGGTACCTCGTCCTACACCTACTTAGAAGAACATGCCGCTACATACGGCTACACACTAAAGGCCTTTGACGAAGCCTCTACTATGTATGATAGCTTGAACTCTGGCTCAATCGACGCCCTCATGGATGATGAGGCTGTACTGCTTTACGCCATCCAGCAAGGACGCGATTTTGAGACACCGATTGAAGGAATTGCAACAGGTACTATCGGATTTGCGGTAAAGAAAGGAAGCAACCCAGAGTTAATCGAGATGTTCAACAATGGTCTTGCTGCATTAGTTCAATCTGGCAAATACGACGACATTATGAATAAGTATTTTAATGCTAGCGAAGATACCGATACAGCTTCTGCTTCCACAGTAGATGAATCAACCATTTGGGGACTGCTCCAAAACAACTATGGCCAACTCCTATCTGGTCTTGGTATCACCATTGGCTTAGCCCTACTTTCTTTTGCTATCGCCATTATCATTGGGATCATCTTTGGAATGTTTGCAGTAAGCCCATTCAAGACACTCCGCGTCATCTCTTCTGTCTTTGTTGATGTGGTCCGGGGTATTCCCTTGATGATTGTAGCTGCTTTCATCTTCTGGGGTATTCCAAACCTGATTGAATCAATGACAGGGCAACAGTCGCCAATCAACGACTTTGTCGCAGGTACGATTGCCCTTTCTCTCAACTCTGGTGCCTATATCGCTGAAATTGTGCGCGGAGGTATTCAGGCTGTTCCTGTTGGACAGATGGAAGCCTCACGGAGTTTGGGGATTTCCTACGGTACGACCATGCGCAAGATTATCTTGCCTCAAGCCGCAAAACTGATGTTACCAAACTTCATCAACCAGTTTGTCATCACCTTGAAAGATACTACTATTATCTCTGCAATCGGTCTGGTTGAATTGTTCCAAGCTGGTAAAATCATTATCGCACGGAACTATCAATCTTTCCGAATGTATGCAATCCTTGCCATTATCTATCTAATCGTCATTACACTCTTGACACGTCTTGCACGTAAACTTGAAAAAGGAGGCAACTAATGGCTCAATTAAAAATCAACGTCCATGACTTGCATAAGTCTTATGGCGATAACGAAGTCTTAAAAGGTATTACTGCTAAATTCTACGAGGGGGATGTGGTCTGCATTATCGGACCCTCTGGTTCTGGGAAGTCAACCTTCTTGCGGACTATGAACCTGCTAGAGACTATTACAAGCGGTCAGGTAACGGTAGATGGTTTTGATTTGACCGATCCAAAGACCGACCTCGATGCTTTCCGCTCCAATGTTGGAATGGTATTCCAGCACTTCAATCTCTTCCCGCACATGAGCGTCTTAGACAATATCACATTTGCTCCGATTCAGCATAAGTTGATGGATAAGACCGAGGCTGAAAAAGTCGGGATGGAATTGCTTGAAAAGGTTGGTCTTGCTGATAAGCGCGACGCAATGCCGGATAGTTTGTCTGGTGGTCAGAAGCAACGTGTGGCAATCGCCCGCGCCCTTGCTATGAATCCTGACATCATGCTCTTTGATGAGCCTACATCAGCCCTTGATCCTGAAATGGTCGGAGATGTACTGAATGTTATGAAAGACTTGGCCGAACAAGGCATGACCATGCTGATTGTCACCCATGAAATGGGATTTGCCCGTAAGGTTGCTAACCGCGTCATCTTTACAGACGGGGGGGAATTTCTAGAGGATGGCACACCCGAGCAAATCTTTGATACTCCACAACACCCACGCCTCAAGGATTTCCTTGACAAGGTCTTAAACGTTTAACAAAACGAGGCACGAGGCTAGATAAAATAAGGAAACACCACACTGTAACTCTGTCTTGAAAGTCATCAAGATGAAGAAATTACAGTGTGGCTTTTTGTTGTGTACAGAGCATGACGACTATTCCTAGTCCAGAAAAATAGCCAAAAGAGGTTGGGATTTTTATCCCAACCTCTTATGTCTGTTGCTATTCACAGAAACCTTACTGCATTTTGCGATACTTGCTAGCATGGCGCCAATAGCGTCTCGAACACAGGTAGCTACAAAACTTGGTTCGTTTATCTAATACGCCTGCTACGGTAATGACAGTTTGGCTACACTGTTTACAAGTAAAGCGTCGCTGTCCATAGTAATTGATAAGCAATCGTTTTTTCATTTAGAATACCTCTCTATTCTAAAGTTTGAAAAGATTCTCTAGCCAATAGGTGCTTCGTTTTAGCTTATACCTATTCTTCTTCCTTTCGACCTTTACTCATCAACCAGAATAAGGATGTTCCCAAGACTGTGAGTAGGCCTGCCACTTGAGTTCCAGCGGCACTGCTTTCACCAGTGTTTGGTAGTTGAGCTTGTTTTCTGATTTGGTCTTGTCCTGCTAGAGATACTGGTTTCACTTCTCCTGCTTGAGGGGCTGGAGTGTTCTTGCCTCTAACGATATAGGCACCATCAATCTCAAAACCTGTACCATCTGGGAAGATGACTGCTAGACTGCCCTTGTCTGAAACAAAGATTTTCGTACCAGCAGGTAGCTGTGGATTTGCTTTCTCAAAGGCTGCTTTGACTTGTTCTTTCTCCTGATCGGTAAGTTGGTTGACATTGCCAACTTCCGTCACAGATGGTAACTGCGGTTGATAGACCATGCTGTCCTTTTGCTTAACTGGGACTTCAATTGTATCAGTTGTACCGTCTGGATAAGTAATGGTTACTAGGACAACTGGGTTGGCTGGGGTACCTGATACCTTATCGGCTGGCGTTACGGTAGTTCCCTCTGGCAGGTTGCTAGTGTCTACCTTGTCCTTAACCGCTTCTTTATCCGCGTCAGTCAATGGGCTTTCTGGAGTGTCAGAACCATCAATTAAGGCTTTGCCTGCGGAAACAGTTGGTGTGTTTGCCTCATCTGGTTTAACCGTTGGCTCATTGCTTGCACTGTCCTTTTGCTTAACAGGGACTTCGATTGTATCCGTTGTGCCATCTGGATAAGTTATTGTTACTTCAACGACTGGATTGTCGGGAGTTCCTGTTACCTTATCGGCTGGCGTTACGGTAGTTCCCTCTGGTAACTTGCTAGTGTCTACCTTGTCCTTAACCGCTTCTTTATCCGCGTCAGTCAATGGGCTGTTTGGCGTGTCGGAACCGTCAATCAAGGCTTTGCCTGTGGAGATAGCTGGGGTATTTGGCTCATCAGCTTTGACGCTTGGCTCATTGATTGCGCTATCCTTTTGTTTAACAGGAACGTTAATTGTATCAGTGGTACCGTCTGGATAAGTCACTGTTACTTCAACTACTGGGTTGTCTGGGGTTCCTGTTACCTTGTCGGCTGGTGTAACAACTGTTCCCTCTGGCAGGTTGCTAGTATCCACTTTATCCGTAATAACTGCCTTATCTGTGTCACTCAATGGACTTTCTGGTGTGTCGGAACCGTCAATCAAGGCTTTGCCTGTGGAGATAGCTGGAGTGTTTGGCTCTTCTGGTTTAACCGCTGGCTCATTGCTTGCGCTATCCTTTTGCTTAACTGGAACTGCAATTGTATCAGTGGTGCCATCTGGGTAGGTTACCGTTACTTCAACTACTGGATTTTCTGGTGTACCTGTTACCTTATCGGCTGGGGTTACAGTAGTTCCATCTGGTAGCTTGCTAGTGTCCACCTTGTCCTTAACCGCTTCTTTATCTGCGTCAGTCAATGGACTTTCTGGAGTGTCTGAACCATCAATTAGAGCTTTGCCTGCGGAAACAGTTGGAGTATTTGCCTCATCTGGTTTAACCGTTGGCTCATTGCTTGCGCTATCCTTTTGCTTAACAGGGACTTCAATTGTATCAGTGGTGCCGTCTGGGTAGGTTACCGTTACTTCGACAACTGGATTATCCTCTGTGCCTGTAACTTTATCAGCTGGGGTTACAGTAGTTCCCTCTGGCAACTTGCTGGTATCAACTTTATCCGCAACAACTGCCTTATCCGCGTCAGTCAATGGGCTGTTTGGCGTGTCGGAACCGTCAAGGAGAACTTTACCTGCAGAGATTTCTGGTGTACCGTCCGCATCTGGTTTGACCGTTGGCTCATTGCTTGCGCTTTCCTTTTGTTTAACTGGGACTTCAATTGTGTCAGTGGTACCGTCTGGGTAGGTTACTGTTACTTCAACGACTGGATTTTCTGGGGTACCTGTTACCTTATCAGCTGGGGTACCTGTTACCTTATCAGCTGGGGTTACTGTTGTACCCGCTGGCAAGTTGCTGGTGTCTACCTTATCCTTAACAGCTTCTTGGTCAGCTGGACTTAGCGGACTTTCTGGCTTATCTGAACCATCAATGAGGACTTTACCTGCAGAAACAGTTGGTGTGTTTGCCTCATCTGGTTTAACCGTTGGCTCATTGCTTGCGCTTTCCTTTTGTTTAACTGGGACTTCAATTGTGTCAGTGGTACCGTCTGGGTAGGTTACTGTTACTTCAACGACTGGATTTTCTGGGGTACCTGTTACCTTATCAGCTGGGGTACCTGTTACCTTATCAGCTGGGGTTACTGTTGTACCCGCTGGCAAGTTGCTGGTGTCTACCTTATCCTTAACAGCTTCTTGGTCAGCTGGACTTAGCGGACTTTCTGGCTTATCTGAACCATCAATGAGGACTTTACCTGCAGAAACAGTTGGTGTGTTTGCCTCATCTGGTTTAACCGTTGGCTCATTGCTTGCGCTTTCCTTTTGTTTAACTGGGACTTCAATTGTGTCAGTGGTACCGTCTGGGTAGGTTACTGTTACTTCAACGACTGGATTTTCTGGGGTACCTGTTACCTTATCAGCTGGGGTTACGGTAGTTCCCTCTGGCAAGTTGCTAGTATCCACTTTATCCTTAACAACTTCTTGGTCAGCTGGACTTAACGGACTTTCTGGAGCGTCTGAACCGTCAATCAAGGCTTTGCCTGCGGAAACTGCTGGGGTATTTGGCTCATCAGCTTTCACGCTTGGCTCATTGCTTGCGCTATCCTTTTGTTTCACAGGAACGTTAATTGTATCGGTTGTTCCATCTGGGTAGGTTACCGTTACTTCAACGACTGGATTGTCGGGAGTTCCTGTTACCTTATCGGCTGGAGTTACAGTTGTACCCGCTGGCAGGTTGCTGGTGTCTACCTTGTCCTTAACCGCTTCTTGGTCAGCTGGACTTAATGGGCTTTCTGGCTTATCTGAACCATCAATCAAGGCTTTACCTGCAGAGATTTCTGGTGTACCGTCCTTATCTGGTTTGACCGTTGGCTCATTGCTTGCACTGTCTTTCTGCTTCACAGGGATATTCACTGTATCGGTTGTGCCATCTGGATAGGTTACCGTTACTTCAACAACTGGATTTTCTGGAGTTCCTGACACCTTATCGGCTGGGGTTACAATAGTTCCCGCTGGCAGGTTGCTAGTGTCTACCTTGTCCTTAACCGCTTCTTGGTCAGCTGGGCTTAGCGGACTTTCTGGTGTATCTGAACCATCAATCAAGGCTTTGCCTGTGGAGATAGCCGGAGTGTTTGCCTCATCTGGTTTAACCGCTGGCTCATTAGTTGCGCTGTCCTTTTGCTTAACAGGAACTGCAATTGTATCTGTTGTTCCGTCTGGGTAGGTTACAGTTACTTCAACGACTGGATTGTCGGGAGTACCTGATACCTTATCGGCTGGCGTTACGGTAGTTCCATCTGGTAGCTTGCTGGTGTCTACCTTATCCTTAACAGCTTCTTGGTCTGCTGGACTTAGCGGACTTTCTGGTGTATCTGAACCGTCAATCAAAGCTTTACCTGCGGAAATAGCTGGTGTGTTTGGCTCGTCAGCTTTGACACTTGGCTCATTGGTCGCACTGTCCTTTTGCTTAACTGGAACTTCGATTGTATCAGTGGTTCCGTCTGGGTAGGTTACCGTTACTTCAACGACTGGGTTGTCTGGAGTACCTGTTACCTTGTCGGCTGGAGTAACAACGGTGCCTTGTGGGAGGTTGCTGGTGTCTACTTTGTCCGCAACAACTGCCTTATCTGCGTCACTCAATGGACTTTCTGGTGTGTCTGAACCGTCAATCAAGGCTTTGCCTGCAGAAATAGCTGGTGTGTTTGCCTCATCTGGTTTAACCGCTGGCTCATTGGTCGCACTGTCCTTTTGCTTAACTGGAACTTCGATTGTATCAGTTGTTCCGTCTGGGTAGGTTACAGTTACTTCAACGACTGGTGCGTCCTCTGTGCCTGTTACCTTATCAGCTGGGGTTACAGTAGTACCCGCTGGCAAGTTGCTGGTGTCTACCTTGTCCTTAACAGCTTCTTTATCTGCGTCAGTCAATGGGCTTTCTGGCTTATTTGAACCGTCAATGAGGACTTTACCTGCGGAGATTTCTGGTGTACCGTCCGCATCTGGTTTAACCGTTGGCTCATTGCTTGCGCTTTCCTTTTGTTTAACTGGAACTTCAATTGTGTCAGTGGTACCGTCTGGGTAGGTTACAGTTACTTCAACAACTGGATTTTCTGGTGTTCCGCTTACCTTATCGGCTGGAGTAACAACTGTTCCTTGTGGCAAGTTGCTAGTGTCCACTTTATCCGCAACAACTGCCTTATCTGCGTCAGTCAATGGGCTTTCTGGAGTGTCGGAACCGTCAATCAAGGCTTTACCTGCAGAAACAGTTGGTGTGTTTGCCTCATCTGGTTTAACCGTTGGCTCATTGCTTGCACTGTCCTTTTGCTTAACAGGGACTTCGATTGTATCGGTTGTGCCATCTGGGTAGGTTACCGTTACTTCAACGACTGGATTATCTGGAGTGCCTGTTACCTTATCGGCTGGGGTTACTGTGGTACCCTCTGGCAAGTTGCTGGTGTCTACCTTATCCTTAACAGCTTCTTGGTCAGCTGGACTTAGTGGACTTTCTGGTACATCTGAACCGTCAATCAAGGCTTTGCCTGCGGAAATAGCTGGAGTGTTTGGTTCATCAGCTTTGACCGTTGGCTCGTACTTGCCCTTATCTGTCTGCTCGACCTGAGCTGGTAGGTGATCCTTACTGCCATCTGGATAGGTGAGGGTCACATTTCCTTGTGGGTCAACCGTTATGCTTGTGTTTTCTGGTAAGTCAGGGTTAGAATCCTTGATCGCCTCTTTGACCGCCTCTTTTTCGGCTGCTGTCAACTCGCTCGGATTGTCCACTGCTACAGGCTTGCTTGCATTTGGTTCTATGCTTTCTGCTTGCGTTGGTTGCACCGTTTCCTGGATTTGGCCACTTGGTTTTTTACCAGCTTCTGTCTGGGTCGCACTGACCACCTCATCTCGACTCAGCGGGCTTTCTAAGACAACCTTCCAGCTTCCATCTGGTCTGACCGTGGTTGTCACGGTATCCCCATCTGGCAAGCTGACGGTCACACTCGCCCCTGGCACACCTGTTCCCTTCAGCACAGTATCATCGGTATCTACTGGACGGATCACTGGGCTTGGGGTGGTTGCGCGTTGTGTAATGGTTTGATCTGGTGTCAAGGTATCGCTTGAACCATCACTGTAAGTCGCAACCACACGACCATCTGGACCAACTGCAATGCTTGTTCCTTTTGGTAGGTCTGGGTTTGCCTTTTTAATGGCTTGTTCGACAAGGGCTTGTTCAGCTGGGGTGAGAGCCCTGACATCATCAACAGTTGTTCCCTCTGGTGCCACTAGCTCATAGCTTGTCGTCACCGTTGGGGTCACGGTCGCTTGACTTGGTTGAGATGGTCGTTTTTCTGGTACAGTTTGAATCGCACTGACTGTCTCATCTGACGCAAGTGGGGTCGGTAAAGCAATGGACCAAGTACCGTCCGGATGAACCGTCGTCTCAATAGGTGCTTCTTGTCCCGGAAGCGTCACTGTAATGGTTGCCCCTGGGATACCCGTTCCTGTCAAGCTGGTGTCATCGTTGTCTACCGGCTTGATTGTTGGAGTCTCACTGGTTGGACGTTGCCGTACAGTTTCTGTTGAGTGAAGGTAATCACTTGAACCATCTGGATAGGTGAGGGTCACATTTCCTTGTGGGTCAACGCTCATACCTGTATTTTCTGGCAGGTCTGGGGTCGCCGTGCGAATCGCTTCTTCCACAGCTGCTATTTCAGCTGGTGTCAGGGCGCTAGTGTTGTCTACAATAATTGGTTTTGGAATCACTGGCGTGATTTGGCTCGCTTGGTTTGGCGCAACCGCTTGAGTCGTTTGAGGACTTGGTTTCTTATCAACTTCGGTTTGGCTGGCTTTTACCGCGACATCTTGTGGCAGTGGTTTTGGCAGCTGCACAGACCAGGTTCCGTCTGCCCCTACCGTCGTCGTTAGGTCTTGACCAGTTGGGAGAGAGACTGTGATGCTTGAGCCGGCACTCCCTGTTCCGGTAATAGTTGTGTCATCATTGTCCACTGGGTCAATGGTTGGAAGAGCAGAAACTTCTTTTTCAACCACTGTTTTTTCTGGCGCAAACACATAGCGAGATTGGTCACCGAAAGTGACACTTGCCTCCCCATTATCTGCGACAGTAATGGTTGCATCGCTCGGTAGACTGGAGTTAGCTGTCCGAATCGCTTCTTCAACTGCTCGTTTTTCAGCTGAGCTTAACTTATAAGTCGTATCCACCTTGGTTAAAACTGGGTCTGTCAAGCCCCTATCTGCGGCGGTGGTGACTACTGTCACAACCGGTGGCGTGCTCGGGCGTTTGTCCACTTCCGTTTGCACAACGCTCACTTGTTGGTCCGCTTTCAATGGTGTAGTTGAAATAGACCAGTTCCCTTCTGGGTTAACGGTTGTTTGGACAATGGTTCCATCTGGCAAGGTCACTTCAATCTTAGATCCGGCAATTCCTGTTCCGCTAATGCTGGTATCATCCGTATCAATTGGGTTCACAAGTGGTTGTGCAGAGCCCTCTTTCTGACCAACCGTCTCACTACTTGGAATGGTTTGGACAAATCCATCTGGATAGGTAAGAGTCACATTTCCTTGTGCGTCCGAAGCGATAAAGAGGTTGCTTGGTAAATCGCCATTTGCCTTCTTAACAGCGGCTTCAACGGCGGCTTTTTCTTCAGGGGTTAAACTGGTTGGGTTATCCACCAAGGTTTTTTCTGGGGAAGTGACTGTATACAGTTTCATGATCCCGATTGAAAGAGCTGGGGCGGTTGCCACATCTGTTAGAGATGCTTCCATCGTTTGGCTGGTGCGGGTCGCTGTTTCTGATTTTTTCCCGGTGGTAAAGCGTTTGCCTTCTGGAGCCGTCGCTTGAATGGTGTAGGTATCACCGGAAGAGAGGCCTTTGACCACCTGTTTGGTTGCCTTATCTTGAATAATGCTCTTACTTGTATCTAAGACGGCACCAGTCTCATCCAGCACACGGTAGCTTGGGAAGTCGGTTAGGAACTCTTCTCCTTCATCTTGGATTCCATTGCCATTGAGATCCTCGAAGAATTGAACTCCTACTTTACCAAGTGCGACATCAAGAGAGATATCTCTCGCTTTCTCTACCTTTGAACCATCTGAATAGGTTGCGGAGTAGTAGGGATTCCAGGTAATGCTTTGTCCATCATCTTCACTGAGGAGGTTATCAAGACCAAAGGTAAGCTCTACTGGAAATTCTACTGTTGCTGGAATATTCACACCTGACTTGGTTTGAATGCGAATCAGGTTGGTATCTGGTGTCCAGGCTGAAGAGAAGCTTTCACCGCCTAAATCTTGAGTCGTCAACTGTGTCCCATTTAACTTAGACGCATCGACCTTGGCATAGCTGATAGTGAAGATGTTGTCGAAATGACTGTTTCCAGCCGTGCTTACCCCTTTTAAGAGCAGATTAAACTTGAAGGCTTCACGTTGGAAGTTGGAGCCGAAGTTTTGTCCTTTTTTAGGAATTGGCACGAAGAGGTCTACCTCTCCAACTTCTGTTTGAAGTTTGTTTCCGATACCTAGTTGTAGTTGGAGGTCTTGTTTGCGTTCTGTGATGGTGAAGGTTTCACCAGCTGATACATAGTCTGTATCCGTTGACAATTTCACACTGGTTCGAATGTCTAACTGTTCAGGTTTTGGTAGGGTCAGTAAGGTGGTGACTGGTTTATTGGTGAAGAGGACATTGTCATTCTCCACTAGGTTGTACGGGTCTTGACCACGTTGGCTTTCAGAACCTGTTTGTGGGCGGATGGTGTCTTCTGCGATTTGGACGAAGAGGGTTTGATTGATCCCCACTGACTTGGCAGCAACGACATCATTTTCTACCTCTACTTCCATAACGATGCTTTGGTCTCGGAAGTGTTTCCCAGCTGAACCAATCCAACCGATGTAGCGATAGTCTTCTGCATTGGTGAAGTCGTAGGTATAGATGGTGTTGTCACCCTCTACACGATTTGAAGCGATTACTTCTGGTGTGAAGACGGTGCCTGTTTGGTCTTTGAAGACCACATTTTTCACCAGGACATCACTTGGCAACACCAGGTGGATTTTCTCTACCTTGTCGTTGGTTCTCATCCAGTGAGATTGACGATCTCTGTCTGAATAGATATTATAAACGAGTTTGTTTTTCGCACCGTAATTGATGGTTCGATTTCCAGGCGTAGTCACACGAACATCATTACGTCCTTCTGCTTTCCTCAGACGAACATTCAAAGTACCCGATGGATTACTCCAGTTTTTATCAGGATTATTTTCATCAAAATCCTTATCACGCAGGGTTAACTTAGCACTAGCTACATATTCTGGCACTTCGTCTAAAACTTTACCAAAGACCGAAGACTGCCTGCCGTTCAGACGACCGGGCATATCGTACTCCTGTCCAGCCCTGAAAACTCCCATTGGTATAATGAGTTCTGTTAAGACATCATCTTCTGATAAGCCTAAATCTAGGACATCAATAAATTCTGCAACTGACGAAGCGGTATACGTTTTTGGCAAAGTCACTTCACGAAGGACTGGATTATTTTTACTAGCTACCTTAACCGTGGTAACGGTATTCCCATTATTTAACAAAGGCAACTGAATCCCTTTGACCTCAAAGGCTGGATTACTTGGGAACTCATAGCGCAACTCTTTTTCCCGCGAGTCATGGTCATCCAAGGTCTTTACCGTAAGGGTAAAAGGAAGAGAGCCTAAAGAAGTATAGGTATCGCTGCTAATAGGTAAGACATTGTAATTAGGATAATATGAATTAGCTACACCAACTCGTCCAGTATTCATGAAGTCTATATCATCTTGCTCAGTTAAATCAACAATATTGAAAGGATAATTCTGTCTAACGACCTGCGGACGTAAGGCATAAGGCTGTTCGTAATTACGCAAGGTCATGCGTTGATTTTCCAAGCGAGCAATCGCTGAACTTCCTGTTACAACTGAGCGATCCACCTGAACTTTTTGGAAAAAACCAAGAAAAGCTCCACTATAGGCTTCTTTTACCTTAAACGATACACGTGTTGTACCATTTGTCTCTGTAGTCTCGGATAATTTTTCAAAGATAGCAGCTTCTTTATCACTAAATCCAATGAAACTAACCCCATTGGGAAGAACCAAATCAAAGGTATGATTTTCAACCAGTAATGGTCCGAATGTTTTATTATCAGAAGTCAAATTGACAGATAGACCCATTCCCAACATAGCCTGATAGCCATTATTGGTCGTTGCTTGTTGTAATTCAGGTGAAATATGACTGGAAACAAAATAAGTTCCAATATTCCCCTGTACAAAATCTGGTACAGACAACTTACTTAATTCTGACTGATTTTGCAGGGTCTGACCACCACGAACGCCCCTAGCTATTACTGTGATTGGACTCGTTCGCTCCACCCCTTCTGAACTACCATTCAGCGTTCCGTCACTCGAAAAACCTGTTAATCCTGTAATATTCTGAGCAGAGAAGGTTAAGGGAATGGTCAGACTCTTTACATTTTCCTTAACACGATAGGTTAATTTTTGACCTGTTGCATAGGTTGTATCTGATGTGTTGTATGTATTACGATAAGGTGTGTTGTCTTTGGCATAGATATTAGCTACTTGATTGGATAGCTTACTCGTCCCGTCAATAAAGGATTTTACACTATCATTAGAAGCCCCCGAATCGTTATAGGCAAGGAAATTCCCTAAGGTAATATCAATTTCCTTACTTGTTGTACTCTCTGGGAAAGTTACACGGACATTAATCCGCATGTTTTTACCTGCTTGCCCATTAAAGATGGCAGTAGGATCAAGAACATTATGATTGGCATCTAAAAATTCAATACGATAGGCTTGCGTTGTAACAACCCCATCTCCTGCTGTTCTGAAAGCAGAGCGAGAAACAGGAACTTCAGATGTCTTTTCAACAGGGGTGGTGGATGAAATAGCATCCGTACTAGCCTTAGGCGAACTAGCCACTGCTTCACTTATTTCTTCAACCAGAGTATTCGGAGTTGTTTTCTCCTCTTCCACCGCTTCTCTTGCCTCTGCCTTTGGAGCTACCGTCTCAGCCAACTCCTCTTTGGAATCAACAGCAGATTCTGGAAGACCTGCTCCTTCTGCTTTCTCTTCTACTGCGGAGCTTGTCGGAAGCTCATTGGCTTTCTCATCTGTCGTAGTAGCGACAGGTTCGACCGTCGGACTCTCTACAACTGGAGAAACCTCCTTCTCTTCAGCTGTTGGCTGGCTAGTCAATTCTGTGTCTGCCTTGACCTCTTCATCTTCTGGTCGGCTCATCAATTCTGTATCTGCCTTAACCTCTTCATCTGCTTGAACAGTGGGCATCCCCAAAAGCAGGGCTGCACCCAAGAGAACACTAGCAGCACCAAAATGATATTTCCGAATAGAGAAACGTTGTCCTAGACGATACCAGTCCATTTTCTGTCTACTTTTCAATTTACGGTACTCCTTTGAATTGTAATCCACTATTCGTCATGCCTATCACCTTTTGATCATCAGCTCGCTTATCGTTCATTGACGCTCGTAAAGGAGGAAGCAGACGCATAGTCTACACATATTCTACCCCCCCCCCGTTCGATTTTGTCAAGTATTTACTTTGAGTTTTTAAATTATTTTTTCTAGCTATTTTATGGCGATAAATAAAAAATCTCCCCCTGTCAGAACACAGAGGAAGTTTAAAATATGGAGAGGATTTTGAATGCTGGACTGAGGCTAAAACAGTAGGCTGCACTGCACTCTCCTGTTTTTAGACGGGGATAAAATAGCACACCGGACTTGCCTCGCATGCTCGGAATAAAACAGTCCACTGGACTGCACTGCGCTCTCCTGTTTTTAGGCTTGGGGATAAAATAGCACACTGGACTTACCTCGCTTTTCGGAATAACTAGCTCGGGATAAAACAGTCCAATGGACTTGCCTCGCTTTTCGGAATAACTAGCTCGGGATAAAACAGTCCAATGGACTGCCCTGCGCTTTCTTATTTTTAGGCTTGGGGATAAAACAGTCCAATGGACTTGCCTCGCTTTTCGAAATGACTAGCTCGGGATAAAACAGTCCAATGGACTTGCCTCGCTTTTCGGAATGACTAGCTCGGGATAAAACAGTCCACTGGACTTGCCTCGCTTTTCGGAATAACTAGCTCGGGATAAAACAGTCCACTGGACTGTTTTATTCCTCATCCATACTCAATACGCTGAGGAAGGCTTCTTGTGGGACTTCGACACTTCCGATAGCTTTCATGCGTTTTTTACCGGCTTTTTGTTTTTCAAGGAGTTTGCGTTTTCGAGAGACGTCTCCTCCATAACATTTTGCCAAGACGTTTTTCCGGAGGGCTTTGATGTCACTACGTGCGACAATTTTTTGTCCGATTGCAGCTTGAATAGGAACTTCAAATTGCTGACGGGGAATGATTTTCTTGAGCTTATCAACAATCAATTTTCCGCGTTCATAAGCAAATTCTTTGTGGACAATAAAGCTGAGAGCATCAACCTTGTCACCATTCAGAAGAATATCCATTTTCACCAATTTCGATGGGCGGTACTCTGAAATTTCATAGTCAAAACTTGCATAGCCACGGGTGGAGGATTTCAATTTGTCGAAGAAATCAAAGACGATTTCAGCTAGCGGAATTTGATAAATGACATTGACACGGTTGTCGTCAATATAATCCATGGTCACGAAATCACCGCGTTTGCGCTGCGCTAATTCCATCACCGCTCCAACATACTCTTGCGGTACCATGATTTGAGCCTTGACATAGGGCTCTTCGATATTATCAATCTTAGTTGGATCAGGAAATTCAGACGGATTCGATACTTCAATGGTCTCACCATCGGTCATATTGACATGGTAGACTACGGACGGAGCTGTCATAATCAAGTCGATATTAAACTCCCGCTCAATCCGCTCTTGGATAACGTCCATGTGAAGCAGCCCTAGGAAGCCACAACGGAAACCAAAGCCGAGTGCTTGGGAAGTTTCTGGTTCAAATTGCAAACTGGCATCATTGAGTTGCAATTTCTCAAGTGCTTCTCGCAAATCGTTATACTTATTCGAATCAATCGGGTAAATTCCTGCAAACACCATTGGGTTCATCTGCTTGTAGCCCTCAAGCGGTGCTTCTGCTGGATTGGTGGCAAGGGTTACCGTATCACCGACACGGGTATCTGCAACAGTCTTAATCGAAGCTGCAATATAGCCAACATCCCCCGTCGCAAGATAGTCACGTCCTACGGCTTTAGGAGTGAAAATTCCCACTTCTGTCACATCAAAAGTCTTGCCATTGCTCATCATTTGAATGGTATCGCCCGGCTTAACGATGCCGTCCATGACACGTACTTGCAGGATTACACCACGGTAGGCATCATAAACAGAATCAAAAACCAGGGCTTTGAGCGGTGCTGTTACGTCTCCTGCTGGAGCCGGCACCTTCTCAACGATCTGTTCTAAGATTTCTTCAATCCCGATTCCAGCCTTGGCAGAGGTCGGTACTGCCTCACTAGCGTCAAGTCCAATCACGTCTTCGATTTCTTGACGCACTCGTTCTGGATCTGCCGCAGGTAGGTCAATCTTATTGATAATGGGCAGGATTTCCAAATCATTATCCAAGGCAAGGTAGACATTTGCTAGGGTCTGCGCTTCAATTCCCTGTGCAGCATCAACGACTAAAATCGCACCCTCGCAGGCAGCAAGAGACCTTGATACCTCGTAGGTAAAATCGACATGCCCCGGTGTGTCAATCAAGTGGAAAATATAGGTTTCCCCATCTTTTGCCGTATAGTTCAATTCAATGGCATTGAGCTTAATCGTAATCCCGCGCTCACGCTCTAAATCCATGCTGTCTAGCAATTGCGCCTGCATTTCACGACTGGAAACGGTCTCTGTCTTTTCCAAAATACGGTCTGCCAAGGTCGACTTACCATGGTCAATATGGGCAATAATCGAGAAGTTCCTAATCTTCTCCTGACGTTTCTTTAAATCTTCTAAATTCATATCTCATCCTTTAGGGTATATTCTATGTCATTATATCAAAAATTGCCTGACTTGACTATCTAGGACTAGCGGGTTTTCCTACCCTATCATTCAAATCTGCTATATACTAAATAGATGGGTTGATAAAGCGCCTGTTGATTTTTAAAGAGAATGAATTAGCAGTTGACAACCCTATCTTTCTATGATAGAGTAAAGCTAACAATACTCGGAGGTAAGAGGAGAATGAACAACTAAGTCATTTGTTAAAGTTTGAAAGCGTATTGAGCAGGCTTCTGCACTCTTTTGCGCATCACTACTTTACCACTAGGCTTGGCTGTTTGTATCTCCTTTTTGCACGCGCTTTTTGATGTAGTTAGTATAATATAGCCGTTTAGTTTATTTTTAGTACTAGGCAACGAGTCGCAGGTAGTTGAAATAGTTGATAACTATTTCAATCGATAGATAAGAAAAGTGTAACTTTTCTCAATAGTACAGCAAGACGAGTTAACGAAGTAATAAAAATATAAACTAAATGACTATACTCTTTCAAACAGGCTGGTACGCTCCGGTACCATTCTGGAGTTTTGTGCAAAGGATTCGCTGATACAGACAAACAGTCCTACTGGTTAAGGTAGGGCTATTTCTCTATAAGGAGGACCTATGTTACAAATTACCCATTTAACCATGACCCATGAAAAAGATTTGACCGACCTAATAGCTGACCTGTCTTTGGTGGTCAATAAGGGCGATAAAGTCGCACTGATTGGTGAGGAGGGAAACGGCAAGTCAAGTCTTTTAAAATGGATGATAAAAGAAGAGCTAGTCGAATCCTACATTCAGTTTAATGGACATATTCAGCGACATTTTACCAAGTACAGCTATATTCCCCAGTACTTGCCACCAGAGCTCGGATCTCTATCGCTCAGCGACTATTTCTTTGGCTTAGACGAGGGTGAACTTGATTATGCGGCACTCTACCGCTATGCTAAGGACTTACAATTTGATAGTAAGCGTTTCGCTGATTCACAGCGCTTATCAGTCCTATCTGGTGGAGAACAATTAAAAATTCAGCTTATCAAGGAACTAGCTCGAGAAACGGACATTCTCTTTCTTGATGAACCGTCCAATGATTTAGATCTAGCGACCCTCAAATGGCTGGAAAACTTTATTCGCCAGACGTCTAAAACCGTCATCTTTATCTCCCATGATGAGGCTTTTTTGAGCAAGACGGCAACCAAAATCGTACACTTGGAACGCATCAAAAAACGGCAAGTCGCAAGAACCACCGTTCAAGCTCTGGGCTACGCACCTTATGCTCAAGCAAGAAAAGAACAGTTTGAACGCCAATTCCAGCAGGCACGCAACCAACGCCTCGCTCACCAAAAGAAAATGGAACGCCATCATCGCATTCACCAAAGTGTCGAACATGCGGTTCGCCATACTCATGATGCAACTGCAGGACGACTGGTTGCTAAGAAAATGAAGGCAGTGCTCTCTCAAGAAAAACGCTATGAGAAAGAAGCGAGCAAGCTGACTGAAATTCCTAGCCAAGAAGACAGTATTCAGCTCCATTTTAGACATATAGAGCCACTTCCTGCCCACAAATTGATGATTGATCTGGCTGATTTCAGCCTGCGAGTAGGACAGCAGACCTTGGTTTCTAGCTTGCATTTCCGCTTGTTTGCCCAAGAAAAAGTCGGTATTATTGGAAAAAATGGCGCTGGTAAATCCAGTCTGCTCAAGCAAATCTATGCCATCTTGCAGCAACAAGAGACCCAGCCTATCGGCTACATGCCTCAAGATTACCAAGACCTACTCGATATGCTTGCTTCTCCGCTCCAATTTCTGTCCTCTTCTCCTTATAAAAAAGAGGAGGAACGAATCCTCACTCATCTAGCTAGTCTGCAATTTACCCGTGAAGAAGCTCGCCACCCTATCTCTTCCTTATCTGGTGGGCAACAGGCTAAGCTCTTACTCCTTAAAATCGTCCTAGATGCCTGTCCCATCTTATTGCTAGATGAGCCAACACGGAATTTTTCACCGACATCACAACCTCAGGTTCGCAAGCTCTTCTCCTCTTTCCCCGGCGCAATCCTCACCGTATCCCACGATCGAGCCTTTCTCACAGAAGTCTGCGATACGATTTACCAGTTAGGAGAAAATGGACTAACAGAAATCCGCAAGGAAGAATGTTGAACAGAGGCATAAAAAAGGAGGCTGAGTTCAAGTCCAGCCTCGCTTCTCATGGTTCATGACAACATCTCAGCGCAGTGGTTGATTGGCAGATTTGTTCGTGTTTCTCACTCCAAATCTGACCTAATCAACTGTGCGGGGGTGGGAAGACGAACTCTTTTTCAACCAGTCAAGTTCTTTCCCACTCCCTTTTTACTCTTGGCTTTGTTGCTGTAATTTTTCACGCTCCAAGCGGAACTTGCGATTTGGATTTAGTTTATTAAAGAGTTCCTCTAGTTTTTCCGCATTCCAGATATCAGCTGCCGAGACAAAATTCCCGTCCTTATCCTTATATGATATTGGCTTATCTCCCATAATAAAACCTCCAATTTTCTTTAGATGACAATGCACCTATCCCTATTTACGTCCCTATTCCATAACCAGCAGCCCGTACAGCCTCTCTTTCAACCGATCAATAACAGTAGCGAAATTGGTCACCTAGTGTTGTCGCAAAAATCATCACCACATCAAAAACAGACAAGCACAAGGCTTGTGACGACACGTAGACCAGCTACTCCTTAGCAAGACAGGTCGAAAGAAGGACTAAAACGACTAGCCTACCAAAACGGTACTAAACAGAGCGCCTTAGCGACTGCCGTCTGACCACTAGATAGGATGACGAGCAAGATAGATGCCGTTACGACACGTAGATCAGACTGGACATTATACTGAATAATGGCGGAAAGTAGGCTCAACCTTACAAGCTAGGATATGTTACGACGTGAAGAAAGGCATTCGACAATAATGCCTTTCTGAACTAGTAAGGTGACTAGGCAGTTCGCCTTAGCGACTGCCGTCTGCCCACTAGATAGCATGACGAGCAAGATAAATGCCGTTACGACACGTAGACCAGACTGGACATTATACTGAATAATGGCGGAAAGTAGGCTCAACCTTACAAGCTAGGATATGTTACGACGTGAAGAAAGGCATTCGACAATAATGCCTTTCTGAACTAGTAAGGTGACTAGGCAGTTCGCCTTAGCGACTGCCGTCTGCCCACTAGATAGCATGACGAGCAAGATAAATGCCGTTACGACACGTAGACCAGACTGGACATTATACTGAATAATGGCGGAAAGTAGGCTCAACCTTACAAGCTAGGATATGTTACGACGTGAAGAAAGGCATTCGACAATAATGCCTTTCTGAACTAGTAAGGTGACTAGGCAGTTCGCCTTAGCGACTGCCGTCTGCCCACTAGATAGCATGACGAGCAAGATAAATGCCGTTACGACACGTAGACCAGACAGTCGATACTACTGGCTGGTCGGAGTTAGTAAGGTTGGTAGGTAGACCACCATAGTGGCTACCGTAGCACATCAAGTCCTTGGCTTAGATGTGCTTCCAACGTTAATCCACAAACTCAAATTCAAAGGTGCCGATACGCACAATATCACCGTCTTTGGCACCACGAGCTCGGAGAGCCTCATCCACTCCCATACCACGTAATTGACGGGCGAATTTCATCACAGATTCGTCACGGTCAAAGTTGGTCATGGTAAAGAGTTTTTCTAATTTCTCACCAGATAATATCCAGCTAGCATCATCCGAACGACTGATGTCGAACTCTGGCTCTTCTGGATTAAAGCCGTAGTAGGCTTCTTCTACTTCAAAGTCTGCCTCATCATACAATAGAAATTCTGGTGTCTTATCAAGCAATTCAGCTGTTGCTTCTAAGAGATTTTCCAAGCCTTGGTGTGCCAGTCCAGAGATCGGGAAAATCTGGGGTAATTCATCAAATTCATCATAACTTGCTGCTAATTTTTGCTTAAATTCTTTGAGATTTTCTTCCGCATCTGGCATATCCATTTTATTCGCGACAATAATCTGAGGGCGTTCCATAAGGCGAAGATTGTAGGTTTCAAGCTCATGGTTAATGGCGAGGTAGTCCTCATAGGGATCCCGCCCCTCGCTTGCCGACATATCCAGAACATGCAGGATAACGCGTGTGCGTTCGATATGGCGGAGAAACTGGGTTCCAAGTCCTACCCCTTGACTGGCTCCCTCGATCAAACCCGGTAAATCTGCCACTGCAAAGGATTCACCTGATTTGGTGCGAACCATTCCGAGATTTGGAACAATGGTTGTAAAATGATAAGCGCCGATTTTGGGCTTAGCTGCTGTAATCACGCTAAGCAAAGTGGATTTTCCGACAGACGGAAAGCCGACCAAGCCGACATCTGCTAAGACTTTTAATTCCAATTCGAGGTGGCGCTCTTCACCCGGCTCACCGTTTTCAGAAATTTCGGGGGCAGGATTTTTCGGGGTTGCAAATCGAATATTCCCGCGACCACCACGGCCTCCATGAGCCACGACAAATTCCTGACCATGCTCCACTAGGTCTGTTATGACCCTACCCGTTTCTGCATCACGAACGGTTGTTCCTTGCGGTACACGAACGACTAGGTCTTCCGCACCGCGACCGTGCATCCCCTTGGTCATTCCTTTTTCACCAGAAGCCGCCTTAAATTGGCGGTTGTAGCGGAAATCCATCAGGGTACGCAGACCCTCATCTACGACAAAGACCACATTACCACCGCGACCCCCGTCTCCACCCCACGGACCACCATTGGGCACATATTTTTCACGGCGAAAGGCTACCATGCCGTCTCCACCCTTACCAGCCTTGACCTTGATCTTGGCTGTATCTAAAAACATACTCATCTATTTACCTATTTCTTCCTATTCGTTCACTTCATAAAAGAGGGGCTAGAGGAATCCTCCCAGCCCCGCTGATTACATAATGGCACTGATTGCTGGCAAAAGCAATCCAGCTATGGTTGCCAAAACCATCACAACTACAACGATAAGGGTTATTTTCTCGAATGTATTTTTCTTGTGTCGTTCTTCTCCAAATGCCATGACTTCTCCTTTTTGTGACTATTCTTTCAACTTTCCCTCATTTTATCATGAATAGCAGAAATTTTCAACGCTGATCTTGCTCATTTAGTTTTTCTTTTACAGTCTGAGCAACTTTATAAGGTATCCCTGCTTCTGCAATCTCTTGCAAGCTCGCTTCTTGGATTTTGGTTAAGGATTTAAAGTGCTTCAAAAGTGCCTGCTTGCGTTTAGGACCAAGCCCTTCAATTCCATCCAGTTTAGAGGAGAAGGAATTTTTAGACCGTACCTGACGGTGGAAGGTGATCGCAAAGCGGTGTACTTCGTCCTGAATCCGTTGCAGGAGAAAAAATTCCTGAGAATTGCGGGAAAGTGGAATCACCTGCAAGGGATTGCCAAAGAGCAAGTCGTGGGTCTGGTGCTTGTCATTTTTTTGCAAGCCTGCAATCGGAATGTTCATGCCAAGCTCCTGCTCAATCACTTCCTTTGCTACCTTGACCTGACCTTGACCACCGTCGATGATGATCAGGTCTGGCGGAGTTAAGCCCTCTTTTTGGACACGGTGATAGCGGCGATAGAGCACTTCTTTCATTGAAGCGTAATCATCAGGTCCTACTACGGTCTTGATTTTGTATTTGCGGTATTCCTTTTTATTGGGGACACCATTTTCAAAGACGACCATTGCCGATACAGGACTGGTTCCCATGATATTGGAATTGTCGAAGGCTTCAATACGAATTGGGATCGGAATACCTAATAGCCGACCAATATTCTCAATCGCTCCCTGTGTCTTTTCTAGATTCTTCTCTAGTAAGTTAAATTTCTGTTGTAGGCTAACACGCGCATTCTTGGTTGCCAGCTGCAGGAGCTGCTTTTTCTCACCCCGCTGGGGTTTGACAATCTTAGCATCCACCAAACTTTTCACCGCTTCTTGGTCAATATCCTGCGGAATGAGCACTTCTTTGGGAATTAAGTGCTGTTGGTTGCGATAAAACTGTCCCAGATAGGTTAAGAAATCCTCTTCTGCTTCGTTGTAATAGGGGAAAAGATTGACATTGCGCTCGATTAGTTTCCCTTGACGGACGAAAAATACCTGTACGCACATCCAGCCTTTTTCGACGTAGTAGCCAAATACGTCGCGATCCTGTAAGTCCTTTGCCATCACCCGTTGCTTGGTACGAAGCGTTGAAATGGACTGTAAGAGGTCGCGATATTCAGCAGCCTTTTCAAATTCCAGACTGCTGGCAGCGGTCTGCATTTTTTCCTGTAACTGGCGGACAATCTTATCATCATGCCCCGTCAAAAACTGGCTAACTTCGGTTGCCATTTGGGCATAGTCCTCCCGACTAGGCATCTGATCGCCATGCGCTAGACATTGTCCCAAGTGGTAATACAGGCAGTATTTATTTTCTGGTAACTTGCATTTCCGAAATGGATAGAGGCGCTCCAGTAGCTTCAAGGTCTGATTGGCAGCACCTACATCTGGATAGGGACCAAAATACTGTCCACCGTCCTTGCGAACCTGACGCGTAATCATCAGGCGCGGGTGCCGCTCATTGCTAATCTTGATAAAGGGATAGGACTTGTCGTCCTTGAGCATGATATTGTAGCGTGGCTTATTCTCTTGAATCAGATTGATTTCTAACAGCAGAGCTTCAATATTGGACTCGGTCACAATGTATTCAAAATCAGCAATTTCTGACACCAGAGCCGTTGTCTTGGTATCATGACTTCCCCGAAAATAGGAACGAACGCGGTTGCGCAGATTCTTTGCCTTTCCCACGTAGATAATTTTTCCGTACTGATTCTTGTGCAGATAGCAGCCCGGGCTATCTGGAAGTAAGGTTAGTTTATGTCTTATCAAATCATTCATTGTCTTTATTGTAACAAAAAAAGTAGGACTAGCCTACTTTTTTGTTGCGAACCATTATTTTGACTTTTGAGCTAATTTTTTAATAAACATTGCTATTGCTACAAGAGTGCCTCCAAATACTTTTGCACCTTTTAAAAAATCTTGAAAACCGCGTTCATGCTCACCACAAAAGAAGGCTCCTTGTCCAAATACTGCTTTTTCACAATCTGGAACTGAACATTTTTTCTCTAATTTATTCACTAATCTATTCATTATTTTCTCCCTCCAAAACAGGCAATCTCTTGGTTGCCTCTACTAATGTTTCTATTTTTGTTGTTATAATCGTTGTTCTATGACCAATGCTTCCAGTGTTGCCCGTTCGGAAGTTATCCAAACTCCAAGCCAAGCTACGCCCATAGCGAGTTTGACTTAATAGAGTCTGTTCCATAAACGATTTATAATTGACTAAAGCTCCCCAAAGATCAACAGGAAAAGAAAATCAAAGCCCTCATTCATTTATTGGAATCATAATAACCCTACCTAGCAATAAACTAAGTAGGGTTGTTTTTGTAGTCGGCTCTTGTAATACTCGTCAAAAATCATCACACTAAGGAGGAGGTGAGAGGCGAATATACCTTGAGTACACCTATATCTGTATTTATTTAAAATCGGAACAGCTGTGTCCCTTTCAGATACAGAGTTTAGGACGTATTCAATTTCTTTGATTTTCCTTGAGGATCAAGAGGTAGTTAGAGATTTTCCATATATAAATATAAGCATTTAATCCTCATATCCTCCACCTGGAAGATTGAAATATTCTTCTAGGGTTTGACCAGACTGGTAGATATCACTTGCTTCCTTGCCAATATAGCGGATATGCCAGGATTCTGGCATGTAGCCTGTGCTGTCCTCTTTGCCCGGTAGATAGCGGACAATGAAGCCGTAAGAATGGGCATTGGCAGCCAACCACGTCGTCGCACTTGGCTCGATTAATAGGGAGCCAGTGCTATCGATTATATCATAGGCTAATCCTGTCTGGTGTTCACTGTATCCTGCTCTTGCAGAATAGCGGTCTGCATTGGCTTTTCCATCTTTGGCGACATAGGATTGGTAAAGGCTTTCCTGTGTTTCATAGGAGCGAAAACCGCTGTAATTCGTCGTGGAGACATCATAGCCCAAGGACTGCATCTTAGCTACTATCTCATGAAAGGCAGAGACTGCTTCGGGAATCTCACCCGGAGCATAGTCACTTGAGAGAGGGTGCTTTTTTATTGACAATAATGACCTCACCATATTTTCCCTGCACACTATAATAGGAACCGTTAAAGCTCGCCTTAGTAGATGTCGAAGCAGGACTTGTCGCTTCTTGGCTGAACTGGCTAGAGGTGCTCGTCTCTTCCTCTTGTGAACTTGTACGGTTGCTTGAAGCTACTGTACCGGTCGCAGAAGAGGGCTTGACCTCCTTTTGAGCCGTAGATGGTGCGCAAGCTACAAGAACGAATAGGGAAAGGCCTGCGATTACCTTTTGAACATTCCAAAGATACTGTATCGATTTCTCTTGATAAGCTGTCCTTCTCTCCTCAATTACTTTTTCTTGCCTATTTTTCATTTTCCTTGAGAATACACGAGACCTTTTATCCATGAAACACCTACTTTCTATTAGTATCCTGCAATGCTTTGACATGCTCCCCTGTAACAAACATGGTGAAGGTTGCTTTGACAATTTCTGCCTGCTGTTGATTGGTTACAGTCACATCAACCACCTTGGTCGTTCGCCCATTATGGACACATCTACCCTCAATGATAAGGGTGTCACCCAGCTTACCTGACGTCAGATAGTTAATACTAGATTGGAGGGTCACTGCATCACATCCTGTCGAAACCACCACCAAACCAGCAATCTGATCACATAGGGTAAAGAGGTAACCTCCGTGGGCAAAGCCATAATAATTCAAGGACTTTTCGACCACCTCGGTTCTTACTGCAACATGCCCCTTTTCTGACGATAGCATCTCAAAATTTTCAAAGACGCGAATTTCGTGCAAAGCCCTGTCTTCCATTTTCTTCTCCTCTTATTTCTTTCCTTTCAATAAGGCGAGCAATTCTTGATAGTTTTTCACTTCATAGGTTGGCTGGGCATTGGTCTGATTTTCCAGAGAGATCGGGTTGTACCAAACGGTATCAATGCCTGCATTATTGCCTCCTTGAACATCTGCTGTCAAACTATCACCAATCATCAGAGCCTGCTCCTTTGTAAATCCTGGAATCCGCTCTGCTATTTTTTCATAAAAGAGCGCCTCTGGTTTTTTCGTTCCCATTTGCTCTGAAATAAAGATTTCCTTGAAAAAGGATTGAATTGGTGAATGCGCCAAACGATTTTCCTGAATGTAGGTCACACCATTGGTCGCACCGTACAAGTCATAGCCCAGCTCTAGCAATTGCTGCAACAGGTCAACTGCGCCATCAAAGGTTTGCCCTTGCTGGCTGATATAATCTTGATAGAGCAGTGCCATTTCTCGTCCATCTACCTCACGCCCAAAATGTGCAAAGGCACGCGCAAAGCGTGTATTGATGAGGTCAACCTTGCTGATTTTCCCCTGTTCTAACTCTTTCCACATGGCCTGATTCATGGGCTTATAATAAGCCTTAAAAGTCTCCTTATCCTCAACTCCCATCACTTCCAAAAATTGATTCAAAGCCTGCTCCTCACCCCTTGCAAAATCCAGCAAGGTATGGTCAAGATCGAATAGTAAAAATTTGTAATACAATTTAGCTTTTTTCCTTTCCAGAGGGTATCATCTCCATCTAAATACTAATTTTATTATACCATAAAAACAAAAATGTACTTATAGCAAATAAAACATTACCAGAAAATACGAAAAGATAACGGGAGCAAAAAGAACTGTAAAAGCTGATAGGAGCAAGGTATTAAGTTGTTTCACTTTAAAAAACATTGTTCAGACATTCTATCACCGAGTTATATTTGGGTAGTAACTCCATGACTTTCTTCTTAAGGTTAGCCCATGCTTTTTCAATCGGATTTAGTTCAGGAAAATAGGGTGGCAAAGGTAGGAAGAAATGGTGATTTGCGATACAAAGCTCATCTAATTGTGCTTTTGGATGAAAGGTAGCATTGTCCATAATCACTATGTGAGGGCTATCTAAAGCCGGCAATAACTGACTTTCAAACCATTTGACAAAGAAGTGACTGGTCATGCTTTGTTTGTAAATCATGGGCGCTACAAACTTACCATTGACTT